>JAILQS010000169.1 GCA_024698865.1 Lachnospiraceae bacterium | reverse complement strand
CTTCAACAATTCCAGACTTCTCACCATGCTGTCCACAGCCCACAAAAATACAGCAAATACATCCCAAAATGACCATAACTTTTTTCATTTCATTTTATCTCCTCGCCACATATTTTTTTACTTCCTTCTTGATTTGCTCTTCTGTCTTACATCATTATAGCATTATTTTTTAGCTTTCATTATAGAGCGGACTTTCTTTTATTTATAGCGTTAACTGAAAAAAAACATACACCATATATAAACAATAAAACCACATCAAGTATAACTGCCCTTCTAATTGCTCTATGGAACAAAAAGTCAAGGATTATATTCATATATAGCACCACGCAAAACAGGGTTCTAATTACACTATTCTTTCTAAATATCAAAAGTGCTACTGCAGCTACAAACGCCGCACCTCCAATAATAGCAAATATCTCACCACCGCTTATAATCATCGCAAGTACTCCCATTATAACAGCCAAAAAAAATAAAACTATCGATGCAATTCCTCTAATCTTCATTCAACTCCTCCTTCAATATACCTTGTTTAAAGGCGTTATACGCATCTAACATTCCTCCTGATAGGCACTTCCCATCTAATTTACCATTATGCCTAGCGGTATCTATGATTATACTACGCACTGTTTGAGGTGACAAGTTAGGATTTTTCTCTTGTATGTTTACTGTAGCATACATATTGCATTAGGCAATTAGGATTTTTCATTTATAAATTTCTCATTTTTACAACTTTTGGTTTTAGATTGAAGATTTTTAGAATTGAGTTGAGACTTTTTAGAATCTCGAACGTTAATGAAATAATAAGAAAAATAACTAAATCCGATTGTTTTCCTCTGATTTAGTCACTTTCTTTCACTATAGTCAATTCATCCGGTTCCACGTGGCACTGAAGAAATTTAATTTCTACCCCTGCTGCCTTTGCCTCTTCCATGGCTTCCCCGAATTCCGGGTGCATTTCTACGTTTGGGCGTACTTCTTCTATTCCGTCCATCTGAATTATAAATGCTAAGATTGCGTTATATCCTTCTTTTTTTGCTTTGATTAGTTCCCGAATATGTTTCACTCCTCTTTTAGTTGGCGCATCCGGGAAGAATCCGATACCATCCACTTCCAAGGTGCACCCCTTCACTTCCATAAGATATCTCTCCGGTTGCTTATCTGCATTTTCCCGTTCCATATAGAAGTCGATTCTTGAATTACCATAGGTATATTCCGGTACTATTTTCGTGTAATCCTGTTTTCCCAGCCATTCTTTCGCTACCTTGTTCGGTGCCTGACTGTCTATATTAATGAGCAAACCATTGCTTTTTCTTACTGCTATCAGGTCATACTTTGTCTTTCTGTTTGGATTATCGGAGGCCATAAGCCATACCTGACATCCGGGTATTAAAAGTTCTTTGCATCTCCCGGTGTTTTTCACATGAACAATTTCTTTCTTACCGGATATACTTACCTCTGCAATAAATCGGTTTGGCCTGCTTAGAAAGGTTGCACTTACTATATTTTTAAATCTCATTTTTTCTCCACGCCTGCATATCAGGAGTCTCTGGCGAATCTTCTTCGCCAGAACTCTTTTATAGTTGCTTTTTTAACTATAGCTTTCACTTAACTCCAACTGCATTATCTGTCAACTTCTATCCAACTACGCCGGCTTTCATCTCTCTTACGTAATCTGCCACCGGTTTCACTGCATTCTTTCCATGCTCTGCTACGATTTTGACGATGGCACTTCCTACAATGGCTCCATCCGAGATATCTGCCATTTCTTTTGCCTGTTCCGGTGTTGATATTCCAAATCCAACCGCACAAGGGATATCCTTGGTTTCTTTCACCAGTTTCACCATAGAGGAAATGTCGGTTTCAATCTTACTTCTGACGCCTGTTACTCCCAGGGAAGATACGCAATACACAAAGCCTTTGGCCTCTTTTGCAATCATGCGGATTCTCTCGTGGGAAGTAGGAGCAATGAGGGAAATCAGGTCAATGTCGTATGCGTCACAAACACCGGAAATCTCCTCTTTTTCTTCGTATGGAAGATCCGGCACGATTAAACCGTCAATTCCACACTCTTTGCATCTTTCCATGAACTTTTCGGTTCCATATGTAAAAATCGGATTCACATAAGTAAGGAAAACCATTGGTACACTTACTTCTTTTCTTGCTTCCTTCACCATGTCAAAAAGTTTGTCTGTAGTGCATCCTGCTGCCAAAGCTCTTTCATTGGCTTCCTGGATTACCGGACCTTCTGCAATAGGATCTGAGAAAGGAATTCCGATTTCGATCAGGTCTGCCCCTGCCTTTTCCATCTCAATAATAAGTTCCTTGCTGGTAGCAAGATCCGGATCTCCTCCGGTTACAAATGCAATAAATGCCTTTTCATCTTTAAACGCCTGTGGAATTCTACTCATAAATATTTACCCCCCTGTATCTTGCTATTGCAGCCACGTCTTTGTCTCCACGTCCGGAAACGTTTACGACCATAATCTGATCTTTCGTCATTTCCTTTGCAAGTTTTCTTGCATAAGCAATGGCATGTGCACTTTCTACCGCCGGAATGATTCCTTCCACTCTTGACAGATACTCGAAAGCCTCTACAGCTTCTTCATCCGTTACCGGTACATATTTGGCTCTTTTTATTTCTGCCAGCTGTGCATGTTCCGGTCCGATGCCCGGATAATCCAGTCCTGCGGAAATGGAGTATACCGGCGCAATCTGTCCGTCCTCATTCTGACAGAACAGGGATTTCATTCCATGGAATATACCTATACTTCCGTTGGCAATGGTAGCCGCATTTTTCGGGTTATCTACGCCAAGACCTGCTGCCTCACATCCGTACAATTTTACCGACTCGTGAGGAATAAACTCATAAAAAGCTCCCATGGCATTGCTTCCGCCACCTACACAGGCAACGACTGCATCCGGCAGACGACCCTCTTTTTCCTGAAGCTGTGCCTTGATTTCTTTACTGATGATTTTCTGGAAATCACGTACAATAGTCGGGAATGGATGTGGTCCCATAACCGAACCAAGCACATACAAGGTATCGTCCATACGGCTTGCCCATTCTCTCATTGTTTCGTTAACTGCATCTTTCAGTGTTCTGGTTCCACTCGTAACAGGATGTACCTTTGCACCAAGAAGCTCCATACGGAAAACATTCAGCGCCTGTCTTTTGGTGTCCTCTTCTCCCATGAAAATCTCACATTCCATTCCCATAAGAGCTGCTACCGTTGCTGTTGCCACTCCGTGCTGACCGGCACCGGTTTCTGCGATTACGCGGGTTTTGCCCATTTTCTTCGCCAAAAGCACCTGTCCCAGTACGTTATTTATCTTGTGAGAACCGGTATGGTTCAAATCTTCTCTTTTCAAATAAATCTTAGGACCACCCAGATCCTTGGTCATCTTTTCTGCGTAATACAACAGGGATGGTCTTCCTGCATAGTTCTTATATAAATCATCCAGTTCTTTTATGAATTCCGGATCTTTTTTATAATGCTCATAAGCCGCCTCAACTTCGTGAACTGCTGTCATCAAAGTTTCGGGTACGTATTGTCCTCCAAATTCGCCAAATCTTCCTTGTTTCATAATTGCCTCTCTTTCTAATTTCCCCGTGCCATTTCCACGATTTCTTTCATCTTCTGAAAATCCTTGTATCCATCTGTTTCCACGCCACTGCTGATATCTATGCAAAAACTCTTTGTTGCTTCTATTACTTCGTTTAAGTTCTCTGCGGATATTCCGCCTGCAACAAAGTAAGGTTTGTGCAAAACATTTTCCTCTTCCAGTTCTTTCAATAACGAAAGATTTACTTTCTTACCGGTTCCTCCATACATATCTTTTACGTAAGTGTCATACAAAAGATAGTCACAGGACAGTTTTTCTGCTTCTATGGCACATTCTCTATTTGCAAGTCGCACTGCCTTTATTATTTTCACCGACGTTTTATGGATTTCTTCCAAGCGGCGTCTTAGCCAGAGAATATAGCTCTCATCCTCATCTCCATGAAGCTGTACAAGGTTAATAGCACCCTGTTCCACCAGCTTAACCACATTTTCCACCGGTTCATTTACAAAAACGCCTACCGCCAGAATCGATGCATCCAATATTTCGCGAAACTCCATTGCCTGTTCAAATGTGATTTTGCGTTTGCTTCCCGCAAATACGAATCCAACGAAATCCGGTTTGCATTCATTGGCCCACAAGACATCACATTCTCTTTTTAATCCACATATTTTTATCCGCGGCATCCTCTTAACTCCTCTAACATTTCCTTCTTATTCGGACTTCTCATAAAGGTCTCTCCGATCAGCACACCATTTACATTTGCTTCCCGCAAAACAGCAATATCTTCAGCGGTCTTGATTCCGCTTTCCGCAATAAACACTACCTCACTTGGAACCAGCTTTCTAAGCCTTGTACTGTTGTTAATGTCTACGGTAAAATCTCTTAAGTTGCGGTTGTTTACTCCGATGATGCTGGCTCCGGCCTCTAATGCCATAGCCACCTCTTCTTCGTCATGAGCCTCAACCAACGCCGACAACCCCAGACTTTCACATATATCAATGTACGATTTCAAGGTTTTTGCATCTAACAGAGAACAAATCAGAAGCACTGCACTTGCGCCAATCACTTTAGCATTATAAATCATATAGGCATCTACTGTAAAATCTTTTCTGAGTAAAGGGATATTTACCTGCTCACTGATTTCTTTGAGATATTCTCTTTTTCCAAGAAAATAATCCGGCTCCGTAAGTACGCTGATTGCACTCGCTCCTGCTTCCTCATACTCTTTTGCAATCTGCACATAAGGGAAATCTTTCGCAATTACCCCTTTGGAAGGAGAAGCTTTCTTCACTTCACAGATAAAGTGAATTCCCTCTTCCTTTAAGGCTTTGTAAAATGGAAAAGAAAATGTTCCGCCGTTGTCTTCCTTTTCTTTGGCTGCTATTTTCAGTGCTTCTGCCTTCATTTCTTCCAAAGGCACCTGCTGTTTTTCTATCTCTACGCGTTTTCTTGTTGACTCCGCAATTTTCTCTAGAATCATTTGTTTACACTTCCTTTACTGCATTGGTTGCCTCTACAAACTCTGCAAGCTTCTCATATGCTTTACCACTGTCAATGATGTCCTGTGCCATCTTTACACAATCCTTCATATCCGTGTTCTCGGTACCAAGATACAGCGCAACTGCTGCATTTAACACAACCACATCTCTCTTTGGTCCTTTGAGCTTGCCGCTTAAAATATCTCTTGTAATCTGTGCATTCTCCTCCGGTGTTCCTCCAACCAGTTCTTCCAGTTCACATCTTTCAAATCCGAAATCCTCCGGTTTGATATCGTAGCTGACAAGTTTGTCTTCACGGATTTCACAGATGTGACTCTCACCTGTTAGGGAGATTTCGTCCAAGCCATCGCCACATACGGCAACGCCCCTTGTTACACCAAGGTTTGCAAGCACTTTTGCAAGCACCTCTACTAAATTAATATCGTATACACCCATCAGCTGCATCGTTGCGCCTGCCGGGTTTGCCAATGGTCCAAGGATATTAAAAATGGTTCTCTGTCCCATTTCCTTTCTTACCGGTGCTGCGTATTTCATGGAAGAATGGTATGCCGGTGCGAACATAAAGCACATATTGGTTTTCTTTAAAATATCCTCTGCCTGCTCCGGCGTAATATTTAAGTTTACTCCTAAGCACTCTAACACATCTGCTGCCCCACTCTTGCTGGACACACTGCGATTGCCGTGCTTGGCAACCGGAACTCCACCTGCTGCTACAATAAACGCAGTCGTTGTGGAAATGTTAAATGTTCCGACCTCATCTCCACCGGTTCCCACGATATCGATTACCGGTCTTACCGGATTGATTTTGATGCCTTTTTCACGCATTACCTCTGCACAGGCTGTAATTTCGTCGATGGTCTCTCCCTTCATGCGAAGTGCAGCAAGAAACGCTCCCATCTGCGCGTTGGTTGCTACTCCGTCCATCATTTCCTCCATTGTTTTCTTCATTGTTTCAAAATCTAAATCTTCTCCGTTTAATACTTTTCCCAATGCTTCCTGAATCATTTTTTCTACCTCCGTTTTTAAAAATGTTTTCGTATCTTTCTCTTGTTGTTCTGTTTATTATGTATGTTTTCTATCTGCTTTAAAGTTTTAGAAAGTTTTCAAGAATCGTTCTACCCTGCGGTGTGAGTATGGATTCGGGATGAAACTGCAGTCCGTACACTTTATAATCCCTGTGCTTTACTGCCATGACTTCTCCCTCCGTCGTCGTACTGATTATTTTTAGTTCTTTTGGAACCGTATCCTTCTTTGCAATCAGCGAATGGTATCTTGCTACATCTGTTTGTGCATCTAATCCGGCAAATATCGGATCGCTAATGTCTATGTCCACCGTGCTTTTCTTTCCGTGCATCAATTCTTTTGCGTGGCAGATGGTAGCACCAAACACTTCGCATATTCCCTGATGTCCCAGACACACTCCGAGGATTGGCACTTCATCCTTCATTTCCCTGACCACATCTTCACAGACTCCTGCATCTTTTGGATACCCCGGCCCCGGTGAAAGTATGATGTGCGTTGGATGCAACTCTCGGATTTCTTCCACTGTCATCGCGTCATTTCGAATCACTTTGATATCCGGATTAATGCTTCCTGCCATCTGAACGAGGTTATAAGAGAAACTGTCATAATTATCAATCAAAAGTATCATTACGCATCCACCTCCCCGGCATTGATTAATGCATTCATTACTGCTGCGGCTTTATTCGCAGATTCTTCGTATTCCTTCTCCGGAACACTGTCTGCCACGATGCCGCCGCCTGCCTGAACATATACCTTGTCATTCTTTCTTACCGCCATGCGAATCGCAATACAGGTGTCGAGATTTCCGGTGAAATCCATATAGCCAAGTGCGCCTCCGTAGATACCTCTTGGTTCACTTTCCATTTCCTCAATAATCTCGCAAGCTCGAATTTTTGGAGCTCCGGACAAGGTTCCTGCCGGAAGCACTGCCTCTATTGCACTTCCTGCATCACAATCTTCCCGAATGTCTCCTTCCACCTGAGAACATACGTGCATGATTCTTGAATATCTATGTATCATCATGTATTTTGTCACTTCGACGGAATTGAATTGTGAGATGCGTCCCAGATCATTTCTTCCAAGATCCACTAACATATTGTGTTCGGAAAGTTCCTTCTCGTCTGCCAGCAAGTCTTTTTCGAGAGCGATATCTTCTTCTTCGGTCTTTCCTCGAGGTCTGGAGCCTGCCACCGGAAATGTGGTAAGTCTTCCGTTTTCCAGTCGTACCAGTGTCTCCGGAGAAGTGCTCATAAGTTCCTCTTCCTCCGAATGCAAATACACCATGTACGGTGACGGGTTCGTTGTACGGAGTACGCGATACGCATTCAGCAGCGAGTTTTTATATGGACTCGTAAATTGTCTGGAAATAACCGCCTGAAAAATATCTCCGTCTTTGATATACTCTTTTGTCTTCTCGACAATGTCACAATATTCTTCTTTGCTTACATTACAGGTAAATTCTACATTTTCCTTTACTCTTTTCTCTTCCGGCAACGGGGCTGTGTCTCGAATCAGCGCTACGATATTTTCGATATCTGCTACCGCCCTACCGTAGTTTTCCATCACCCGATCTGTCTTCATATTTACTATAACAATGATTTTCTGCTTCAAATGGTCATACGCGATGACCTTATCAAACATCATTACATCATAATCATTAAAATCTCCACGCTTTATGTTGAGCGTCGGTTCTGCGTATTCAATCATCGAATATGCAAAGTATCCGACAAATCCACCGGTAAATGCCGGCATACCCGGAAGTTTCGGTGCCCGATAATCCTTAAGAATATTTCTAAGAATCTGTAGCGGGTTATCTGTCGTCACCTTCTTCACATCTTCCGCATTCCCTTTGGCGCATTTTTCGATGGTTACTGTTTTATTCCGGAGTGTCACTCTCATCACCGGATTCATTCCCAGGAAAGAGTATCTGCCCCATTTTTCACCACCCTCTATGCTTTCCAATAAATAATACCTGTCGCTCTTTGCTGCAATCTTTCTTAACAAGCTGATTGGAGTAACGGCATCTGCGTATATTTCCCTGCTTACCGGGACGACATCGTAGTCCTTCGCCAACTCCATAATTCTGTTGCAATCCGGCTGAATCATTTCAAACACCTCCTGTAAAATAATAAGTTTTCATTCTATTGCATAAAAAAAAGCTTCCATCCCAACTACTGTTGGGACAAAAGCTATCAACTTCTGCGGTACCACCCAAATTGATGTATACACTCCTTGTGCATATCAACCACTCAATCACATACTATCATATGCGTCCCTAATGTAACGGCAGGGTTCCGTCAGCGTCTACTCTCTTTCGATTTCAAGCTGCCCTCACGAGTCCATTCGGTAAAGTCCTTTGTTACTGCCTTCACACCAACCGGCAGCTCTCTGAAACAACCTTCTAAACTTACTTCTCTCGTTCAACGGTTTGTACTTTATTGATTTAAAGTATAATAACCTCGAAGTTAAATGTCAAGCACTTTTTTTCATTGGTTCGGGGCGGTCTCACTTATGATTTCATTTATCTTATCTGCAATTCGTTGTTTTACGATCTCACTGATTTCACGGGTCTTGAGTCCCTGATATTCTTCAAAATACAGTGGCTCCAAATAATGCACCTGAGTATTGACCGGTGCCAGGGAATTTCCTTCAAACACCTTATAAGAATCAATCAGCGCTACCGGCACAATCGGTGCTTTGGCCTTTACCGCGCACTTAAATGCTCCTGACTTGAACTCTCTCATCTGATTACCATTGTGGTCATAGCCGCCTTCCGGGAATATGATATATTTGATTCCCTGAGATATCTTCTCAACCATTTCATTAAATAACGCAACGGATTGGCGCATATCATCCTTTTTCAGACGGATGCCTTCCAGCAGTTTTATAAACTGGGTGGTCAGTACCACGTGTGAGCGCTTATCGTCTATCACAACACTGCAAGGTTGCTCGTGATTACGAATAATTCCCAGCGCGTCATACTTTCCCTGGTGGTTTGCATACATAACGTAGCCGCCCTCCTTTGGAAGATTCTCACTTCCAAAACAGTCCGTATGAATCTTGCCGCTTCTTGCCATATAGTAAATCACTTTCTGGCACATACGATAATTCATCTCCGGCGTATATTTGCCCTTTCGACGAGCCATATATTCCATCTGGGGAATCATATACAAATGATATAAATTTCTTAAAATAACCCAATAAAATCTAAGCATATTCCTCTCCTGATACATCAAAACGCATATAAAATCCACCCGTACATACTACTAAAAACCTGTCTAATTTTATCATTTATCGTCCGTTTTTGCAACTTGAAGAAGATATGAAGAAAGGGATGTCGGCATCGCCGACATCCCTTTTAAAGAGAATAAGTTATTTAACTTTTCTGTTGTTAGCTTTTAGGCTATTTAACTTTTACAGTAATTGTTGCGTATACACCATTCTGTGCATAAACCCAAATCTTACATGTTCCTTTTCCTACTGCTTTAATCTTTCCTGCTTTGCTAACAGTTGCTACCTTCTGGTTGCTTGATTCATAACATACTTTACGATGCTGTTTGATTGGTTTGTCTTCTTTTACTTCTTTTGCCTTGATTAAAGCTGTTTTGCCTTTTGCAAGTTTAACGGTTGCCTTTGTCTTATCTTTAATCTTGGTCTTACCAATCTTCTGAAGAGTTACTTTCTTAGCTACTCCGTATTTGCTTCCCTTAGTAACGATATGTGTCGTTACGGATGCAGCTACTTTCTTCTTCTTGCCATCTACTGCCTTGTATGCTACTACTGCATATTTGTAGAAGGTTGCTTTCTTAAGGTTCTTAATTGTCTTAGATGTTACATTCTTACTTACGGTTGCAACTTCCTGCATCTTATATTTCTTTCCGCCGGAGTTACATCTTGCACCGTAGATAATGAATCCATCTGCTCCTGCTACCTTGTTCCAGGTTAATGTAAACTGTTTCTTCTTGATGTTCTTAGCAACTGCTTTCAGTAATCCGAATGATGAACCCTGGATTTCTTCTGTGTTCTTTCCGTTCGTAATATCATTTGTAAGTTCTTCAGAAGATGCCTGTTCCGGTGTTGTCGGTGTTACATCTGCAGTTTTCACTTCAATCTTAGTGTCTTTGTATGCAAGTACGTAGGTAGAGTATTTGTCTGAGCTGAATTTGAGTGATTTATTTGACGCATTGTATGTAGTCGGAAGTACTGTTGCTTTTCCGTCATGGATACGAATTACACTGTAAGATCTTTCTACTGCGGTATTCGTGTTACGTAAGCCTGCCGGAATCTCTAATTCAAATTCAAACATTACGCCCTTAGTATCTGTGATACGAACCTTAGGCTGCTCTCCAACTTTCTTGAATACGGAGAGATCCATTAATACACCATTGGAATATCCTTTTGCTGCTGTTTCTACCAGTTCACTTTCCGCATCGGAAATACTGTCAAGAATCTGGCTTTCCAGGTAAATAACTGCATCGTCTCCATTATCAACCTTACCGGTCTCTTCTTCTGTTAACAGTTCGGAAGCATTTCCTACTGTAAAGTTCTTAACAAGACCTTCAAGTTCTACGTTTTCTGTTGACTGATAGTTGTATTTTGTCTTAACTGTTCCGTCGCCAACATCCTGTGTATCTACATCATTAGATACTACTTTTTCAGCTTCTTCATTAGATTTCGCAATGCGGCTTCCTTCATCCACGATCGTATCTGTTGCGCCACAATCACGGTCACAATGTGCTGTCTTGGTTCCATCTTCTGTTAAGGAAGCGTTGTTGTCCGATACATAATCATTAAAGTCATGTCCAAGTGGGTCGATAAACTCTTTTCTTTCTTCTTCACATACTGTACAGGTATATAATCTAAGGCCTCTCTTTGTACAGGTTGGCTCGATTGCTACTTCACCCGCATTCCATGTATGTTCAAGTTTTGCAACCACTTCATGGTCACGATCCAATTCTTCTTCACATCTGTCACAATACACTACCATGTCATAAGAACCGGCGTGTGTACATGTTGTTTCTACATTGTTTTCTTTCACAGCTTCTCTTGGATTATGTCCAAGTGCCTTAACCTCGATGTTGTCTCTTGTAATTTCATTCTCACATCTGTCACAGTATACCACTGAGTCATAATGTCCGGCTTGTGTACAAGTAGGTGCTACACTGTTTTCTACAACTGCATCTCTAAGATCATGTCCGAGTGCGTTTATTACCTGTGGATACTGTGTAGCTTCACATCTTGTACAATGAACGGATTTGCTTCCTGCTACCGTACAAGTTGGCTGGCGGTCTACGGTAAAATCGTCTGCCCACGCATGTCCAAGTGCCTGAATAGGTACGTTTACGACATCTCTAAATGTTCCATAGGTTGCAGTATATTTCACATTTCCGGCATCCGTACAAGTTGCATCGGTTCTCTCTACATTAACCGTTGCCGGATACTCAAGTTTGTGATTCTCATTTCTTGTACAGGTATAAACAAGTTTTGCTGACAGATAATCACTGCTCCATACGAATTCAGGTTCGCCGTAATCATGATTCAGTGCAGCTATGTTTTCAACTTCTTTCGTATCCTTAAACTCCTGACCCTGATATGTTGCTGCTGCAGTATAGGTAGTCTTTCCGGCTGTAGTACAGGTTGCAGGTGTTGTGATCTCGCCGGTTGTTGAAGTAGTTAAATTGATCACATGGTCTTCATCTCTTGTACATTTAACCGTTGCATATCCTTTCCAACCGTTTTCTTCCTGTCTCCACTCAAATTCCGGTGCGGATTCAAATGCGTGACCAAGTGCAGGTTCTACTACAGTATCTTTTGCTGTATATACTTTTCCGTAATCTGAAGGTGCCAGATCATCATAATCTAATACAAATTCTGCGCTGAAGGTCTTACGTCCCGGTGTTTCACAGGTTGCAGTTGTTGTACTGCTTAAGCCATCTGCTGCACCATTTACCACCTTCTGTTTCACATCATTACAGGTAGGACAGGTAAATGTTGCTGTACAAATTGTATGGTCGATGTTCCATTCAAAATCTGTATTGTAATGATGATATAATTTTTCTCCTACTCCGTAGGTGTCAATTTCATCTGTAGAAACTGCATCACATCTGCTACAAGTCTTATGATAAATAGCCGGTGATGTACAGGTTGCTTCACTTACAAGTGTTGTTGCATCCTGTAATTCTGTCTTTGTAAAGTTATGTCCAAGTGCAGGAATTACTTC
>JAILQS010000145.1 GCA_024698865.1 Lachnospiraceae bacterium | reverse complement strand
ATATCCCCATTTTTTTGTTATTGAAGTTCATAATGTAGTGTCGTATAATATTTAATGGTTCGCATTTTTGAGAGTTATTTCTTATTAATATGCAATTCTTATGAAACATAACAATAGATTACAACAAGAGGAGGCATTTTAATGTCTAATCAAAATACAAATACAGATTACAATACACTGGGAATTGATATCGGTTCCACAACAGTTAAAATTGCGATTCTGGATAATCATAATCACATACTGTTCTCTGATTATCAGCGTCATTATGCGAATATTCAGGAGACGCTCGCGTCCATACTAAAGGATGCATACAAACAGCTTGGAGATAGAAAGCTGGCACCTGTTATTACCGGTTCCGGCGGTCTTGCCATATCCTCACAGATGGGGATTTCCTTTGTACAGGAAGTTGTTGCCGTTGCCACTTCACTTCAGGACTATGCGCCACAGACAGACGTAGCGATTGAACTTGGTGGCGAGGATGCCAAAATCATTTACTTTGATGGTGGAATTGAACAGCGAATGAACGGTATCTGTGCCGGCGGTACAGGTTCTTTTATCGACCAGATGGCTTCCCTGCTTCGTACAGATGCTTCCGGTCTGAATGAATATGCCAAGAATTATCAGGCAATCTACCCGATTGCTGCACGATGCGGTGTTTTTGCCAAATCCGACATTCAGCCTTTGATTAACGAAGGGGCAACCAAGGAGGATTTGTCCGCTTCTATTTTTCAGGCGGTAGTCAACCAGACCATCAGTGGCCTTGCATGTGGTAAGCCAATCCGTGGCAATGTAGCATTTCTTGGTGGCCCGCTGCATTTCCTTACAGAGTTGAAAGAGGCATTCATTCGTACGTTAAAACTTACCGAGGATGAAATCATCGCTCCAGAGCACTCTCATCTTTTTGCTGCCGTCGGTGCGGCTATGAATTACGAATCCGGAAAGCTGTTCCAAATGTCTGAATTATTAGAGATGCTTGAGCATGGAATCAAGATTGAATTTGAGGTAAAACGTTTAGAGCCACTATTCAAGGACGAAGAAGAATATAAAGAATTCACCGACAAACACAATCAAAATAAAGTTGTTAAAGCAGATATTGCAACCTATGAAGGCAATTGTTATCTTGGAATCGACGCCGGTTCCACTACAACAAAAGTTGCTCTGGTAGACGAAGATGGTGCTCTGCTTTATTCCTTCTACAGCAATAACAACGGCAGTCCTTTAAAAACTACTATCAAAGCTATGAAAGAAATCTATTCTCTGCTTCCGGACAGCGCTACAATTGTCCGCTCCTGCTCCACCGGCTACGGAGAAGCTTTAATCAAAGCAGCTCTGATGCTGGATGAAGGTGAAGTAGAAACCGTAGCACATTACAATGCCGCTGCATTTTTCGAGCCGGAAGTAGATTGTATCCTTGACATCGGAGGTCAGGATATGAAATGTATCAAAATCAAAAATAATTCCGTAGATAAGGTACAGCTCAATGAGGCCTGTTCTTCCGGATGCGGCTCTTTCATCGAAACCTTTGCCAAATCTTTAAACTACGAAGTGGCTGATTTTGCACAGGTTGCTTTATTTGCACAAAACCCGATTGACTTAGGCTCCAGATGTACGGTATTTATGAATTCGAAAGTAAAACAGGCGCAAAAGGAAGGGGCAAGCGTTGCTGATATTTCAGCAGGTCTTGCTTACTCTGTTATCAAAAACGCCCTGTTAAAAGTAATCAAACTCACAGATCCCAAAGATCTTGGTACTAAAATTGTAGTACAGGGTGGTACTTTCTATAACGATGCCGTTCTTCGCAGTTTTGAGCGTATTTCCGGTTGTGACGCAGTTCGCCCGGACATTGCCGGTATCATGGGGGCTTTCGGTGCAGCTTTAATTGCCCGCAAGCACTATAACGGTCAGCCTTCCACCATGCTTACCATCGACGAAATTATCAATCTTCGTTTTGAAACTTCCATGGCAAGATGTAAGGGCTGTACCAACAGTTGTCTTTTAACGATTAACAAGTTCTCCGGGGACAATGCTTCCAGAAGAACCAGTGACAATCGTACCTTCATTTCCGGTAACCGCTGCGAACGTGGTCTTGGAAAAGAGAAGAATAAAGACAACATTCCTAACTTATACGAATATAAAAACAAGCGTCTGTTTGGATATGAACCACTCTCCGCTGAGAAAGCTTACAGAGGAAAGGTCGGTATTCCAAGAGTACTTAATATGTACGAAAACTATCCATTCTGGTATACCTTCTTTACGGAACTTGGCTATCAGGTAGTACTCTCTCCTGCTTCCTCCCGTAAAATTTACGAATTGGGTATCGAGTCCATTCCAAGTGAGTCTGAATGTTATCCGGCAAAACTTGCACATGGACATATTATGTGGTTATTAAATAAAGGGCTTAAGTATATTTTCTACCCATGCGTCCCTTATGAACGCAAGGAGGTCGAAGGTGCCGGCAACCACTACAACTGCCCGATTGTTACTTCCTACGGCGAGAATATTAAAAATAACGTGGAAGAACTTTCCTCACCGGACATTACATACCAAAACTGCTTCCTTTCTTTTGAATCCGAAGCAATTATCACAAATCGACTGGTAGAAGTTTTTGAAACCGAAAATAAAATTCCTGCGGCAGAAATCAAAGAAGCTACTCACAAAGCATGGAAAGAGTTAGAACAGGTACGAAAAGACGTTGCAAAGAAAGGTGAAGAAACCCTTGCCTACCTTGAGGAAACCGGTAAAAAAGGAATTGTTTTAGCCGGAAGACCATATCATATTGATCCGGAAATCAACCACGGTATTCCGGAACTTATCAACTCTTATGGCGTTGCCGTTTTAACCGAGGATAGTATTTCTCACCTTGCCAAAACCGACCGTCCAACGATTGTTATGGATCAGTGGATGTATCATTCCAGACTTTATGCCGCTGCTTCCTATGTAAAAGGATGCGACAATCTGGATATCATTCAGCTTAATTCCTTTGGTTGTGGACTGGATGCCGTTACCTGCGACCAGGTGAATGATATTTTAACGCAGTCCAACAAAATCTATACGGTATTAAAAATTGACGAGGTTAACAACCTGGGGGCTGCACGCATCCGTATCCGCTCTCTTCTGTCTGCTGTAAAAGACCGTGCCGACAAAGAGATTACAGCCAAACCGGTGAACACCTCATACAAACGTACTTTATTCACCAAGGAAATGCGCAAGAGTTACACGATTCTCTGCCCGCAAATGTCACCAATTCATTTTGGAATTTTACAGTCCGCCTTTCATTCGTGCGGTTACAATATGGAGGTACTGAACTCCGAAGATAAAGACTGCGTGGATTATGGATTAAAATATGTAAATAATGACGCCTGCTACCCTTCTTTGCTGGTAGTTGGTCAGATTATGAAAGCCGTGCTTTCCGGCAAATACGATACTGATAAACTTGCTGTTATCATTACACAGACCGGTGGTGGTTGTCGTGCAACCAACTACATTGGATTTATTCGTCGTGCGCTTAAGAACGCCGGTTATCCTGATATTCCGGTCATTTCCTTAAGTGCCGGTATTGAAAAGAATCCGGGCTTTAAAATATCTCCAAAATTAATCAACCGTGCACTTCAGGCACTTGTTTACGGAGATTTGTTTATGCGTCTGCTTTACAAAACCAGACCTTATGAAAAAGAAGCCGGTGCAGCGAATGCGCTCCATCAAAAGTGGGAAGCCAAATGCATCGAAGATGTCAAGAAGGGCAACCGTGCTACGTTTAAAAAGAACATCCGGCAGATTGTCAATGATTTTGATCAGTTAGAGCTTCTCGATATTAAGAAAACCAGAGTTGGTATCGTAGGAGAGATTCTTGTTAAATTCCTTCCGGCCGCCAATAATCATCTGGTTGATTTATTGGAGGAAGAAGGTGCAGAAGCAGTTTGTCCGGATTTGATTGATTTCTTAATGTACAGCTGCTATAACAATAATTTTAAAGCAGATTTCCTTGGCAAGTCGCGCAAATCTGCACGTATCAGTAATGCGATTATCTCCTTCTTAGAGTGGTATCGCAAGCCGGCGCGCATTGCCCTCGAAAACAGCAAACGCTTTGAACCTATGGTTCCTATTGAAACCTTAGCCAAATACGCAGAACCATTCGTAAGCTGCGGTAACC
>JAILQS010000111.1 GCA_024698865.1 Lachnospiraceae bacterium | reverse complement strand
CATGACGTTATCCGGGTATCTGATACATAATCAATAATTCAGTTTATTGTCCCTGTCGCCTCAGTTGCCCAATATTTGATAACTGCCCCGGCTCTATGTTGCACCCTTTCGGTGTACCTCCCAAAGGAGCCGGGGTTTTTTGTAAAGATAGCTGTATGGATCTAGAAATGAGGGGATATGTTTCATAATAAATCATTTAAAACAACTAGTTTTTCAAGACTGTCCATTTTTTTATTTATAGCCGTATTTTTTGCTATAACATTACGCACAACACTTTCAAACGCTGCAGTACCAGAGAAGAAGGTAGCACATCATACTGAAAAAATCAGAGAGGGGAAGTCCTTTTCAAAGATATATACATTATCAACAAAGAAAGCTGGCATACTTGAGGTTAGGATTCATGCAACCGGAATCGGTAGCAGTCTTAAGATCACGTTATGCGGTAGCAGTTCAAAATACAATTTGAAAAATAAAAATATTCCGGTCAAGGAATTAAAAGCTGATAATAAAGGAAAAATCTACGGTCAAATCAAAATCGATCATATTGTAATGGCCGATTCATATAAAGTAATCATCCAAAATAAGGGCGCCGTTAAAAAAGATGGCACCTTAAAGACGGATATCACATTTACTCCGGCAAAGATTGAAGAAAAGACATATCAGGATCTTAACAATAATGACACACCAAGTGACGCAAAAGATTTTAACATTACAAATCACAAGGTGCATAGAAGAATACTTTCCGGATTTGATGAACAATGCGATTATGCGGACTATGATAAGTTCTATATCGATAAGGATACCTATCTCTCACTTCGGCTCAAAACCCTCTCAAATAAGAGAAAAGAGAAGTATCACGTTCGCTTGGTTCGTTACTGGGATAATGCTGTTTTTACAGAAATTGATAATCCGAAACATAAGCAGATTACAAAACTTCTTCATTTAACCCCTGGATACTATTTTCTTCAGATTTCCTCTTCGGATGGACCTCTATTCAAGGATAATCAGATTATCTATTCACTCTATATGGCGAAAACTGTGAATATATCATCACTGGCCATGAGTAAACAGAATCTGCGCTTATATAATTTGCAGGGAAACAATCAGAAGGCACTTGTGTCAAAGTGCAATGGAAAGAGCGTTTCGAAATATGATGTTGCTTTTAGATCCAGTAATCCTTCCGTTGCCTCCGTCTCCCAGTCCGGCAAGGTGACCGCCAAAGCCAGTGGCAAAGCAACCATCACCTGCTACGCCATCGACAAGCCTTCGGTGAAGGCCACCTGCAAGGTGACCGTTAAGAAACCCAGTCTTAAGGTTTCCGTAGCAAGCCGGAAGATCTTCATCGGAAACAGCACGAGATGCTCCCTTAAGCGTTCTCCGAAGAAGCTGAAGGTTACTTGGAAGTCTTCTCATCCCTCTGTTGCAACGGTCAATGCAAAGGGAAACGTTACAGGAAGATCTGTTGGAAAGACAAAGATCTATGCCATCTCCAGAGAAGGTATCAAATCCAATGCATGTATCATTACCGTACACCGGAAGCCCAAGCCAAAGAAGCCGGATGATACAACCACAGAACCTGGTAACAAGGATGACAGAACAGACAAGATCGCTCCTGTCCTATCTCTTTCCTCAGCCCATCTGTCTCCTAAGGGAACCATTACTGTAACAGCTAATGTATCCGGCGGTACCTTTTCCGCCAGAGGAGCTATTAGTATTAAGACGAAGTTTGGAAAAAGCTGTGTGATAAGAGCTACCGCCGCAAGAGGTTCAGGAACCATCCTCTACCAGGTGAACGGGAAGAGTGCGTCGAAGAGTATTGTTATATATTAGATATCTTACAGCCAGTAAGGTTCGTTTCCATCTTGTTGCTTAAGCTGTTAGAATATTTGATGTAATGCTATATCGACCTTTCCTACTCAATTACAACGTTGTCATAAAAAAGGAAGCCGGACGCATCCGACTTCCTTAGGCTTAGTCCGAAGACGTCCGCCGCAATTCTGACATTCAAAAAGAATACTAATAGATTACAATTACATAAAACCTCCCGGATTCGGATGAATTTTGAAATAGATGTGCAGATTCGTGTGACGCTCTACGGAATGCAGATCTTTCTTTATGTATTGCCATGAAGCAGGCAAACTGTCCGGTACGCCATGCACAACATCCGTTTCAAGGAAATGGATAAAC
>JAILQS010000041.1 GCA_024698865.1 Lachnospiraceae bacterium | reverse complement strand
CATACACAATATAAATATTGTCTTTGTCGTCCACAGCCACCTGATAGTCAGAGAAGGTTGCATACTGGTTATCTTCCGCACCATATGGTCTTACACTTTGAATATTGAATCTATATACATCCTCTTCCGTTTGAATTACATTACCCGGGTCAGGCGTACCTGATTCTGTCTGATTCGTACTTTCAGAAAGTACAGAAGCTTTAATCTGTCCGTCCTCGTCAACACCGTATTTGATCAGACTTGTCAAATCAAAGTAATGAATCTCATCTCCGCTTCGGTAGAACAGATATGTAGTTCCATCTGTCTCACTGCCTTTTCTTACAATCTGAGGTGTACTGTCTGCGATAGTATCATTGGTAATTCGTACCGGTACATAATTGATTCTCTTTTCAAAGTCATAGCACTGGATAAACAAATCTCTGTCGGCATCTGTATCCGCGTCATTGTCCTTATCAATTGTGTACGCATATACATTAATTCCATTATAGGAGATACCTGTAATATCTGCAATCAGTGGATCCGTCATCTGTAATTCTGTAAGCGGTGATCTTACAAATCTCTGTCCGCCGTACTCCAAAAGCTGTTGTCTGTATTGCTCTTCTGACATACCGGAAGGTCTTTCCGTTGCCAGATGGTCATCTACCAACCACTCACCTACTGAAGCATCATAAACTCTGTATACAATAGCGCTGTAAACTCTTCCATTCGTATTCATTGGGTTAGCCAGATCTGCTGCCTCTGCTCCGCCTTCTGAATCTTCCCCGGAAGCAATCCAGTATATATTGTAATCTCCACTTGTCTTATCGTAAACTGCAAATGGTTTGGACTCATACCAGTTATTATCTGTCAGTTTAACAATAGCATTCTGATTGATTGTTCTGTTTTGTTCAAGATCACTCTTTGCTACTCTTACCGTATAAACTTCCTGTGATTTTACGTAATTCTTCTGATAATCCGCATCATTCACATTGCCTTTACTCTTTGACGGGTCGCTGGAAATCCATGTGATAATCATGTCATCTCCGGCTTCCGTAACATTCGGCTGGAAGTCTGCCGTGGCATCTGTCTGGATAATTACCGGCGCACTATACTGTCCATCTTTATAGACACTGTAGCTGATTGCCGTCTGTTCCTGAGCTGTTCTGGTCATATCTTTTTGTAAGAATACCAGCAGTGCTTCCTGATTGCCCATACTTACAATCTGCGCATCCGGATCATCATAACCATCCGCTATCATCGTATGAGAAGTTTCTTTGTAAGTAGCCTTCTTAAGATTAAATTTCTTCGATGCCTTCTTAAGAGCGGACATATAAGAAGTATCTACATCTCCGTTCCATGCAGACGGCTTGTCACCTTTTTCCTTCAATTCATATTCAATAGGTTCCGGTTGTTCCAAATCATCTGCTATGTCATTTTCATTTACACCTTTAAGTTTCGTCTTGGCATTTGGTATGTTCTTAGGTTTCAACAGGTCTTTGAAATTATCTTTTCCTGCTTCTCTCAGGTCTGTAAGCTGTTCATTCAGTCCCCATTCCCAATCATCAAATGTATAAACCGGTATTGGAACAGTAAAGAGTAATAAATCTACCCAGATCCTGAATCCAAGCGTCAATGTAAGTCCCGTAGTGCAGTCAAAGTAATCATACTTCTCTGACAAGGTCGGATACCAGATAAATTTTGCATCGAACTGCATACCACCACGAACACCTAACGTACCGCATATACCAATTCCGACATATACCTGAACTGTAGCTGCCAGACTAAGCTTAAACTCAAATTGCAGTTCTTCTGTCAGATTATGTGAAGTAGCAGAGAAATCCTCAAGATTAACCTCTTCTTCTTCGTGCCCCTGCTTTGTCGTACCACCGATATCCATCATAAGACGGAGTTCTCCTGATACTCCAAAGTAACAAGGAATACATATAACCGGTATCAGTGCATACCATGCAATTCTGTAATCAGCAGAGCATCCAAGATAAAGTCCACCACCTGCTACAACAAGCTTGGTATCAACTGTATTTGTTCCTTCCTCCTTTTGTTTTGGCACAATTGAGAAATCAAGGAAGAAACCAATCGTTGGGTGAACTCCCCACCTAGGTGCGCCGTATGATGCCACCTTATCTTTGCTCGGCTTCCAGATGCTACTTCCTGCCTTCTTAAAGGAATCCTTAAAATTATCAAGTTTATGGAAGAAACTTCCATACTCTACTCCGTCGTCTCCCTTCGTATCGTAACCTTCGGATAGGAGTGAATCTTGTGCTAAAATAGACACATCAAAACCGACTCTGATTCGGGTTCCGATAACTTCTCCCTTATCTCCGTATCTGTTCTCGGTAGAGAGCTGTACCGGTCCTAAATTGAGCAACGCATCAAGATTATTGACAAGTGGAAGTCCACTCATACCGGAAAGATTACCTATATCGATGTTTTGTTGTGTAGGCGCCGCATATTGACCTGTTTTCACAAGTAAATATCCTGTATTTACCGGAGGATATACAACTTCCTGAAGTTTTTCTTTTTCTTCATTTGTAAGTTCCTTAACGACATCTTCCAGTTTTCCGGTGTCTTTATTTACTTTCTGACCAATTACAACTTTTGCATCTGAAACAGCCTTAGTAGAGTCCTTCGTTGTAATCTGAACATATACTCTGTCTCCTTCTGCATAATCGCCACTCTCCGGATCTGCCTCAAATGAATTCATTGCAGCCCAGTTAAGACCTTCCTTCTGTGCTTCTATCTCTTTCTTAACCTGATTGGTCCAATGGTCATAAATCAAAAACTTCACAGATTTAACCTTCTCGGTCTCTGTCTCTGTGGTGCTGACGATGATATTTGTAATCTCATCATTCATCATCACATCATCTACAACGTTTCCTTTGTTACGTACATAAACTCCTGTCAATGTACATCCACCGTTATCTGCAGAGTTTGCACGAATCTGGATTTTACCCGGTCCGGCATTCACACTGCTTACATTGGTTGTGCCGTTTGAAACCGTCTCTTTACTTCCACTGGTTGAAACACGCAAATCTTTGATTTCCTCGACACCGGAAGCTCCTGCAAGCACACGTATATACAGTGGTCTTTGACTGTCTCCAAGTGAAACTGTCTGACCGTTATTCAGCGTGATTTTCTGAGCAGGATGGAACGCTTTTGTCTTGAAATTACCATTTTCATCTGCAAACGCCATTTCATTTGCAGCACTGACAAAACCTCCGTTTGCCGGAATAATAGGTTCACCTGCAGGGTTATTCTTGGTCAGTGCCTTTAATGACCAGTTGTCATAGTAGAGCTGTCCCTTAAGATGCACATAGCTGCTGCTTTGTGTTCCCGCATAAAGATAAATAATATTTGCACTTCTTCTGTTCTTTGCCGTATAGGTCAGTGATGTACCCATATAGTAGTTCGCAGAATTGGTTTCTTTCCATACAGGAATGTATCCGGCTTTTGTTCTTGCCGCCAGATTATAGGTTTTTCCGGCCTGTGTTTCATTTCTATCTGCAATCTCGATATCATAATAGCCATTCAGTTTTTCTGCTTTGTTGATAAATGATTTATCAAACATACCTTCCGCTTCAAACTTAGCCACATCGCTTGAAGTTACTCTTACAACGATACGGTTATTCTTCTCTGTAAATCTTGGTGTAATGTTATAGGACGAACTGGTTAATTTTTCGTCGTATTTACCATTTTCATAATTCCAGGTATCCGGTGAAGTCCAGGTATTACCTGCTTTTACGTATCTTACATCAAGTCCCAGTGCGTCATACTCGTTACCGTTAACTGTAGAAGTAAAGCGTAATGTATCTCCGATGTGATAAGTGAGATTGGTTCCGTATGAAACAGCTTTGCCGTTTATCTTTACGGTAGCATCTACAACACCGCCATCCGCCATCTTTTCATCTGTCTTATTAATTTTAATTGTCGCATTGTTGTAATCGAACACCGGCTGCAATCTGATATTTCCTTTGCAGCTCGCATTACCCGCTACAACGTTGCCATCATAATAAATATAATCCTTGTAATCTCTGCAAAAATCATTGTTCAAAGAGATATAAATCTTATCATTTCCTACTTTGAAATTATTCAAATACTTAGAAGCAATCATTGTTGATTTCTTCTGTTCTTTATCCCAGATTTTAACACCTGACAGGCGGCTGATACCTCCGATTACATTCGACTGTAAAACCATATTCTCGCCATCAAATGCAATTGCATAGTCTCTGCCCTGAATCTGGTTTACGAGACTTGCCTGTGCAGAATTTTGATTCTCTGCCAAACTTCCATCTGCATTGGTATATTTAAGCGAATCTGCTCTCTTCATATATACACAGAATGGTCGTTTGATTGGCTTAATCCAGTGAATTATGTTCGTATTCGTCTGACTGGTACCGGCGTACCAGCTTGGATCCCAGTTCCAGTTACCAACGCGGATTCTGGTTACTGCTTTATTTCCACCAAAGTAATACGTTCTTGTTTCGGTGCCAAACCTTGGACAGTCACCGCTATCATATGGATCTGACCAGCCACCTCCCTCCGGAAGATAGCCGATAGATGCATTAGACCAGCTTGATGAGTCAGAACTTTTATCCCAGTTTATTGAAAAGCCTTGATAAATATACATCGGAGACCATCTTCTGTCAGCAGACAATGCAAAATGCACTCTAACACCGCTTTTAGATGGTGTCTGCTCCCAGAAGCCCCAGCCACCGTCTGTGGCATATCCTGAATAGCAGGACCATGTAGCTCCACCATAGCAACCTTCTTCTTCTAAGCCGGAATATCCATGAATAATATTGTTTCCCATTCTAATCTCTTCAAGGTTAGTATTCAGACCTTTTAATCCGGAGCTTCCAAGTTTACTCTTAGAAGATTTCTTGAGATTTGCGGAGTTTTTATTAGTCTCCGGTGCTTTAATGGTTATGGTAGTCTCCGCAATGTCGCCTACTTTTGCACCGGAACTCTCAAGAAGTTTTAATTTAAACGTAGCGTCTTTCGTAAGATTCTCCTGTGATACAGGAATCTTAATTGTTCTTTTCTTTACACCAAACGGGAACGCCAGGTTCGCATCTACCGGTGAAAAATCCACACCGGAAACTGCACTACCTGCCTCCGATACAATCTGAACATTCACGGTTTCGGTCATGGCTCCGGTACGTTCCACAACGATTTCTGCTTCTTTTCCGTCCGCAGTGTTCTTTGCTTTAGCAAAGGATATCTTTGCATCCTCTTCCGGCTCATCATCTACGATGGTAAACATTGACTCTGATATAGCAGAGTTTGTCATACCTTCGGAAGGCTCTGAAAGCGTTATGTAAAATAATCTGCTTCCATCACTTTCTTTATTGTTTACCGGCATAATCTCCACATACTTTTCTTTTTCACCTTCTGCGAAAGAAAGTGCAAGAGTAGCACCCGGAATTGAATCGGTGGTATAGTCACCGACGTCACTTAAATAACTTGCCAGTGTCTGTCCGGAACCGCTCATCACCTTACGGTCAGACTCAATACCGGTCATCTTTTCAGATGCCTGTGCAAGTGGATTCGAAGAGAAATCACCTTTCTCTGAGTAGTCTCCCTTATCCAAGTCGTCCTTTTTCTGATTCTTAGCTGTATTCCCGTTATCTTCTACACCAGTAGAAATATCTGCAGGTTTACTGTCCGACTCGGTTTCCGCTTTCTCATTAGCCAGTTCCTCTGTCTGTTTTGCAGTATCCTCCGCCTGCTTCTGCCAGAGTTTTTCCATGGAATTCTTATCGGTAATTCCGGCATATTCCTCACTGTCAATATCATTACTCTCAATCAGATCCAGTAAGGATTGATTGCCTTCCGGATTCCATGCTTCCCTGTTATCATCCTTGTCAGTTTCATGCGTAGTGACGGTATAATCTTTCCCATAACTTGCCGTCGCATCTGTCATCTTCAGACACACACTTGCAACGCCCTTTGCATCTCCACCACGTCCGATTTTCAAAAGATACGGCACTTTTGATTCTTCCCTTAAATCCGCGGAAGTTGTTCCCACACAAAACGTGTCGGCCTTTTGAACTTCGTCCGGCATAGTGGCAGCCTGAAGATACTTAAATTCATTCTTCTCATTCTCCGCCTTATCGACTGCAGCATACGACACCGACTGTGCAAGCATCGTCGCCGTTACCGCCAAGGCGATACTCTTGTTTAGAATCTTTCTCCATTCTCTTCCCATAAGCTCTCCTTTCCTTCTCTTGTGTAAACCTCCTATTGATCCTATTTTTCGTTGAAGAAAGTATCTTTCAACACGAAAAAAATAGTAAACAAAACCCATTGTCTGTCTTGTTTACTATTTTATCATAAATTGTATTGACATTTTTAATCTACATCTTCATTTTTTTAGTCAACGACATTAGAAAACACACATTTTGCCAAGCCCGAACCATCCTACCTCCTTATGAATCAATTCTCTGTCTGTCTACTAATTCTGCAAACAGACCATTCTTCTCAATCAGTTCTTCATACGTTCCGTCTTCCGCAATCTGTCCGTCTTTCAAAACCAGTATTCTATCACAGTTACGTATTGTAGAAAGTCTGTGGGCAATCACAATACGGGTACAACCCATTTCATCCAGAGCATCTGACACCTGTTTCTGGGTTACGTTATCCAGTGCCGAAGTAGCCTCGTCCAGGAATAAAATCCTTGGCTTTGGTGCAATCGCCCTGGCTATCATAATTCTCTGTTTCTGACCACCCGAAATACCTCCGCCACCTTCCGTAATCAAAGTATGCATTTCCATCGGCATATTTCTGATATCTTCTGCAATACCCGCTATTTCAGCAGCTCTCCATGCGTCCTCCTGTGTAAGTTCCGGTGCAGTAATAACTATATTGGAGTAAATATCGCCCTGGAACAAATCCCCCTGCTGTAATACGGTTCCTATTCTTCGTCTCAGAGAGGATGGGTCAATATTCTTCAGTTCCCTGCCATCGTAATAAATCGAACCACGATCCGTTGTTTCAAACCCCAACAACAAACGGATTAGTGTGGATTTACCACATCCTGTTTCTCCTACAATAGCGACATACTCACCAGGTTCAATTTTCAGAGATAAATTATTCAAAATGTATGGGCTGTCTTCTCTATATCGAAAATATACGTTCTCCATTTCTATTCTGCCGGATAGTCTTGTGATGACTTCACGGTCTGTCCTCATTTCCGGAACTGTTTGAAAAAATGGCTGTGCCATTTCAAATGCCGGTCGAAGCTGACCAATGGAAACCGCCGATTCCGACAGCATGGAAAAGGCCGCAAACAACGCTGCATACGCTACCGTAAATGAATAATATGAGGATTGATTTACACCACCCACAAAAGAAATCAGATACAATACAATATTCACACCTAATCCAATCGCCATTGTGATAACCGGTCCCGCCTTAACAAGACGAGGCGGATTGAATTTTACGTCCGCCCATTTGGAATATAAATTCAGCCATTTTGCAAAGACACGTTTTTCTGCTCCGGTCATCTTAATTTTCTTAATACCGGATATAATGGAAAAGCTCACGCCAAACTCTTCCGCCTTTCTCTGCAATTCTCTCCTGCTGACTCTTGTCTGAATAAAACTTATTGCCAATATTACAATCAC
Organism: Lachnospiraceae bacterium; assembly: GCA_024698865.1. GTDB lineage: Bacteria > Bacillota > Clostridia > Lachnospirales > Lachnospiraceae > JAILQS01. The sequence goes on along the minus strand of JAILQS010000041.1, from coordinate 3,376 downwards.
ATTCAGAAACAGTACCTGTAAAGTCACGCTTGCCAGATATTCTGATATATTGATGATCTGCGTCAGATATATTAATGAAAACAGTGCAGATATTCCTGCGCCAAGCACAATATCCAGCAATAGTTCACATAAATCGCTTACCGAATTTTGTCTGCTTTTAATTTCTCCTATGCTATACTTTTTAAAAAATCCGGTCGGTAAGGACATCATTCGCATCATCATCGCTGATTGCACCCCGACTAACATCCGTCGTTTCATCCGTTCCGCAATCAAATCCTTTACAGATTCCAACAGCCAGGACGTTACGAAGATTGCAATCATAAAAACCGCGGTTCCTATCAGTGCATTATACTGACCTCCATCCAGTACGGAACCGGTAAGAAATTTTGTAAGCCTTGGATAGTTAATTCCAACAACGGCAAGCAGAAATGCCAACCAGATGAAATATAAAAAATCCCACAGATTAAGATACCCTTTCATATAACGAAGCAAATCCACGATTCCGATTTTCGTCATTGGCAAGGGCTGATAAAAACAGATTGCTTTTTCTTCAAAAGAACGGGCGTTGCGGGAAGACACTTTTACCTTCTTTCCGTCTCCATCTCTACTAAACCTGTATCCTCCACTTTTTGCAGGTATCATGGCTACCGGTCTCTTATCCTCTTTTCTGTACGTAAGAATCGGTCCGACTGCTCTTTTATACCATTTTTCTTCCAGAATGATTTCTCTACGCATAATCCCGTAGTATCTCATACTGTAATCCATCTGTTCTTCAAACTGTTCCAGATTATCCGGAATTCGGACGGTTTTTAAACGATAGTATTTTAATAAATCATCTATCACACTTTGCGCAGAGATGCGTTTATCGGAATACTGATATTTTTGTTTCTTCCCTAGAACAATTCCTGCGGTTCTGATAAACGCATCTTCCAATTCCTGTTCATCATTCCTCCGTCGTTCCGTTATCTGATCATCAAACCAACTCAAGTGCACCCCCCCTATCCATTCATTACAAGCTCTTTATATTTGCCATTTTGTTGCATTAATTCCTCATGGGTTCCACGTTCACAAATACTACCTTGATCCAGCACGATAATTTCATCACAATCCCTTACCGTAGATAAACGATGGGCAATCACTATACACGTAATGCCTCTGTCTTTGATTGCCTGCATAATCTTATACTCTGTTTTTGCATCCAGAGCACTGGTTGCTTCATCCAGTATCAAGATGGAAGGATCCAGTGCCAGAACTCGAGCAATCTCAAGCTGTTGTCTCTGTCCACCGGAGAGTCCCTGACCACCGGAAAGCAGTTTGTGCCGATAACCCCCGGGGAGTTTTATGATATCCTCGTGAACATCGGCATCACGCGCGGCCAGAATCATTTCAAAATCTTTTATGGAACGATCCCACATTTTGATATTATCTTCTATCGTATCATCAAAAAGTATGATATTCTGATCAACTACTGCCAATGAACCCGTCATCACTTCTCTGGGATATTCTTTTCTTGTTTTACCGTCGAATAACACTTCTCCGCTCCACGGCTTATATAACCCTGCTATAATAGCGGATATCGTCGACTTACCGCTACCGGAGCCTCCAACCAGCGCCACTCTGTCCCCCGGCTGTATCTTTATGGAGATATTCCGGACTACCGGATCCGCGTGTAACGAATAGCCAAAGGTGATATCCCTTAATTCGATATTTCCCTTGAGTTTGCTAATCTCCCGTTCATCCTCCGTTGTTTCCATAACCAGTTCATCTTCTTCATAATCCATTACGTCCTCTATTCTTTCCATGCGCGTACGCATTTCCTGAATATTTTGTCCGGCTCTTACCATATCCATTGCAGGTGCCATAAACTGTGACATGAACCCCTGAAACATAAATAAAGTTCCAAGGCTTAATTCTCCTTTCATGACAAGATAGACTCCCATAACCAGCACCACGCTGTTTGCAATCATAACAAAAAGCGACGGAAGTTTACCAATATAGCTCTCTATGTACGCAGTTTTAACGTTCTGCTCATTTACAGTAGCCTGTATTCCGGACCATCTTTGGAAGAATCCGTTCTCTGCACCGGAGCTTTTAATTGTTTCAATCATCTCAATACCGGTAAATGTAGTCGCTTCCATTTTACCTTCATCTCTTAAAAGCACTCTGGCATATTGTGTTCTCTTAATGGAAATATAATAAGACAGCATCGTATTAATCATGATTGCTCCAAGACCAACCAAAGTCAGCAGTACGCTCTGTTTTACCATAAGAATCATATAGAATACCATCATCGCCGCATTTAATACCAGCGGTGCAACTGTACTAACCAGTGTCCGGGCAATCTCCGCATTCAGTTCCAGTCTCAGATGAATGTCTCCCGCCAGTCTTTGCATAAAGAAATTCATCGGAAGACGCAGTACCTTCCACATATACGAAGAAGCTCCCGTAACCGCCATTTTACCGCTTATCCTGATGGAATAAACAGCCTGCTCCCACGCAACAATAATTTGCAAAATTCCCACCAAAAATATAAACACGAGCAATCCTATCAACCACGTCTGGTTTCTTCCGGTCAGAATTCTGTCCAGGAAGATCTTGGCTGTTACTGAGTTCACAATGTTAAACAGATAAAGCAATACCGTTACAAGGAAAAAAAAGGCAACCGCTGACCACTGCAACGATAGTCTTTTCTTTACAAAAAGCAGAATGCTTCTCCTTTGCCCTCCCTTTTCAAAATCCAAAGAAGGTTTTAAAAACAAAACAATTCCGGTGAAACACTCATCAAATTCTTTCATTTTGATGCTGACATCGCCTCTGGCAGGATCATTAATCTCTGCTAATATTTCTCCTGACAGACTTTTTTTGAAGCCTTTGAGTACAACAAAATGATTCATATTCCAATGCAAAATACACGGAAAGCGTTTTTCTTCCAACAGTTTTTCCGGCTCCATTCGAAAACCTTCCGCCTCTAATCCATAGCTCTCTGCTGCCATAAAGATATTACCGGCGGAGGCCCCATCTTTGGAAACCGAGCAGGCAATCCTTGCCTGTTCCATGGTAATCCATTTCCCGTAGTATGCTAAAACCATAGCAAGGCACGCTGCTCCACACTCCAACGTTTCTAATTGCATCATCATCGGTACTTTTGCTACCCGTCCAAATCTTCTCATACGTCACCCTCTTTTTCAAGACTCGCTCGCGAGTCTTGCGCGCCGGATTCGGGTCTGCTTCAGCAGACAAATTCCTGTCCGAATCCGTGCGCATCCTCGCGGAGCGTTTAACTCAGTCGGAGCTTGTACCCCGACTGAGTATAGTTTGTCATAACCACCACCTACGCTAACGCTTAGAGGTGGGGGATTTCTCCGACTGAGTTAAA
>JAILQS010000040.1 GCA_024698865.1 Lachnospiraceae bacterium | reverse complement strand
TATATTCCGGCACAGCAGATGGCACGTTATATCGTGGAACACGAAGAGGAGATTACAAAAGAAGATAAAGTGATTATCAGTAAAGTATTTGCTTACGATAGAATTAAAGATAACTATGATCCAAGACACACTACGGTTGTTACCCAGGCGTTTTATCCGGATGCCAAGAAAGCAGATATCGGCGGGTTTATGAAAGTCTGGTTCAAATATCTCAAAAAGAGACCGGGCTTATATGTAGAATCTGCCATGAATCTGTGTTATGGATATTTCTATCCAGGAAGTGGTGGAGTGCTTGGTTTTGTAAAGATTCACAGTAAGATGCTGGATGATGAACTTACGAAACCGCTGCATTTCTATCATAGAATAGAATTGAAGAAGCTGAGAGCCTATACGAATATATTTATCCGAAAGGGAGTGCAGGAGATTCCGGTAATTGGTGTATTTGCCAGCAAAGGAGTTGCTCCATGGATTCTTTTTCTGGGTGTTGGTTATCTGATTGTTGCAAAGAAAAAACGTTTTATTGTTGCCTATATTCCGTCATTAACCAATATTCTGGTTTGTATGATGGCACCAAAATGTGTATTCCGATACATGCTTCCGGAAGTGTACTGTCTGGTATTTCTGGTGGCAGTTACCGTATTCGTAATCAACAAACAACAACAGGAAAATGTTGCAAAGTAGTATAGAAATCATTTTAGGAGGATATGTATGAGAGAGATTGTCGTTGCAATCACAGCGGCCAGCTACAGCGGAAATAAAGGTGCAGCTGCCATGTTGCAAAGTTCGATCAAGCAATTATATGACAAATATGGAGAGCGGTTAGAAATTAATCTGATGTCCGTTTATCCGGGTGAAGATAAAGAACAGATACCGTATGACTTTATTAATATTGTATCGTGTAAGCCGGAGCAGCTTTTATTTGTTGCGTTTCCAATGGCTGTGTTATACAAGATTTTCTCCTGGTGTCCGCCGATTAAGAAGCTTTTACTCAAAAACAAAATTTTAAAAGCATATAAGAATACAGATCTGGTATTGGATGAGGCAGGTATCTCGTTTGTAGATAGTCGTGGTTTCATTATGAACACCTATGCTTTTGTATGCGCAGCAGTACCTATGTTGGTTGGTACACCGGTAGTGAAATATTCACAGGCAATGGGTACTTTTAAGAACCCATATAACCGTTTTCTTGCCAAATGGATTCTGCCAAAATTAAAACTGGTCTGCGCCAGAGGACAGGGAACGTACGACAACTTAGCGGGAATCGGAATTACAAAGAATGTGGTATTATGTGCGGACGGCGCATTTACAATGGAAGACAGCCCGTACTGGACAAAGGAAGTAGATCGCGTTTGTAGTGAAGATCCTTTTTATAACGATGAGGTGGTCGGCCTTTCCATCAGTTCCGTTGTAGAAAAGAAATGTGCCAAAATGGGCATTCCTTACGCGGACATTATGGTGGAATTCATCGATTCTTTGAATAAAAAGGGCAAACCGGTTCTGCTGATTGCGAACGCTGCCCGTATTAACAGCGAAAAAACAAGAAATAATGACCTTATGATTTGTGATAAGGTTTATGAAAATGTAAAAGATAAAGACATGGTACGTTGGTATCACAAGGAAATGGATGCAGAAGAAATTCGTTCCTACATCGGCAAATGTCAGGTGTTGGTAGCATCCCGTTTCCACGCAATGATTGGCTCGCTAGAGCAGAAGGTACCGGTACTCTTAGTTGGATGGAGTCATAAGTACCAGGAAGTTTTGGATATGTTTGGTCTTGGACAGTATGCCATTGACTTTTCCAGACTTACCTCCGACGATTTGATGGCGTCTTTTGAGGAGTTTATGAAACATAAAGACGAAATCAAAGTGTCTATCGAAGAAAACTATGACAAGGTAATGGAGAGCTCCAGAGAGAATATCCGCCTTACTTCAGAAATTATTGATGAAATTATGGAGCATCCTAAAAAAAAAGGGAAACTCTTTGATTACAACAATCCGGAAAAATATTTAGGGGAACATGTTGCCTGTCGTAAAGGCTATGCAGCAGATGAAACCATTCGCGCAAATGCTGCTTCCGGTGGTATGGTTACAGCGCTTTTGGTGCATTTACTCAAAACCGGACAGATTGACGGTGCGTGGGTTACCAAAACGGCAATTCGTGATGGAAAGCTTACGTATGATACATTTATTGCGACAACAGAAGAGGAGCTTCGCAGCGCTTCTTCCAGTATATATATGCAGATGCCGCTTTTGAAACATCTGGACATTGTTCGCAAATTTCAGGGAAAGGTTGCGGTTGTGTTAACACCGTGTCTCCTTAACAGCCTGACAAAAATGATGGAGAAAGAGCCGGAGCTTAAAGAGAAGATTGTCTTAAAACTCGGCCTTTATTGTAGTGGTAATCATTCCGATAAAGCGACATTGCTTTCCATGAAACATTCAAAAGTAAGCCTTGAGGGTGCCAAAAGATTATATTATCGTAGAGGACACTGGCGTGGACAGTCTGCCGTTGTTTATGAAGATGGTTCTGAAAAAACATTTTCTTACACGAAGACCATTTGTGCTTATAAGAATGCTTATTTCTTTGAGCAGGGCAGTTGTATGCTCTGTCAGGATCAGTATGGCAGATATTCGGATATCAGTTTCGGAGATATCTGGTTAAAAGAAATGAAGGGCAATCCAATCAAACACACCAGTTGTATTATCCGTAATGAAAAGGCACTTTCGATGTTCCAGTCGGCAGTGGATGCCGGAGCTATTGTGGCAGACCGGATTAATGATACCAAGATGGTCAAGAGTCAGAAGAGAGCGTTGGTATTCAAATTCAACCTTGCAAAAGCGAAAAAGAAATATTACGCTAAGCACGGGAAAAATATTGCAATTAACGCAGATGATCCATGCAAATGGAATCATAAACTTGCGTTCTACCTTGCCAGAAAGAACAAAAAATATTCGGAAGAACACTATGACAAATTAAGTAAAGTGCCGGTAATACTCATTTATTATTATATGTGCTTTATTCGTGTACTTTTGAGTTTTTAAAGGATTGAGGAAGAAAGATGAATAAAAAGAAACTTGTGAACTACGCCGGAAAAGTACTGATGATACTGGCATTTGCCTTAATCGTCTGGAAACTGTACGGTTACAGGGATTCACTTGCGGAGTGTTTGAATGTAAAGACAGCAGTTGTTATGCTCGTATGTGCAATTCCGTACGGTTGTCTGATTTATACGCTTCCTATGATTTATAAGGAACTATTACAGATTACCACCGGTAAGAAGTTCACACATAGAAAAATAGCCGGTATTTACTGCAAATCGGCGTTATACAAATATCTGCCCGGAAATGTTATGCAGTATGTGGGCAGAAATCAGCTTGCAGTAACCGATAACCTGTCACACTTTGATGTGGCGGCGGCGACAATGCTGGATATCAGTACAACAGTGTTTGCATGTGTGGCAGCAACGGTTGTATTTTCTTTCCGATATGCAGTAGAATATATCAATGCCGGAAAAACCGGCTTCTCTTTGGAGAAAATCGGAATCATTCTTGGAGCAGCGATTGCAACATTTGTAATTCTCTGTGTTGTTGCGTTTATCTGGAAGAGAGAGGCACTGAAAAGACACTTCAACAGATACCTGCATTTGATTACTTTAAAAAATATAGTGTTGTATCTTGAACTGGTGTTGTATAATATACTTGTGTTTGTTCTATTCGGACTTCTTTTCATGTGGGTACTCGATACCGTAGGAGGTCACTTAGAATGGAAATATTGGCCGGCAGCAATCGGCTTGTATTGTTTTTCGTATCTGCTGGGATACATTACGCCCGGCGTACCGGGAGGTATCGGTATTCGTGAAGCAGTACTTGGTTTTTTCTTTGCAGGCTGGCTTTCACCGGGTACGATTATTACCGGTGCTTTGGTGTACAGGGTAGCCACTATTATCGGAGATGTGGTTGCATACTTCATCTCGGTTGCAATGCTTCGGATACCTGAAAAGAAAAAGGAAACAAACGTTACAGATAAGTAGGAGGAAAAAATGAAACTTATTATTCAGATCCCTTGTTATAACGAGGCAGAGACTTTGGAAATTGCGTTAAATGCACTTCCAAAACATATTGACGGAATTGATGAAATCGAATATCTGATTATCAACGACGGTAGTCAGGATGAAACAGTGAAGGTTGCAAAAGAATGGGGAGTAAACTATGTAGTAAACTTCCGTTGCAACAAAGGTCTTGCCAGAGGCTTCCTGGCAGGAATTGATGCATGTCTGAAAAACGGTGCAGATATTATTGTAAACACAGATGCAGATAATCAGTATAATGCAGACGACATTGAAAAACTGGTTCGCCCGATTATAGATGAGAAAGCCGATATTGTAATTGGAGAACGTCCAATTGATGCTACAGAGCATTTCTCACCACTCAAGAAAAAATTACAGCATCTTGGAAGCTGGACAGTTCGTGTAGCAAGTGCTTCGGATATTCCGGACGCTCCAAGCGGATTCAGAGCTTACAGTAAAGATGCTGCAATGCGTTTGAATGTTGTAAATGAATACACATATACATTGGAGACCATCGTACAGGCAGGAAGAAACCGTATGGCAATGACGAGTGTTCCAATCCGTACCAATCCGGAACTTCGTAAATCCAGACTTTTTAGCAGTATGTTTGGATACGTGAAACGTTCCATGGTTACCATTATCCGTTCCTTTATGATGTATCAGCCACTGAAATTCTTCGGAATTCTTGGAAGCATTCTTTTTGGAATCGGTATTATCATCGGAATTCGTTTTATTGTATATTTTGCAATGGGAACCGGCAGTGGACATATTCAGTCCCTGATTCTTGCAAGTACCTTTGCACTCATTGGTTTCCAGACAATTATTATCGGTCTTCAGGCAGATAATATCAGTGCAAACCGCAAGATTTTAGAAGATATCCAGTACCATGTAAAACGCATGGAATATGACAAAAAAGAAGATAAATAATTCCTTATGACAGATAAGGAATCAGATGACTCCGGACTTTACATGCAGGTAAAGCCCGGAGCTTTTTGTAGCACAAGACCGGCAAGCGGATGCATGCTTTCATGCAAATTCATTTGCATGCAAATCCATTTGCCGGTCGTAAGAACATGGAGCACGAAGTGCGGAATGTTCGGATGCGAAATCGAGGAGGAGTCAGACTACTCGATCTTTGTGGGATGCGACTAAAAAATTTGTCGAAAAGAAAAGGTTTCTTTTCAGAAGAAGAATTGTTAACATAAAATTAATAGAATCTTCAAAATATTTCCTAAAGTAATTTGGGATTATGTACGAAATACTATGTCGGTAAAAGGAGAAAGAGAAAAAGAAAAGGAGAGAATAAGTGAGAACATATAGTCTGGGGCGAGATACAAAAGCAGAGGAATCTATTATTACGGAACATCAGAAACAATTATTCATTAGTCAGTTCAATCCGCATTTTCTGTTTAATGCATTGAACTTAATCAAAGGATATGCATACGTGGAACCACGTACGGCAGGGCTTGTAGTGGATGACTTTTCGGTATATCTGCGTGGCTGTATTGAGGTAATCAAAAATCCGAAGGTTGTACCATTTAGCTGGGAATTGGAGAAGATGAATGCCTACATTCGAATTGAAGAGAAGCGTTTTTATAATCTGGAGGTTAATATAGATATTGAACACCTGGATTTTATGGTTCCGGGAATGACGATATTGCCGTTTGTCAAGGAGGCAGTGAATCGGGCCGTATATACAAAAGAAGAAGTGGGGCAGGTGTTTATTCACACACTCCATGATGGTGAGAACAGTAAGATTATTATTGAAGATAACGGCGGGGAAGAAGAAATGAAGTATTTGAAGGGGATGGGCATATCACAGTGGAGCAGTATTCTGGAAAAGGATGTGGATGCACAGATTGAGACAGAGCAGCTTTCGGAAAATAAGCGTCGTCTTACCATTACGATACCGGATGAAAAGGAGATTTTTTAACAGGAGAGGGCTATTGAAAACAATTATTATTGATGATGAGGTTTTGGCAGTAAATGTTCTTTGGGCGATGTCCAAGGAGATTGAAGAAATGGAAATCGTGGGTAGTTTTACAAGTGCAAGAGAGGCAATAGAGTTTGTGAAGGAGAATCCGGTGGATTTGGCGTTATTGGATATCTGCATGCCCGAAATGGATGGAATTACATTGGGAAAGCATTTGAAAATGTACAGATCCGGCATATCGCTTGTTTACCTCACCGGGTATGAGGACTATGCAATGTCTGCAATTTCCATGCATGCAGTTGATTATATATTAAAACCCTGCTCTGAAGAGAGCCTTCGGTATGCAATTGAATCGGCAACACTTTTGAATCAGAGGAAGAAACCGTCCGTCTACGTTAAGACTTTTGGGCACTTTGATTTGTTTGTAGACGAGAAACCAATATTATTCAAAAGCGGAAAAGCGAAAGAATTATTGGCACTTCTTGTGGACAGAGAGGGTGGCATTGTGACTTCAGAGCAGATTATTTCTGTCTTATGGGAGGACAGACCGAATGATGAAGCAACGCAGAATCTATGCAGTAAAGTCGCACGAACCCTCAAAAACGAACTGGAGAGTGCAGGACTTGATAATATTTTTGTCACGAATCGTGGCTTGCGTTATATAGACAAGACCATGTTTGGTTGTGATTTGTATGAATTCCTGGACGGAGAAGATAGTGCGAAACGCCGTTTTCAAGGGGAATACATGGCAGATTACAGTTGGGCGGAGGAACGAATCCCCATTCTTTCCAAGATGAAAAAAGAAGAATAAATCTCTCAATTCCATTTTGGTTCCATTTGCATTCCATTTTCAATGTGATTGATATGATATATTGATGGAAAACGCAAATAAATGATAAAAAAATACCAAAATGGAGAATACCGCGCGGGTATGCCCATAAGGTATGGAAAAGAGGAAGAGATGTTGCAGGGGAAAATAAGTCTGCTGATTGCAGAACCTGATGAAAGAGAGAGGAAAAAGTATGTAGAAGCGTTTGGAAAGGAAAAGGAGTTTGATATATGTTGCTGTACAGGAAATGGAAAAACAGCAATTGAACAAATCCGAATCAGAAAACCGGACGTTGTGATTATGGACGCGGTTTTGCCGAATGTGGGCGGAACCAGCGTACTCGAACAAATCATTAATGAAAATCTCTTGAGCAAGGAGCAGTGTCTCGTTATTACAACCGCTGTGCGTGGGGGAATCTTGTATGAGTATGCGTTTCATGCTCTATCTGAATTTGAACAGTCTTATTTAATGATGAAACCTTTTGCTATGGAGGAAATGAAAAGACGAATTCGTCATATGGTCTCAAAGGGAGAACAGACGGAGGCTGTACTACATTCGACGCGGGTGTTACCCTTTTCCTACACGAAAGCGAAGGAAATCTATCTGGAAAATGAAATCTCCAGAATGCTACGTGAATTTGGCATACCGGTGCATATAAAGGGATACCGGTATTTGCGGGATGGGATTATCCTGTCTATGGAGGATGAGAATATGTTGAGCTATATAACAAAGTTTCTGTATCCTGCACTTGCAAAAAAATATAACACTTCCGCAAGTTGTGTGGAGAGAGCGATTCGACATGCGATTGAGGTGGCTTGGAGCAGGGGGAATAAAACGGTGTTAGAGGGCGTCCTGGGGTATTCCCATGTTATGTTGGATAAAAGGCCGACAAATTCTGAATTTATTGGCATGATTGTAGAGAATCTGAAATTAAAGATACAAAAATTCAGTCTTGTACCGGGGGCTGTATCGTTGTAAAATTGACTATAAACTTTAAAACAATTGGAGGCAACGAAATGATAACAACCGGAACAAAAGGATATAGTGAGACAACAGTTACAAAGGATAATACAGCAATCGCGATGGGCAGCGGTATGTTACCTGTCTTTGCAACACCGGCGATGATTGCACTCATTGAAAATGCAGCAGCAAATAGTATTGTCGAGCAGTTGGAGGAAGGGACCGGTACGGTAGGAACATATCTGGAAGTGAATCATACATCAGCCAGTCCGGTCGGCATGAAGATTACCTGCGAATCCAAGGTGACAGAAGTTAATGGCAGAGAGATTACATTTACTGCAGTCGTTTCTGATGAAAAAGGTGAGATTGGAAATGCAGTGCACAAACGTTTTATAATAAAGAATGCGTCATTTTTGGAGAAAGCAAATGCCAAAATTGGAGAGTGATCGATTATGAAATTACTCCTGAAGGATATTCGGAAGTACTATATTGCAATCATTATCACTGTTTTGAGTTTGACAGTGCTACATATTGTATTTCATAATGTGTGCCTGTTTAAAATCCTATTTGGAATACCTTGTGCAGCGTGTGGACTGACAAGAGCCGGGATTTATTTGTTACAGGGAAATGTAACAGCTTCGGTTCGGATGCATCCGTTGTTGCTTCCGGTGCTTGTGGAGATGACGGTATATTGTTTTTTGCGCTATGGAAAAGGGTATGAGTATCGTGGAAAGTTCAAACGATATACCCAAGGGGTATTGTTAATTACGCTGATCTTGATGTTTGTCGTATATTTTTACCGGATGTATAAGGTGTTTCCGGGAGAGGCACCGATGGATTATAATTGGTATTGTCTTTTCCACCTTTATCATTTAAAATGAAAATGGTTATGAAAATTGTGTATTACAAAGGAGGAAATGATGGATCAGAATAATTTTGAAAATCAGCAGACAGAGCAGCAGACATACCAGCAGCCATATCAGCAGACGTACCAACAGTCATATCAGCAACCAATGCAGAACGGCAATATGGAAACGCCATTGAGCCTTGGAAGCTGGCTGTTAACGTTGATTGTTTTGTATATTCCATGTATCGGATTTATTATGACCATTGTATGGGCATGTTCCAATGACAATATCAGCAGACGAAACTTTGCACGTGCAATGTTGATTATTAAAATAGTAGGAGCTGTGTTAGCTGCAATCGTATATGTATTCTTTATAGCAGCAGCTATAGCAACATACAGTAATGGTAGCTATGTATAAGAATTAAAGATAAAACCGGAAGGCATATGACTTCCGGTTTTTGTACGATAGGAGATTGGCACCGACCGGAGGGGAGCGGAGACCGAACCCTTGGGTTCGAGGTCTCCCCCGCTTACAAAGAATCTCAGAAATCTGGAGGATTCCCCCGCTTACAAAAAAATCCCTCAGGAATCTGGAGGGGATCAAGGAGCGGATGATGGGGTGCCAGGCTCCAGCGAAGCCTGTTTGGCACCGACCGGAGCGGAGCGGAGACCGAACCCTTGGGTTCGAGGTCTCCCCCGCTTACAAAAAAATCCCTCAGGAATCTGGAGGGAATCAAGAAGCGGGTGATGGGGTGCCAGGCTCCAGCGAAGCCTGTTTGGCACCGACCGGAGCGGAGCGGAGACCGAACCCTTGGGTTCGAGGTCTCCCCCGCTTGCAAAAAAATCCCTCAGGAATCTCCTGAGGGATTTTTGAAAGCGGGTGATGGGAATCGAACCCACGTATCTAGCTTGGAAGGCTAGTGTTCTACCATTGAACTACACCCGCGTGACTTACTTTTCCTATTATAAGGATTTTTTCAGGTTTGTCAACAAAAATCATAAATAATTTTTAAATAATAAATTATAGGAGCAAAAAATGAGTGAGAGATATATTGACCTGCATACCCATTCCAATGTATCGGATGGGACAGACAGTCCGGCAGAATTAGTAAAAAAAGCGGTAGACCTGGGTCTTGGTGCAATTGCGCTTACCGATCATGATACGATTGATGGAATAGCAGAAGCAAAGGAGACAATCCGGAAACTGGGGGTAGAGGATAGCTTTCGATTTATACCGGGAATAGAAATTTCAGCCGGCTATAAGAGAAAGGATATACATATTCTTGGACTTGGAGTTGATGAGAATAACAGACAATTGATAGAAGCGTTAAATGAAGCAAGACGCAACCGGGAAGAACGTAATGTGAAAATGGCAGACAATATTGCAAAAGATGGAGTCAATATTTCCGCAAAGGTTCTGTATGAACAAAATGAAGGTGCTACCATTACGAGGGCGCATTTTGCAAAATACCTTGTAGAAAACGGATATTGTAAAGATATGAAAGCGGCGTTTGACAAATATCTGGATGCCGACGGCCCTTATTATGTGCCAAGAGAATATATTTCGCCGGAGGATGCCATACGGTTGATTCATGCGGCAGGCGGAAAGGCGATTCTTGCGCACCCGCTTTTGTATCATTTGCCGGAGCAGGAATTACTTACACTGATGGAACGGCTTTGTAGAGCAGGACTGGATGGAGTGGAAGCAATATATTCCTCCAACATCAGTAATGAGGAGGATTACGTTCGAGGTCTGGCGAAACAGTATCATTTAAAAATTAGTGGCGGAACCGATTACCATGGCGCCAACAAGGCGTTTTTAGAGCTTGGGGTCGGAAGAGGAAATATGAGAATTCCGATGCATATCCTGGAGGATATGGGTTTGCAGTAAAACGTGCATAGATACGGCACATCGTGCATAAATTAGTAGTAACTGTGAGTAAAAGTGCGGTAAATAGTTTGAAAAAGCGAATGACAGTATTTTTGAAAAGTATGTTATTGAGTTATCTGTTGACCGGTGCGTTGTTGACAGCGTGTGCTTTTTTCATTTTGAAAGTGGAACCGGGCAAGGCAGCCATCAATGTTCTTTTTATGGCATTATACGTGATTGCTTCCGGAATCGGAGGATATGTTTGCGGCAAAGGAATGGAGCATAAACGTTCATTATGGGGAATTGTTTTGGGAGTATGCTATTTCGGTATTTTATTTTTGATTTCTTTTTTTGTAAATCAATCCCCGGTGCTGGTGACACGGACTGCAGGAATCCCACTGTTTTTATGCATTCTTGGAGGGATGCTCGGAGGAATTTTTTCCTTCAATTAAGGGTCTCAAATTTTTGACTTTCAAGGGTCACTATGTTATAATATCAACGTTGCAATTAGTGCAAATGATATTTACTTCAAAATGGAGGAATTACTATGAAACATGTAAAGACATTAAACACAAGAAATTTAAAAGAATCTATGAAAAAAGGCGGATGCGGAGAGTGCCAGACTTCCTGTCAGTCAGCTTGCAAAACATCATGTACAGTAGGAAATCAGACTTGTGAAAACAAATAATTCACGTCACATCGGCGAGGATTGTTTTCATAATTCTTAAGTAACATCATTTTTGATACATATGTTATACAAATCATATCGCTGTATAACCCTATTGGATTATGCAGCGATATTCTGTGATTTATGCAATTAGAAAGGAATTACATAAAGTGGTACACCAGTATAAAAATAATGGGTTTAATATTGTATTGGATGTGAACAGTGGCTGTGTCCATGTTGTAGACGATTTGGTTTACGATATTATTGAACTGTATCAGGAGAAGGAAAAGGACACCGATTCCGGAGAAGTTTTTGAGGCAATGCGCTCAAAGAAAACGGAAGATACAGATGAGGCAGAGATCAAAGAAGCAATTTCTGAGGTTACAAAGTTGATTGAGGATGAAGTTCTTTTCTCTGAAGATATATACAAAGATTACATTTTTGATGTAAAGAAAAGAAAAACTGTTGTAAAGGCACTTTGCCTGCATATCGCACACGACTGCAATTTAAAATGCAAATACTGTTTTGCGGAAGAGGGCGAGTATAAGGGCAAGAGAGCATTGATGGATTATGAGACCGGAAAAGCTGCACTGGATTTTCTGATTGCCAACTCCGGAAGCAGACATAATCTTGAAGTAGATTTCTTTGGTGGCGAACCGCTGATGAATTTTGAAGTGGTGAAGAAACTGGTTGCTTACGGACGCTCCAAGGAAGAAGAATTTGATAAAAAGTTCCGTTTTACGTTGACAACGAATGGTATTTTGTTGAACGACGATATCATGGAATTTTGTAATAAAGAGATGGATAACGTTGTTCTTAGTGTCGACGGAAGAAAAGAAATCCACGATATGATGCGTCCGACCGCGAACAACAAAGGAAGCTACGACATTATCATGCCGAAGTTTCAAAAGTTTGCAGACAGTCGTAATCAGGACAAGTACTACGTAAGAGGAACGTTTACCCGTAACAATCTGGACTTTGCAGCAGATGTTTTGCATCTTGCAGATATGGGCTTCAAGCAGATTTCCATGGAGCCGGTTGTTTCAGCACCGGAAGAACCGTACTCGATTCGTGAAGAGGACATTCCGAAGATCAAAGAAGAGTACGATAAGCTTGCAAAAGAGATGCTTAAGAGAAGAAAAGAAGGCAAAGGATTTAATTTCTTCCACTTCATGATTGATCTTAGCGGTGGTCCATGTGTTGCAAAGAGACTTTCCGGATGTGGTTCGGGAACGGAATACATGGCAGTGACTCCTTGGGGAGACCTGTATCCGTGTCATCAGTTTGTAGGAAATGAAGAATTTATTCTTGGTAATGTATTTGACGGCGTGAAACGTACGGATTTACAGGATACTTTTAAAGAATGTAATGTTTACTCCAAACCAAAATGTCAGGAGTGTTATGCGAAGTATTACTGTAGCGGCGGATGTGCTGCCAACTCATATAATTTCCATGGTCACATCAATGATGCATATGACATTGGATGCGAGCTTCAGAGAAAGCGCGTGGAATGTGCGATTATGATGAAAGCATGGGAAGCGGAACAGGAATAATTGACAGAGTATCCAATAGATTATCAATATATAATCAATAGATTATATATTGGGGACAGGGATTTTTGTAGTTTATGGTGAGAAACTGAAATGGGGACTCATAATTATAAAATTTATGTATGTTTACATACAAAATGAGAAAAGGAGAACAAAATAATGAAAGAAAATCAAAAGAGATTGCTGTATTTCTTCTTAGTAGTTGCAGCAATTGGGGCGTTTGCTTACATTGCCTTTATCGGCATTGGTAACAAACATCGAGGAACAGCAGAAAACATTAGACTTGGTCTTGACCTTGTAGGTGGTGTTAGTATCACATATGAGGCAGACGAGACACCAACCAGTACACAGATGGACGATACTGTTAACAAAATGCAGAAACGTGCAGAGAACTTCAGTACTGAGTCTGATGTTTACAAAGAAGGGGACAACCGTGTAACTATCGATATGCCGGGTGTAACGAATGCAAATGAAGCGTTGGAAGCAATGGGTAAAGCAGGTAAACTGGAATTCAGAGATGAAGAAGGAAACGTTTTATTAGACGGTTCTGACATCGCTGGAGCAACAGCAACTACACAGGCTGACCAGACAACCGGTTTAAATCAGCATATCGTAAAATTAGAGTTCAATGAAGAAGGAACTCAGAAGTTTGCAGAAGCAACACAGAAGAACCTCAACAAAATCATTTACATCGTATATGATGAGGAAGTTGTAAGTGCTCCTACCGTACAGGCAGCAATTACAGACGGTAACGCAATTATCGAAGGTATGGAGAACAGTGAAAAAGCATCTGAGCTCGCATCTACCATTCGTATCGGTGCACTTCCTGTAAGTCTTCACGAGATTACTTCTCAGGTAAAAGGTGCCAAGTTAGGTCTTGAAGCACTCAATACAAGTTTATATGCAGGTTTAATCGGATTTGTACTGATTATCCTCTTTATGCTTATCGTATATAGAGTTCCTGGATTTGCAGCATCTATTGCATTGGTATTCTATATCGCAGCAGAAGTTGTAATTCTTAACTTCTTAGATGTTACCCTTACGTTACCGGGTATCGCTGGTATTATTCTTTCCATTGGTATGGCGGTGGATGCAAATGTCATCATCTTCACCCGTATCAAAGAAGAACTTGCAACCGGTAAGACAGTAGAGTCTGCTATTAAGATTGGTTTCGACAAAGCCGTATCTGCTATCGTGGACGGTAACGTTACAACTCTGATTGCAGCAGTAGTTCTTTATGTGAAAGGTTCCGGAACAGTAAAAGGTTTTGCAACCACACTTGCAATCGGTATCATTTTATCTATGTTCACAGCCTTTGTTGTAACAAAAGTGGTATTGAACGCGCTTTACATGTTTGGTTTCAAAGATGTTAAATTCTATGGAATTAAGAGAGAGAAAAAGACTTTCGATTATATCGGCAAGACCAAAATTACATATGCAGTTTCTATCCTTGTTATCGGACTTGGAATTGCTATGCTTTTCGTAAACAAGAGCCAGATTGGTAACGTTTTAAACTACGGTCTTGACTTCAAAGGTGGTACAACCACACAGGTTACATTTGATAATAAGATCAAAGCTTCCGATAAGAAAGCAGAAATCGAAAAACTCTTTGCTGATATTTCAGGTGATACCGTTGAGTTATCCGAGATTCAGGATGCTAACGCATTGTCTGTAAAAACAGTAGAATTAGATCTTACGAAGAGAGAAAAAGTTGCAAAAGAATTAGAAGATAAATTCGGCGTAAAAGAAGACAGTATCGAAACAGGAAGCGTTAGCGGTACGGTAAGTGCAGAAATGCGTCAGGATGCAATCGTATCCGTTATCATCGCTGTAATCTGTATGTTAATTTACATCTGGTTCCGTTTCAAAGATATCTTATTCGGTGCCGGAGCAGTATTCGCCTTGATCCACGACGTACTGGTAGTATTAACGGTTTATGCTGTTACAAGAATTTCTGTAGGAAATACATTTATCGCTTGTATGCTTACCATCGTAGGTTATTCCATTAACGCTACTATCGTTATTTACGACAGAATCCGTGAGAACAAACGTGAGATGAAACGCGATGAGACATTGAAAGATGTTGTAAACAAGAGTATTACTCAGACATTTACAAGAAGTATCAACTCTTCTTTAACAACATTTATCACTATCTTCATTCTTGCAATCTTTGGTGTTGACGCTATTCGTCAGTTCGCTATTCCATTGATCGCAGGTATTATCGCAGGATGCTGGTCATCAGTTTGTATTGCAGGTACATTATGGTACTGGATGAAAACGAAATTTGGCAAGAATCCAAACGTAAGATAATATAGAAAACTATAGGCGGGGTGCTGTAAAGTATCCCGCCTGTTTTAACTCAGTCGGAGAAATCCCCCACCTCTAAGCGTTAGCGTAGGTTGGGGTTATGACAAACTATACTCAGTCGGGGTACAAGCTCCGACTGAGTTAAACGCTCCGCGAGGATGCGCACGGATTCGGACAGGAATTTGTCTGCTGAAGCAGACCCGAATCCGGCGCGCAAGACTCGCGAGCGAGTCTTG
>JAILQS010000037.1 GCA_024698865.1 Lachnospiraceae bacterium | reverse complement strand
GCATTCCTTCGCAATGACTTTTTCTTTTCTTATGGATACGAAAACGAACCTTTTGTCCCGGTATCGTCTTCTTAACAATTACCTTTGTTCGCTTTGTACCTTCTTCGGTCTGCTCCTCCACAAACACAATTCCCTTATTCGGGAACAATACATCCTCTACAACGCCCAAACATTCCTGTCCTTTTTTCATTTCATATACCAAAGCGCATCTCACACGGAAAGACGCGCACTTATTCCTTTCCGATAATTTATAATCCCCGGTGTTTTATTCCTCTACAGTTTTGCTTAATATATTGCAAACCACAAAAAAAGGAACATAATTACCCGACATCTATTATACTTACCCTTTGCTTTTTTTTCAAATTTGACTATAATATCAAAGGATATATTCAAATACGAAAATGTTTGAAAGGAGATTTCCTATGAAATATGTTGTAGATACCCATACACATACCATTGCAAGCGGCCATGCTTACTGTACTTTTCGTGAGATGCTCGCTGCTGCAAAAGAAAAACAGTTAGAATTATTATGCATTACCGATCACGGTCCGGCTATGCCCGGAACCAGTGGCGAAATGTATTTTCATAATACCCGCGTGTTTAAAGACGAATATAATGGCATAAAGCTGCTTGTTGGTGCTGAATTAAATGTCATCGATTATAAAGGAACGGTGGATTTGCCGGAACGCGTTCTGAAAGGATTGGATTTATGTATCGCCAGCCTGCACCTTCCTTGCATAAAAAGCGGTAGTGTGAAGGAAAACACGGATGCATTTGTAAACGCTATGGAAAACCCGTATGTTAACATCATTGGGCATCCGGATGATTGCAGATATCCGCTGGATTATCCGCGATTAATCGAAGCTGCCAAGGCCTATAGTGTCATTATTGAATTAAATAACAACTCCTTGAATCCAAACGGTTTCCGCGAAGGAACCTATGAGAATAACCTTGAAATACTGAGACTTTGCAAAGAGTACGAAGTGCCAATCGCGCTTGGAAGCGACGCACATATCGATGACGACGTGGCAAACTTCATTTACACCGATAAAATACTGAAAGAAACTAATTTCCCGGAAGAACTGATATTAAACACTTCCGTTAGCAAATTCTTATCCTATCTCGATATCAGAAGAAGTCGTCGACCATAACACAAACGAATTTTTTTGTTTGTCAGAAGTCCGACTTCGTTAAAAATATGCTGTATTTATTTATAATAAAACTATATATATAACTTTACAGTAAAACTTTACAGTGTTAAAATAGTTATATAAATAAACGTAAAAGAATTAAGAGGTGAGATAACATGAATAATAAGCTCAAAACTCCTTCTGTCGATTCTCTATTTGATGCAATTATGAGTCTGGAAAGTCGTGAAGAGTGCTATACATTCTTTGAGGATGTCTGTACTGTGAACGAATTGCTTTCCCTGTCTCAGAGATTCGAAGTAGCTAAAATGCTGCGCCAACAGAAAACTTATTTGGAAATTGCCGAGAAGACCGGCGCTTCCACAGCTACCATCAGTCGTGTGAACCGTTCACTCAATTATGGCAATGATGGTTATGACATGGTTTTTAAACGGATCGAAGAATAAAATGAACAAAATGCTGTTGTACCTGTGATACTTTTCACATTTACAACAGCATTTTTCTTTTTATCATCGAATATCTAAATTTATTACTCTTAATTTACCTTCAAACGATAGGCATAAAGTGTACTGGAGCTTGCATTCGGTCCATTAAAGAAATTAAAGGTTGCATACATATTCCCTTCTATTTCGCTGATATGAAGACCTTCTATTTCTTTCTTTGTCTGTATCTGATAGTATTTCTTAATCTGGCTGTTTGACGTAATCCATTGGATACTGTTTCGCCCAATACCATATGGAATCGCGTAAATACCGCCACTGTATTTGCCGTAATCAAGTATTCCGCCGGAAATGTAAAGTACATTGTTCCGAATCTCATAACTTTGGAACGCGCTGCCATCCGACTTATAATAACCGACCGGTCGTTTCATACAATAAATATTCGCTAATTGCGCAGATGCCAGTTTCTTAATGGAACCCGACGTCTTCTTTTTTTTCACAAGATGATTCAGATAAGCATTTACCTTGTCCAGGCGGTACACCGCATAGTAAATTCCCTGTCCTTCTTCATAATTTGACCGGAAACAAATCTGATTATTCTCCTGATCACAGGTGACACCAACTCTGTTTAGAATCGTCTTTACGCCTTTGATTTTAACCAGTGCAGCCGCTTTTTTCTTCCCTTTGGATTTGACCACTTTGGTATATTTAAAATCCTTCAGTGTAACCCGATGCCTGATTGTACCGTAAGGGACACCTTCTTTGTTGTATTTCACTTCATACGTAAGTCTTGTAATCTTATTCCCAAATTTGTTCTTTTTGGTAGAACCACTTGTAAGCCAGATATGATATACCATTTTGTTTAAATCCGGCTGTGTTACGGAAAGACTTTCGCTATGACCGTAATTTTTCAAAATATGATAGTCCACCCGTTTACAGGCGTTCTGCGTTTCGTCCGGCGTACAAAGACTCAGACAGCAATGTCTGATATTATCATTTGACATCGCACTTGCTTCCTGCGTTACAAACATAAACCGCATATCCGGTGTATACGAAAAATTCTGCACCGTATGCATTCTCAGTTTTGTGACAGAAGCCGTCGGTAGTTTTGAAAAATAGAAAATTTCCGTTTTTTCCAGACTCGACTTCGATATACTTTTTACTTTTGCTGCCAACGCGTGGTTGGATACTCCTGCACCTAACATCAGACAGCCGATTAATACGCATAATCCCCCACGCATCCATTTCTTAAAACTCAACTCCAAATCTCCCTTCTGCTTTTTACGTTCTCCTGCCTGTTATAATTTTTCCAGTTTTGCAAAAGAAGCTCTCATTTTCTTGACTCCGCCTTTTTCAAATTCAACCGTCACCTCATAGTCGCCCGGCAATTCTTTTAAAGCGGTAACTGTTCCGGCTCCAAAACGGGTATGCTTAACAGTATCTCCTTCGCCATAATTCAGCGAATCTATTTTTTCTTTTGTTGGTGTCACCTTTGTTGGTTTTGCGCCAAATCCTTTTTGAATCATGGAATTATCTGCAAATAAATCAATGGCACTCTTCTTCCGTGCCTGTCCGACACCGTAGCCACTCATGCCGTTGACATTTGAACTTCGACCTGTACTGCTGCCGTAGCCTGCGTTGCCGTAGCCTCTGCTGCCAGAACCGGAATTTCCATAGCCAGTGCTACCCGTACCGGCACTTCCGTAGCCTCCGCTTCCGTAGCCTCTGCTGCCGGAGTCGTAACTTCCGTAGTCAAAACGGCCACGACCTCTGTCAGCTAAACCGTAGCCATCGCTTCCATACGCAGTGCCGCCACCATAACGTGGCTTCAAACTGTCTGCCGTCACTTCCACCAAAAATCTTGGAATTTCGTGCACAAATCTGGACGGCTTATTAAACTGCGTCTCTCCGTGAACCATACGTTGTCTCGCAGCACTCATCGTAAGTCGGTGCATTGCTCTGGTAATTCCCACGTAACACAGTCTTCGCTCCTCTTCCATCTCAGAATCATCCTCACTGGAAATAGTCATGTAACCCGGGAAGATTCCATCCTCCATTCCACACATATAAACGTTTGGAAACTCCAGACCTTTCGCGCTATGTAATGTCATCAATACGACTTTCTCAGTATTCTCATCCAGACTGTCTATATCCGCAACAAGCGCCACATCCTCCAAAAATTCCGACAAACTTCCGCCCGGATGCTCCTGTTCAAACGTAACCACTTTGTTTACCAGTTCGGAAATATTTTCAATACGGCTCTTCGCTTCATCCGTTCCCTCTGCCTGCAACTCCTCTACATACCCTGTCGCTTCGATAATCTCATTAATTAAACTCTCCAGTGTATAGGAAGGATCATCGAGTTTCCCTCGTAAAATCTCAATCATACTTACAAAGGAACTAATCCTTGAAAGTGCACGACCAACACCCGCGATGTACTCTGCTCTTGTCAGCGCTTCAAAGAAACTATATTCATTCGCAATCGCATAATCGGTCACACGGTCAATCGTTGTCAGACCGATACCTCGCTTTGGCACATTGATAATACGTTTGGCGGCAATATCGTCCATTCCGTTGTCTATCGTTTTCAAATAAGCTAACAGATCCTTTACCTCACGCCTTGCATAGAAGTTAACGCCACCAACCAGTTTGTAAGGGATTCCTCTGTTTACGAGTTTCTCCTCTAACACACGCGACTGCGCATTCGTACGATAGAGAATTGCAAAATCATTGTAGGATTCCCCATTCTCTTTCATTGTTGTTTCGATATCATCCACAATAGCGGCTGCTTCTTCGTAATCCGTCTCATATTGTGTAAAACGAATCAAATCACCCTTTTCGTTAGCTGTCCAGAGTTTCTTATCTTTACGCTCTGTATTGTTGGCAATCACGCCATTTGCCGCATCCAGAATGTTCTGCGTGGAACGATAATTCTGCTCCAGCTTAATTACCTTCGCTTCCGGATATTCCTTCTCAAAATTCAAAATGTTATAAATATTGGCACCACGGAATTTGTAAATAGACTGATCATCGTCACCCACCACACAAAGATTGTGATTTCTTGCTGCCAACAGTTCAATCAGTTTAAACTGCGCCGTATTCGTATCCTGATACTCATCTACCATAATATACTGAAAACGATCCTGATAGTAGGAAAGCACGTCCGGATGCGTCGTAAGCAAATCAATCGTTTTCACGATAAGATCATCAAAATCCAGCGCGTTATTGGCTTTCAGTCTCTTCTGATATTCATTATATGCCTTTGCGTAAACCTGCTTTCCGTAGTTCCCCATGCACTCCTTTTCGTATTGCATCGGTGAAATCAGTTCATCTTTCGCTGCAGAAATTGCAGAAAGCAACGCTCTCTCCTTCGTACGCTTTGTGTCAATGTCCAGATATTTGCAAATTTCTCGCATGAGTGTCTTCTGGTCGTCGCTGTCGTATATCGTGAAAGAACGGTCGTATCCAATCAGATCAATGTATCTTCGAAGAATACGAACACAAGTAGAATGGAAGGTACTCACCCAGACATCCTCTGCTCCTTCACCAATCAGGTTATCCACCCTCTCGCGCATTTCCTTTGCTGCTTTATTGGTAAAGGTAATCGCAAGGATATTCCACGGCTTCACGCCACATTCCTCCATAAGATAAGCAATGCGATGCGTGAGTACACGCGTTTTCCCGCTTCCCGCACCGGCGAGAATCAATAAAGGCCCCTCTTTGTGCTCTACCGCTATCCTTTGTTCTTCATTTAATTTATCGTAAATACTCATTTCGTATTTTCTCCCTTCAAAGTACAAAACATAGGGCAATTATAACACCTGCATTATCATCTTTACAAGTAGTTTTCAATACTATATAATTCTCTAAAGAGGTGATAATATTGCAGGGCAAACCTACCGCTAGCTACATCAGACAGATTCTGCGAAGCATGCAGGAATTAGATTATATCAAACCGGAAGATCTTCCCAATATAGATCTTTATATGGACCAGGTAACAACCTTTATGGATGAGCACTTAAAGTCCACCAAGCGCTATCCGGACGATAAGTTGCTGACCAAGACCATGATCAACAACTATACCAAGAACAACCTGTTACCTTCTCCCAACAAGAAAAAATATTCCAAGGAGCATATGCTCCTTCTGATTTTTATATACTACTTTAAAAATGTGTTATCCATTAGCGACATTCAAAGCATTTTTAATCCTTTAGTGGAACACTTTTATGAGGATGACTCGGAGGTCTCTTTAGAAGATATCTACTCTGAGATTTTCAGTTTTCAGGAGGACCAGGCAAAGAGTCTGATTCGTGA
>JAILQS010000121.1 GCA_024698865.1 Lachnospiraceae bacterium | reverse complement strand
CCAGACCTTCTCGTGCCGGTCGTCCAGAGCTTCTACCAATTCACCTTTTTCTTCGATGAAATCACGGAACAATCCCAAACGCTCGTTTACAATCTCCTGCAAGTCTGTTTCCTCAAGGTCCAGGCTTTGCTTTTTATCACTCATTCTGGTATAAGTCAGCATCTGTCCAAGCAACTGGTTTATGTGCACAGACTCCTGTTGTAATACCGACAGGTAATGCTCCTGCTTCTCCGGTCGTCTGCCGGACTCCAGATACTCGGCAGTATTGTGAAGTACCGCCGCCGGCGTCTTTAACTCATGCGCCATGGCGTTAATGAACAGATCTCTGGTTTTTCTCTGCTTTAACTTCTGTTCGTTTCTTTTTCTGTATCCCTTTACTGTACTTGCCAAAATTGGAATAAACGTAACTGTCCAAAACCATAGAAGCAAAAATACCGAACTAGGAAGAATCATTACCCTGTCCCATGCCATCTTACTTGGATCTGCATAAAGTTTCATCGTAAGTGTCGCCTTAGAATCGGCTATTTCGTAGTGTTCGATATCTCTGTAGCGAATATACGAAACCAATTCCTCAAGAAATCCATCCGACTCAAGAAATCCATCCGACTCATACAACCCGTCCGATTTGATGTCAGAAACTTCTTTTACGGATTTTTCATCTGTGTTTATCGCAAAGAGATATGCATCAAACGGCAACTTAGTGTCTTCTTGTGATGGATCAACCAAAAGAGTAGTATACGTTATAGGATACTCTACATATCCTTCCAGTGGTTCTGCCTCGATTTTAGAGAGAGAAATGGTACCATCCTCTTCTATTCGCCCCCATATTCTATCAGTATATATACCATCTTCTTTCACACACTTTGCTATAGCTTTATCCACCTGTTCATCCCCAAAATAATCTCGCATATCGAGAATGTGCTTTTGGTTCATACCAGTCGCTTTATCCTGCCACTCATATTCCAAATACAACTGCGGGCCTTTAATCAGTGGCATTTCCTTACCGTTTTCATCACGGCAGACCAGTTCAAAGGCATAATTATCCCCTCCTTCGGTCCTTCCAAGAATATCATCTCTACACTCAGCAATTGGCAAAAGCACTTTTTCCTTAGCATTTTCTTTAGTCAATCTTTCTTCTACATTTCCAGATAGATTTTCGAGTTTTTCCCGCAACTCAAAGTCTGCATTGCTTACACAGTCTGCATAGTTCTCCTGCACTACATAATAATTAACTGCAAAGATGGTTGCAATAATCAGTATTTCAAATGCAATAACTGCTAAAGCTAGCTTACGCGCTCCTGCCTTGTACTCGACATCGTATGGGTGTCTCATGCCACCTATTCTTTTACTAATTTTATTGTATAATTTTCGAAACATTTTCCTTTCCTCTCATCCCGCACTTAATATTTCTCACACTTTCTACAACCCTACACCTGATACTTCGGTGGCAATACCGGAAGGAGGAAATAGAATTCCACTCCGTTTTCCGCATTTCGAACGCCATACCTTCCGTTCTGCAACTCCAACACTTCAGCGCTGATGGCAAGTCCCATTCCACTGGAACCATCACTCTTTCTTGCCTCATCCTCCCGGTACATCGGACTCCACACGGACTCAAGCGCCTCATCAGAAAGTTGCGGTCCATCATTATAGACAAATACGCCGTTGTCTCTTAGCGTGATGCGCAATTTCCCGCCGTCCACACCGTATTTCAGGACATTGGTAATCATATTGTCCAATACCATTTCTGTTAATCTGCGGTCGCACCAGACTTCTCCGTACTTGTCGTCTACTATCTCCACTTTTTCCTGCTTCTCCTCCAGCAAATCCTGAAAAATCAGCAGCCGTTTTTCTATTAACTGTCGCAAATCCGTCTTCTCCGGATGGATGGTGTACTTACGCTCATTCATCCGGGTATAAGTAAGCATCTGACAAAGCAACTGATTGACGTGCATTGCTTCCTCCTGAAGCACATGTAAATAGTGTGTCTGCTTCTCCGGTCGCCTTCCTGATTCCAGATACTCCGCTGTATTTTGAATAACTGCTGCCGGCGTCTTTAATTCATGTGCCATCGCGTTAAGGAAAAGTTCACGCACCTTCTTCTGCGAGCGTCTCTCTTTTTGTTGCTTGCGGTGCTGCTGTTTCAATTGTTTTCTAAATCTGCGTTCTTCTTCCGTCTCTCTACGATAGTCTTTATAGGCAAAAAACGCCCAAACGAACCAAATAACATCAATTGCACCCGGAAGACCTAACCACATTTCTTCAGTTAACGATTGTCGCAATTCATTTCTGACAAATGCGTTCATATCTACACTTAATTTCAGTACGTACTCACGTCTATCGCCATAAGTTTCCCAAATGCTTCGTTTGTACGACTCATTCATAAGACTATTTTTAAGGTAATAAAAATCGTTGTAGGCATGGAACTCTGTCAATTCCACATTTTCCGCATCTTTTACAAGTTTGTCACTGGTATTAATCGTGCTTATATTGGCATTGGAAATTTTGAATTCTCTGGCAACATATTCATCACAAGTGTTTGAATATAATGTTTGAGATTCTGGATTCTGGTTGTCTAACAAAACCATTGCCTCGCCATTTGCCTTTGATATGACAATCGTTGTCGGGATAATGGTCCGTTCTTCGCTTACAATACCCTCAAGCTTCAAAAGCTTTATTTTCCCTTTTTTCTTATATAAAGAAAGAAGCTCGTCTCGTTTGCTATCATCTATATATTCCCCTAAATCAACTACCTTGTTTTCATCAACACTCAGTTCAAATTCAGTATAACCATGACCATTATTTATCCGTTTTGCGATACTTTTCTGGCTGTCATACACTGTATACTCAAGGAATATCTGCGCACCGTGTATCACCGGCACCACATTTCCGGATTTGTCTGTGATGTCCAATGTAAATCCGTAATCATCCAGATTGCACACACTCTCTCCATCCGGTGATTCGTTCGCCATATAATATGTATAATTCGAAAGAACCTGCAATGCTTTTTCTCTTAATTCTTCTTTTGACGCATTCTCCATCTGCGACATTTCTCTTTTCATATTCTCTGACAATACGCTCTCATATAAATCCATCTTTTCTACCAGAGTGTAGACTGCGTATTTGTAGTGAATAGCAATATCCAAAACAAATCCTACCACTATGATTAACGAAAATATCACGAATATCCGTAATCTGTTTTTCCTTGAACCGGTAGTTTGCACACCGGAATCATCTTGTTTTTTCTTAAACATCTGTTTTCTTTCCTCTCACAACTGACCATTATTCTTCCGTACTAAATTTATACCCCTGTTTCACCACAGTTTTTATGTAATATCTGTGTTTTCCAAGAGCTCTTCTTAGTTTCTTGATGTGTGTGTCCACAGAACGATCATTTCCTTCATAATCGAACCCCCAGATTTTTAACAATAACTGCTCCCTTGTAAATACCCTATCTTGATTCTGCACCATATAGCACAACAGCCGATAGTCCAATTGCTGCATAGACACTTCCTTGTCTGCAAGGTACACCTGTCTGGTATTCAGATTGATGCGAAGTTCTCCTGCCTCCAACCACTTATGCTTTACGGTATTTCCCCGCCCACTTCTTTCTAATACAACCTGGCACTTTGCATGAAGCACCGGAAGAGAAAATGGCTTTACAATATAATCGTCCGCTCCAAGCCGGTATCCATATATCTGGTCTTCCTCCTGCACCCTCGCCGTAATGAACAGTATCGGTGTATCCTCCTGCTCACGAATCTTTTTGCATAACTCAAATCCGTCCATCTCAGGCATCATAACATCGAGTAATACAAGGTCAAATGTATTCTCTTGAAACAATGCCCATGCAACACTTCCATTCTCCGCAGCCTCCACTATATACCCTTGATCCTCCAACGAATCAGACAAAACCTCACGCAAATGGTCATTATCCTCAGCCAGTAGAATTCTTGCCTGCATTTTGCGCCCCTCCTTTAACGATTCTATGATATAAAAAAGATATGTACTCTATATGTACTATAATAATAAATTTCAAAAAGAATGGGAAACCGCTATTATACGGATTCCCGTAGTTTATTTGATATTTGTTTATAATTCAAAAGCATTGCTTTATTTTTTTAAGCATAACTCTCTTTTATCAGGTCATTGCTTTATTTTTTAGAGCATTGCATCAACATCCATTTTTCAACCAACGGGCAAACGAGTGTCTCACCACAAGATATACTCCCACACAGCAAAGAAGCATTACCGCAAAACTTATACTCATCCAACTTCCAAAGACATCTATTGCAAACCCGTACATTCTTTCAGTGAACATGGTCGGTCCACCGGAACACATTAATTTATACAAAATACCATACGGCATTGCTGCAATAAGTAAGCTGACAACCTCCACAAACCATCTTTTGGAACACTTTTGTATCAATCGGCTGATGACTCCACTTCTTTTCTCCATCACAAGCAACACAACTACAATCGCCAACTCCAAAAGCGGTATGTAATATGTGCTTCTTTCATACAAAACATTTATTGCCGGGTAAAAATAATCCTCAACTTCTGAAGGCTCATTATAGAAAACCTCTGAAGTTCTTCCGGCAAAAAAAGCAGCCAGAAGGAAGTAATTCCCCAAAATAATACGATTTACATTTCTGTTTTTATGCAAATTTCTTCGAAACAGTCCTATCTCTACGGCAACCACCAGCGCCACCATCGTCATAACTGTCAGAATCGGAATTGCAATATTTCCATCTGCGTCCAACAAGTACGCAAATGAGCTTGTATCTATTGTAATAAATTTAATGGCAAAATCCAACCCTACAAATACCGTTGTAAAATACACTACAAACTCCGCAAATACAGCACTCAACTTCTTATAAAGAACCCATGCACCTATAACAGTTGCAAATACAGTACCTCCTACTCCCATCCACAAACCTTTTGACGTAATGTAAAGCACAAACACGCCACAATAGTACAGCGTGACCAGATTTAGTTTTCTCCTTGTTTCTCGCTCTTTTGAAGGTAAAATCAACATTACGCCCATCAGGAATTGTATAAATGAAAAGAGGATATCCACCCTCGTTTCATAAGTTGTTATCCACTCCAGCATTTTTCCACTCCTTTACGCTTATTCATTCTCCTTTGACTTGCTTTCCGGATTTACCACCGTTGGCGTACTTTCCGGGCGAATCGGTGGTTTTTCCTTTGACTTGCTTTCTGAATTTACCACCATTTCGGCTTCTCGAGAGGGTTTTGGTGGTTTTTCCTTTGACTTGCTTTCTGAATTTACCACCATTTCGGCTTCTCGAAGGGGTTTTGGTGGTTTTTCCTTTGACTTACTTTCTGATTTTACCACCATTTCGGCTTCTCGCAGGGGTTTTGGTGGTTTTTCCTTCGACTTGCTTCTTGAATTTACCACCGATTTGGCTTCTCGAAGGAGTTTTGGTGGTCTTTCCTTTGACTTGCTTCTTGAATTTACCACCGATTTGGCTTCTCGAAGGGGTTTTGGTGGTTTTTCCTTTGACTTGCTTTCCAAATTTACCACCGATTGCGCACTTTCTTGGCGAATCGGTGGTCTTTCATCTCCTTTTCTTTACGTTCGAGATATTCCAGGCATTCTTCATCTTCATAACCGTCTTCTCCTCTTGCCCGCTCAAAAAGTGTCTTCCCTTTCTTATCCTTCATCGTAAAATCTGCACCATTTTTCTCCAATAATTCGAGCATTTTAATTTGATCACAATTGTTTTCAACAACCGTCATAGCAGCGGTAGTTCCATCTTCTGCCACCGCATTAACATCTGCACCCTTTTCAATCAGGAGTTTTACAATTGTAAGCTTCTTCTCCGGTCTTCCTTCTCCCGAAAGTGTTATGTTAATCAGGGGGTTATCCTTGTATTTTTGATTGATATCCTCCTCTTTTGCAAGATATTTTTCCACCTGTTTCACATATCCTTCCTGACATGCGATTTTCAGGTTCCATACAAATTTAAAATGCGCCCCCAATAAAAATACGAAAAATATCCCAAACAACAAGGCAATTGTAACTATACTCGCATACATCGCATTTAGCATAACTTTCATGATTCTTTGTGTAATTCGATGCACCTTAAGTTTTTCCATATACTGCATCAAAATGCCCATCAGTAACGACCAAAAAACTGTCACCACCAAAAGAATTGCTACCACTACCAAAAACGTCAAAATATAATTAATCACTCTTCCTACCTCCCAAATCTAATCACATTTCCATCAACGGAAATCCCGTAAAAAAGAAAACCAATCCCGTCACTATCAAAAGAAATACAACTTCCACAACACAGACTATAAAATTGCGCCAAAAGATATGCATTCCTATGCGCTTGAAATAACGTTCCAAACCAAATCCAACTGTCAATTCCAATAACAGAGCAATTCCAAATAACATAATTACAAACAATTTTTCCGTACTTAACATTTTTTCCTCCTCAAAACGCTGTCCCTCATTTCGATACATTCGCACTACATTTGCACAGATGTGTCTACTATCTTCATTTTCTCTTGAGATAGAGTTTCTCTTGAGATTGAGTTTCTCTTACTCTAAGCTACAGTATAATTCTTTACATATATTTTGTTCTCCACAAAACCGCATTTTTTCCTTACAATTTTATGATTTTCCGAGCGTAAGAAAGAGTGTCGCTTGCGACCTCTCCGCGCGAGGCGCGTGTTGCCTTAGGCAACTATCTACCACTTGCGCCGAGTCGCATCTCGAGAAGCGTTTATATAACAGGTAATCCGAAGGAATTTCCTATTATATAAAAAGCGCTGCCCCACAAGAGAAGCAACGCTTTTTGCAAAACCTTCTTACTTTATTAACCTTACAGTCCCATCAGATTTGGAAGCAAGTAATTGTATGACGCTGGCATTATACTAGCCAATAAGTTTTTCTCTTTAAGACATAGAGTCATTCAAAACTTTCCCTCTGTACCCACGGTTCTGCTTCCAATATCTTATTCTTCAGTACAACCCGTTCTCCATATCCCCACTCACAGCTATCACCTGATGAAAAATACCATGTTCTTCTGGCAGAAGGGCACGAGTTTCCAATTGTCCATTTCACGCCACTTAACTCTACATTTGAAATAATTTGATACAACCACTCCGATTCCGGTTCTACTGTATAAGAGTAATAACATCGAAAACTGTCTGCCTCATCCGGAATCGAAAACGTTGCAAACATTCCCCTCTGTTTATGACGTGTAGTTGCGCCAATATAGAAATTATCGTCATCCGCCACTAATATTGGGTATTCGCAATAATACCTCTTGTTTGTATTTGTTTTTTCCCATGCATTCTCAAAGGAGTGATAATTCGACGCAAATCTTTTACCATCTTTTTCATACAACACCTGACCAAAGACTCCCAACCGCGCTTCTATATCGCGTCCATACGTCCATTCTTCATCCCCTATATCCATTTCTATCTTGATGCCATATGTTTGATAGGAATGATCCACAATCTTTTTGCAGTTAAGATGTTGAAATACAATTCCCTTTGAATCCCCGGTTGCAACAACCATCATCGTTGCATCCATGGTGTTTTTATGTCCATCATAATCTTCATAGTAATGGATTGGTAAATTTCCCACTTTCTGCAACCCTGCCTGCACTCCAGCAGTCTCACTATTCTCTGTTCTACAGGTGACTTTCGTCGCATTTTTACAAGCCCTGATATCCTCATCGTTTAAATCTGCCACAATATCTTCCGGCGCACCAAGCTCTATCAAGTGTGCTTTGATCTGCTTTAGTTCATTATCTTCCGACTCCGTTACTTCCTGCCAGTTCATCCGATAACTTGTCCCCCAGATTATACATGGTATACTAACTACAACTACAAAGCCAAGAATTGCAGCCCCAAGCCCCGAATTAGAAATGCGCTTTTTTGCATCCTTTATAGAAAACTGCAGACTGCCAAGCCGTTTTGATTCTTTGAAAAGAACAAAAAGTCCACCAAATTCCATAACGAGCAGGATAACGCCAAATACCCCCAAATCGCCTGGCCCTGAAATCGCAAGCCTCCCGGCTATTATTTTCGCCAATACAATCCATAATACACCTCTGGCATCCGGCTTCGTTTCATTCTTCTTTTGGCAGTTTCGTACTCCCGCGTATAAGGAAATCAACTGCACTAGCTCTAACAAAGCGATACCAAAATTCACCCAAGCGAATTCTTCCATATCCCAAAGTCCGCTCTCCTCCAACCAAATGGTCGTACTTAGAATAATGCTCATAACCCCTACCATCAAACGTACAATGGATATTACATAGCCAAATGTATACCACTTGTTTTCTTTTCTGAGATTACGAAAACCGGCGAATATGAATATTAGTCCAAATATCGCCAAAAAACCATACGAATTAATAAATGTCTGCACCACCATCGTAATCAAAAACCCCCACAAAACAAAACGCAAGGATCTTCCAAACTCATTTATAGTATTATAATTCTCTTCCATTCTCCCTCCATTGAATTCTCATTTTTTTCTTATGTTAGTATATAATTGCCATATTTATTATATGTGATATTTTCAAAAAAGTAAACTAAATATGTCATTTTTTTACAAATATGTCAGCTGCGGTCATGAAGACTTTGAGCTTCTCACTCCGCGCGTTTTCCTTCGACTTGCTTTCCAAATTTACCACCATTTCGGCTTCTCGAAGGGGTTTTGGTGGTCTTTCCTTTGACTTGCTTTCTGAATTTACCACCGATTGCGCACTTTCCAGGCTAGTCGGTGGTTTTTCCTTTGACTTGCTTTCCAAATTTACCACCGGTTTGGCTTCTCGAGAGGGTTTTGGTGGTCTTTCCTTTGACTTGCTTTCCGAATTTACCACCATTTCGGCTTCTCGAGAGGGTTTTGGTGGTCTTTCCTTCGACTTGCTTTCCGGATTTACCACCGATTTGGCTTCTCGAGAGGGTTTTGGTGGTTTTTCCTTTGACTTGCTTTCCAAAATTACCACCGATTTGGCTTCTCGAGAGGGTTTTGGTGGTTTTTCCTAGTCAAGTCCATATTTGTGTGTAAATTCATCTTTCAGCTAAAACAGTACTTCTTATGCAACCTTCATTTTAATAAGTTTCTTCTGAATGTTGTTGAGTTTATCATAATACTCTTGCATGTCAAAGAGTCTCTGAGCTACA
>JAILQS010000093.1 GCA_024698865.1 Lachnospiraceae bacterium | reverse complement strand
TTTCATAACATACTCCCTCGCTCTGCACCGTAGTATAGGAAACAGACTTTGCGATATCCTCTGCTTTTGAATCAGGCGTGTAATCAACCTCTTGGCGGAAGGTTGGTTGTTTTATAAGTTTGTACAACCGTTTATGAAGGGAAAGGCATATTATGTAGGAATAAGCTATTCCGTAGCAATGCTCGTCTTTTACTGTGTGCCACAGGAGATTACCTATCCGTATCTTTTGGGAATCTTTGTGGCAGGCACTATGATGTGTCTTTTGGAAAGAAGAAATATCAAGCAGAAAGTGTTTTTAGCGACCATTATGTATTTATTCCGGTGGATGGTTTACGGTGTAACATTGGTGCTTCGGGATATTATGTTTGCCCTTTTTATAAACACTTCATATATGCTCACGGAACCGGTAAAACAATGGATAGCATATATTCTCGTGGAACTGGTATATTATGGTATTGCCATAACGCTAATGTTCCTAGTAATCAAGTTATTTCATAAGGTGTATACAAATAAAAGAGAAGATATTTCAGGAAAAGAATTGTTGTTACTCTTTGCTACTTTGCTGACAGTAATGGTAGGATATTTTACATTTAACTTCTTTTCCAATGTGTATTTGGAAGATATGGAAGTTTATATTTGGAATGCTCATCCGGGGTACACATTTTTACGGGTGTTATATCAGATAGTTTCTTTTACTGCCGTATTAATTGCTGTTGTAACTTATCAAAAGATAAAGGAAAAGCAGAGAGAGGAAAATGTAAATTTATTACTGACGGAGCAAATTGAAAACACAAAGCAGCATATCAGGGAAGTGGAAAAACTGTATGGAGATATTCGAGCATTAAAACATGATATGGGGAATCATATCTCTGTATTGGAAAATCTATTTATGAGAAATGAGACGGAAGAACTTGAAAAGTATATGGCTGAACTAAAGTTGACATGGGGTGAGAGCGCAGCGGAAATTAAAACCGGAAATCCGGTTACTGATGTGATTTTGACACAGAAGCAGAAAGAAGCCGAAGAGAGCGGGATAGCTTTTGATTGTAAATTTATTTATCCGGTGGATTCAAATATTAATGCTTTTGATGTCAGTGTGATTTTGAATAATGCTATCGAAAATGCCTTTGAGGGTGTAATGGGATGTAAAGATCCATATGTTTCCATATTAGCATATTGTAAGAAAAATGCGTATATGTTGGAAGTGAGAAACTGTATCAGTAAATGCATAGAGATAGACAATGAAACTGGTCTGCCGGAGACGACTAAGAAAGATAAGAGAAGTCACGGTTTTGGCCTTACCAATATCCGAAGAGTGGCTCAGAAGTATTATGGAGATATAGATATAAGCCAAAATGAAAACAGTTTCACATTAACAGTAATGATGATGATAGAATAGAGTATAAAAGGCACAATTTGTACGAAAAGGTACGGATTGTGTCTTTTCTTTTTGCTTCACAACATAAAAAGGTCGGTTCACAACAAGTCTGTTTAGTATGAAGTTTATTATTCCGAAATAGGAAGTAACAGAACTGTCTGTATATTTAGAAATGGATTTCTAAATCAAATACAATCAAGGAGGATGATGCGTATGGCAGTAAAGGGAATCGGAAGTAATTATTTGTATCCAGCACAAAATGATTACACGCCTGATTCAAAAGCAGAGGATATCGCAAAGTCTGTTTCCTATACTACGGTGCAGAGCGAGGGAGTATGTTATGAAAAAACAATCTCCGATTCTGTGTCAGCAGGACTTGAGTTCATGCAGGGGATGGAAAAACAACTTCCTGGCACAAAGTTTTTTGTTGGTACGGTAAGTTATGGACAGACTTATGGTAATTCATCAGATATTAACTTTGTTGTTAATCCTAAATTTTTAGGTAAGCTAGGAACAGACGAAGCGGCAAAGAAGCAATTTGAAGAAGACGTTAAGTTTCTGAATGATTTTTCCAGAAGATTTAGGGAACAGCAACTTGCCAATGGACGGGAAATTATAAGTCAAGGTTGGTTCTGTGATGAAAATGGTAATTGGGGTGGCTGGACAATTAGCAAACCTATAAATCAAAGTTCAGTTCTACAAGATATGACGGATTATGCTGAAAAAATCCGAGAGGAAAAATTAGAAGAACGGAAAAAAGCAGAGCAGGAATTAAAAGAACATTTTGGTGACCGCTTCAAAGGTCTTAGCATAAAATGGCTGGAAGAAGATACAAAGTCAGAAGGAACAACAGAAGCGGGAGCGGCAGAGGATACTTCTGAAAAGGAAAGTGAGACTGTGTCTGGTAAGGTAGGCGTAAATGTAGGCAAGACTGCAAGAAAGATTGCAGCAGCAAAGACTACAAGCCAATTGCGAACTGTCATAGCGGAGATAAAAAACGATATGCAGGAAGTAAAGGCAGGCATTGAAAAAGGCTGGTGTGATGAGTCGGAAATGGAAAAAGTGAATTCCTTAATGGCTCAAGCACAGAACCGGATGGGGCAGGTGGAAGATAGAGAAGCAACTCCGGAAGAAGAGAACATGTTTGCACTGGCTTCGTTAATGTAAAATCAAGGAGCATTCCTGTTAAATAACAAATAACCGGTTTGCAAAAAATGAGTGCCTCCCATAGAATAATGATTGTTAACTGGCAGGTTGACAAAATCATCGTTCAAAGGAGACACCCACAAATG
>JAILQS010000086.1 GCA_024698865.1 Lachnospiraceae bacterium | reverse complement strand
TTGGAGGATACAAGAATGATTCCATATGGAAGACAATGGATTGAAGAAGATGATATAGAAGCAGTAGTGAACACTTTAAAGTCGGATTATCTGACGACAGGACCAAAAGTCGCAGAATTTGAAAAGAAAGTGGCCGAATACGTAGGAGCAAAATATGCAGTTGCCGTTTCAAATGGAACAGCAGCGCTGCATATCGCGTGTATTGCTGCGGGGCTTTCTAAGGGAGATGAGTTTATTACAACTCCGATTACTTTTGCTGCATCAGCGAATTGCGGTGTCTATGTAGGAGCTAAACCTGTATTTGCAGATATTGATCCAAAGACCTACAACATATCCCCGACGGAGATTGAAAAGAAAATCACAGATAAAACCAAAGCGATTATTCCGGTTCACTATACAGGGCAGCCTTGCGATATGGACGTCATTCATCGCATTGCAAAAGAGCACAATCTTATCGTAATAGAAGATGGTGCGCATGCATTGGGAGCTGAATATAAAGGAAGAAAAGTGGGTAGTATGTCAGATATGACCTGTTTTAGTTTCCACCCGGTAAAGCACATAACTACCGGAGAAGGCGGTATGGTTACAACCAATGATGAGGAGTTGTACCACAAACTGCTTTTGGCAAGGAATCATGGCATTACCAGAAACCCGGAAGAATTCGAAAATACATCAGAACTAAAGGACGATTTAACTAATGCTAATCATCCTGGTTCCTGGTATTATGAACAAATTAACTTAGGATTTAATTATAGAATTACAGATATACAATGCGCACTTGGAATCACCCAGATGAACAAACTGGATCGTTTCCTGCAGAGAAGAAGGGCAATTGCAAAGCGCTATGACGAAGCTTTTGCAGGTGTCAAAGGAATTATAACTCCTTACGTGGATGCTGCCGGGGAGAGTGCATGGCACTTATATGTGATACAGGTGCCGGCAGAGTACAGAAAAGAAATCTTTGAAGAATTGAGAAAACGCGGCATTGGCGTAAACGTACATTACATACCGGTATATCAACATCCGTTTTATCAAAAGAACGGCTATAGAGACGTATGTTGCACAGAATCAGAGAAATTATATTCAAATTTAATAAGTATACCGATGTATCCTGCCTTAACAGAGGAGGAACAGGAAATCGTGATAAAAACAGTGTTGGAGGTCGTACATGAGTGTTTTGACAAATATGCCGTTTGATTTTGAAAAGGAGTACGGTGTTGTATTGGAAGGTGGCGGAGCAAAAGGCTCTTACCAGATTGGTGTCTGGAAAGCCATGCAGGAATATGGAGTTAAGATTCGTGCGGTTGCCGGAGTATCTGTTGGCGCATTAAACGGTGCACTTATGTGCATGGGGGATTTGCAAAAAGCAGAGGATATCTGGAAAACCATTTCATTTTCTGATGTTATGGATGTGGATGACGAAATAATGCGCGCATTGATGGATGGCAAATTAAAAGATATCGATTTCCGGGAGGCAGGAAAACATCTTGTGCAGGTGCTTGGTAATCGGGGACTGGATATTTCGCCACTTAGGAGATTGATTGCAGATACGTTGCAGGAGGATATCATTCGACAGTCGCCAACGGATTTGTTCATCGGTACGTTTGACGTCATGAAAATGAGCGAGGTAGAAATAAATATAAATGATATTGAAGAGGGAACGCTGGCAGACTATCTGATTGCCAGTGCTTCCCTTCCTGTGTTTAAAAATGAATTATTGCAAGGGAGAAGATATCTGGACGGTGGTATGGTAAATAATGTACCGATAAACCTGCTAATCGATCGGGGTTACAAAGATATTATTGTAATAAGGATTTTTGGAACCGGGCATGAAAAGAGGGTGGATATCCCGGAGGATGTAAATATAATCGAGATTAAACCGTCAGTAAACCTTGGAAATATGCTGAATTTCAACAGTAAAATCGCGCAAAAAAATATGAATTGTGGGTACTATGATGGGATTAGACTGTTTGAAGGTCTGGCAGGGCAGAAATACTACATTCGGACACAGGAGAATAGTGAACGACACTATATGGAGCGTTTAATTGAGACAGGAGAATGGTTGAAAGAAATTATCGTGGAAGACTATTTACTTTCGGAGGAGAAAGGATCTTTCGAGCGCCAATTATTTGAAATCGTTTTCCCGTCTCTTGCGATTGAACAGAAGCTTGGACGCGATTGGGACTATCGGGAACTGTATTTTCAAATGCTGGAAGTTTATGCACAAAGGATGCATATTCAAAAATACAAGGTCTACACAGAAGAGGAACTTGCAGAAAAGGTTAAAAATAAAATCAAGGATAAACTTCACATATAGCGGAAAATGTGGTATACTTGAGCACGTGTATAAAAATACAGTATAGAAATGAGGGGTAAGTTATGTTTGATAGTTCAGCAAAATATTCACAAATCGATCCGGAAATATTGGATTTGGCAAAGACCTGTAAAGAGAATATGGCGATTCCCGAGCAACTGTATGGAAAATATGATGTAAAGCGAGGTCTGCGAGATGTTAGTGGTCAGGGTGTATTGACCGGTCTTACAGAGATTTCAGAGATTACTTCCTATATGGTTGTGGATAGAGATATGATTCCTACGGAAGGAAAACTGTATTATCGCGGATACAATATAGAAGATATCGTTTCCGGCTTCAAGAGCGAAGAAGCATTTGGGTTTGAGGAAGTGGTATATCTTTTGCTGTTTGGAGAACTTCCAAACGATAAGGAACTTGCGACACTGGTACATATGTTGGAGAAGTACAGACAGGAGCTTCCAACCAGCTTTGTGCGCGATATTATTATGAAAGCGCCAAGTAAGGATATGATGAACACACTCGCTCGAAGTGTTCTTACTTTGTATGCTTATGATGAAAAAGCAGATGATACTTCCATTGAAAATGTACTTAGACAATGTCTGCAGATGATAGCACTGTTCCCGTTACTTTCCGTGTATGGATATCAGGCGTACAGCCATTACCACGACGGTAACAGTCTGTTTATTCACTCTCCTGAGGTTGGATTGTCTACAGCAGAGAACATTTTACATATATTAAGAGCGGACAGTAAGTATACGAAGCTGGAAGCAAAGATTCTGGATATGGCACTGGTGCTTCATGCAGAGCACGGTGGTGGTAACAACTCTACATTTACCAATCACGTAGTATCATCTTCCGGAACAGACACTTATTCTGCCATGGCGGCTTCCCTTGGTTCCCTGAAAGGACCAAAACACGGTGGAGCCAATATTAAAGTTATGCAGATGTTTGAAGACTTAAAGAGTAACGTTAAAGATTGGGAAAATGAACAGGAAGTGCGCGATTATCTGATTCGCGTTGTAAATAAAAAGGCGTTCGATAAAAAAGGCTTGATCTATGGAATGGGACATGCGGTTTATTCCATTTCCGATCCAAGAGCCAATATTTTCAGAGGCTTTGTGAAAAAGCTTTCCGAAGAAAAAGGCATGCAAAAAGAATTTGCATTGTATTCTATGGTAGAACAGATGGCGCCGGATGTACTGATGAAAGAGAGAAATCTCGACAAGAAAGTCAGTGCGAACGTCGATTTTTACAGCGGATTTGTATATTCTATGCTGGGACTGCCTTACGAATTATATACTCCTATTTTTGCGATGGCGAGAATCGCAGGCTGGAGTGCACATCGTCTGGAAGAACTTTCGAACGACAGCAGAATTATACGACCGGCATATAAAGCAGTAGCAAAACACAAAGAATATGTACCAATGAAGGACAGAAAATAGTCTATGAATAAATATTTAGAAGCAATCAAAGAGAAAAGATTATATTTGGATTTTATCAGCATGCTGCTCGGAATTGCGACGATTGTATTTTTCGTGCTTGTGTGTATCCATCCCAAACAGCCTAATTACCAGGCGATGGTGTTGATTACGGTTGGACTTTCCAATTTGATTTCGGCATATCAGCGAATTACTTACCATAAGAAAATAGTTATGGGAGTAGTTTTCGCATTGTTGGGAGTTATTTTGACAGGACTTGGAGCTTTTTATCTGTATATTTTAAATGCCTGATGTAGATAGGAGACGACATTGAATCCAAAAACCAAGATTTTAAAAAAACTTCGAGAAACAAAAGGCTTTGTATCCGGACAAAGTTTATG
This sequence comes from Lachnospiraceae bacterium, assembly GCA_024698865.1. Lineage (GTDB taxonomy): Bacteria > Bacillota > Clostridia > Lachnospirales > Lachnospiraceae > JAILQS01. The sequence continues at coordinate 22,682 of JAILQS010000086.1, read as the reverse complement.
CGAAGAATTAGAGGTTTCCAGAACTGCAGTCTGGAAGAATATCAATCAGTTAAAAGAAGAAGGATATGAAATCGAGTCGGTAACCAATCGGGGATACCATTTGAATCGAATACCGGATGTGCTGACCAAAGAAGAGTTGGAAAGCATTATGTTAACCGATAAACTTGCGCGAAACATTGTATATCGTGAAGTGGTTGGTTCTACGAACAATGAAGCAAAAAAATACGTAGAACAACATCCTGCAGCAAACGGACAGGAATCCTGGGATGGTACGTTGTTCATAGCAGAACAACAGAACGAAGGTAAGGGGCGACGCGGAAGAAACTGGATTTCTCCAAAAGGAAGCGGAATCTGGATGTCTCTTCTTTTAAAACCGGACATCAATCCCGCCAATGCATCTATGCTTACGCTTGTTTCGGCAATGGCAATTGCGCGAGGTATTCAGAAGACGGTAGCAGAAAAAAGTTTGCAGGAAGAGTCACAAGATACGGACAGGGACCACGCTCATAGCGTCGAGGACGAAATGCAGATCGGCATCAAATGGCCCAACGACATAGTCGTAAATGGCAGGAAAGTATGCGGAATTCTCACAGAGATGGGTTCGGAGATGGACTATATCAACTATGTTGTAGTTGGTATGGGCATTAACGTAAATACGGAAGATTTTCCACAAGAGGTAAAAGAAATTGCAACCTCATTACGTTTGGAAACGGGTGAACATATTAAGAGAAGCGAACTTGTAGCCGAGATTATGTTTTACTATGAAGCGTATTATCGTAAATTTCTTAAGACAGAGGATCTTAGCCTGCTGATAGACGAATATAACGAATTGTTGATAAATGCGGGACGCGAAGTGCGTGTCATAGAACAGGACACCGAAACGGTCGGAATCGCAGGAGGAATTGACAAAGAAGGTTGTTTGTTAGTAAAATGCGGAGAGCAGACGAGAAAAATTCGTTCCGGCGAAGTTTCAGTGAGAGGATTGTACGGATATGTCTAATGAGAATATAAAGAATGAATTTGAAATAAACAGTAATAATGTAGTGCTTTGTGCTTCCAGTGCCTACGACCGGAAGTATTATCTGAACCCGGAGTTTGAAGGATTACCACAGGCAATCAAAGAAGAACTGCAGATTATGTGCGTGCTGTTTACTGCAGAGGTGGGAGGTATACTCACCCTGGAATTTGAAGAAGATGGCGAACTGGTGCTTCAGGTACACACCCGTGAAGACGACATTTTGTTTGATGAAATCGGAAGCGGCCTCAAAATCAGACAGATACAGAACCATAAGCGGGAACTTCTGGAAGGGCTGGAAATGTACTATCGTGTCATGATTTTAAAGGACACCTCTTTTATGGAAGAATAATTTATTTCAAATGAAATACTTACATAAATACAAATAAAGAAACTACAATTATGACTAGCAGTAAAATTGGAGAAATATATGAATTTACAAATCGGGAACGTAAATATAGGTGGCAATCTTGTTCTTGGTCCGATGGCAGGCGTAACAGACCTGCCATTTCGTACTTTATGCAAGGAACAGGGCGCAGACTTGATATATACGGAGATGGTCAGTGCCAAAGGAATTATGTATGGAAATAAAAATACCGAGATACTGCTGGAGGTCAATGAAAATGAACGTCCGGTGGCATTACAGCTGTTTGGCTCCGATCCTGAAATAATGTCGGAAATGGCAGCAAAGATTGAGCATCGGAACTTTGACATTCTCGATATTAATATGGGTTGTCCGGTGCCAAAGGTTGTGAATAACGGGGAAGGCAGCGCATTGATGAAAAATCCAAAGCTTGCCGGAGAAATCGTACGCCGGATTACGAATAAAATAAAAAAGCCGGTGACGGTTAAGATTCGAAAAGGCTTTGGTGAAAATGACAACAATGCAGTAGAGGTTGCAAAGATTCTTGAAGCAAACGGTGCGGCAGCAATTGCGGTGCACGGAAGAACGAGAGAACAGTATTACAGTGGAAAAGCTGATTGGAGCGTTATTGCTGCTGTAAAAGAAGCGGTAAAGATACCGGTAATCGGAAACGGCGACATTTTCTCGGGAGAAGATGCTAAGGCTATGCTTGAGCAGACCGGTTGTGACGGCTTGATGATAGCCAGAGGCTCCAGAGGAAACCCGTGGATTTTTTCTTCTATAAAAAAATATCTGGAGACCGGTATACTCGAGGAGAAACCCTCGATGGAGGAAATGGTCGAGACTATTTTGCGACATGGCAGGATGCAGGTGGATTTTAAAGGGGAATACATAGGAATTCGCGAAATGCGCAAACATGTGGCATGGTATACGGCGGGCTGTAAAGGTTCTGCAGGGATACGGCGTCGTGTGAATGAAATAACGGACCTCGACAGCCTCAGAAAATTGTTAGAAGATTACCTTGCGTTGGTAAAAATGACTAAGGAAACGCATTTGTGATAAAGTATCTGTTAATTATTCACAAAAAAACATTTTTGCACTTTTAAATGGTTGAGTTTTAGGGATAAAAAGAGTATTATCTTATTTAGACTAAACAAATGTCCGTCAGAGAAGAACACGAAAAACTTCAAAAAGACGGTCGAATAATATAATTATAATCACAAAAGTGATTATGGAAATGAGGAAAGTTATGAGCGAAAAATTAAGAGTAGGTATCCTTGGTGGTACAGGAATGGTAGGACAGAGATTTATTTCATTATTAGAGAATCACCCTTGGTTTGAGGTAACACAGATTGCCGCCAGTCCAAGAAGTGCAGGAAAGACTTATGAAGAGGCTGTGGGAGGCAGATGGAAAATGGATACTCCGATGCCGGAAGCAGTGAAGAATATCACCGTATTAAATGTAAATGAAGTAGAAGAAGTAGCTTCTAAAGTTGATTTCGTATTTAGTGCCGTTGATATGACTAAGGATGAAATCAAAGCCATCGAAGAAGCTTACGCTAAGACCGAAACACCGGTTGTTTCTAACAACAGTGCTCATAGATGGACTCCGGACGTTCCTATGGTAGTACCTGAAGTGAATCCGGAACATTTCAAAGTAATCGAATCACAGAAGAAACGTCTTGGAACAACAAGAGGTTTCATCGCAGTAAAACCAAACTGCTCTATTCAGAGTTATGCACCTGCACTTACCGCATGGAAAGAGTTTGAGCCGGTAGAAGTGATTGCTACTACATATCAGGCAATTTCAGGAGCAGGTAAGACATTTAAAGACTGGCCGGAGATGAACGGAAACATTATTCCATTTATCGGTGGAGAAGAAGAAAAGAGTGAACAGGAGCCATTAAGACTCTGGGGACATATCGAAAATGGTGAGATTGTAAAAGCGGACGGACCGGTAATTACCACACAGTGTATACGTGTACCGGTTTTAAATGGACATACAGCAGCAGTTTTTGTTCGTTTCAATAAGAAACCAACTAAAGAGCAGCTGATTGACCGTCTTGTAAACTTCAAAGGTTTACCACAGGAATTAGAACTTCCAAGTGCACCAAAACAGTTTATTCAGTACATGGAAGAGGATAATCGTCCACAGGTACAGTTAGATGTAGATTATGAAAAAGGAATGGGCGTTTCCGTTGGACGTTTGAGAGAAGATACCGTATACGATTACAAATTTGTCGGACTTTCTCATAATACCGTTCGTGGCGCAGCCGGCGGAGCAGTTCTTTGTGCAGAGCTCTTAAAAGCACAGGGCTATATTCAGAAAAAGAACTAAGACCCTACAGGTAGAGAATATGAATAAAAAAGCAAAGGCAGAAAGTGAACGTAAAGAAAAATACTATATCGTAAAGAAAGCTGCACTTCCTGAGGTTTTGTTAAAGGTAGTGGAAGTAAACAAAATTCTCGAAAGAAGCGGCAATGCAACGATTCAGGATGCAGTTGAAAAGGTAGGAATCAGCAGAAGCTCCTACTACAAATATAAAGATGATATTGTACCTTTTCATGATAATGCAAGAGGTAAAACAATCACATTTATGCTTCAGATGGCGGATGAGCCGGGGATTCTTTCGCTGGTACTGAACGAAGTGGCAAAGAACGGCGCAAATGTACTTACCATCAACCAGTCCATTCCTATCAACGGAAGTGCACCGGTTACGATGAGTTTGGAGATTCTGCCAACGACCGTAGACATTATGGTTATGATAGAAGCAATCGAGGCAATTGAAGGTATACGTTCTCTGAAGATACTTGCCAGAGAATAAGACAGAAAAGATGAGGTGAAATATGATTAACGTAAGTGTTTTAGGTTATGGTACCATTGGGTCCGGTGTTGTAGAAGTAATCAATACCAACAACAAGAAGTTAAAAGAGACCTCCGGTGAAGAGATCAAAGTAAAATATGTATTGGATTTGCGCGAGTTTGAAGGGAATCCGGTACAGAAAATTTTAGTACATGATTATAGTATTATTGCAAACGATCCGGAAGTGGATATTGTAGTAGAGGCAATGGGTGGCGTACATCCGGCGTATGATTTTGTAAAAGAAGCGTTAGAAAAAGGAAAGAGCGTTTGCACCTCCAATAAAGAACTGGTTGCAGCACATGGCGCAGAACTTTTAGAGGTTGCAAAAGCACATAACGTAAACTTCTTCTTTGAAGCAAGTGTTGGCGGCGGAATTCCAATTATCCGTCCGTTAAATGAATGTATCACAGCCGATGAGATTGAAGAAATCACCGGAATTTTGAATGGTACAACGAACTACATTCTTACAAAGATGAGTAAGGAAGGCGCAGGTTTTGAGGAGACCCTGAAAGATGCACAGGATAAAGGTTATGCAGAACGTAATCCGGAAGCAGACGTGGAAGGACATGATGCATGCCGTAAAATTGCAATTCTTACCTCTCTTGCCTGCGGCAAACAGGTAAACTACGAAGATATTTATACAGAGGGAATCACTAAGATTTCAGATGTAGACTTTAAATATGCAGGTTCAATCGGAGCAAGCGTTAAACTATTTGGTACCAGCAAGAAAGTTGGCGATGAAATCTATGCAATGGTTTCACCGGTTATGATTAATGAAACCAATCCGTTATACAGTGTAAGCGACGTATTTAATGCAGTATTAGTAAAAGGAAATATGCTCGGGAATACGATGTTTTACGGTGCAGGAGCAGGTAAACTTCCTACCGCAAGTGCAGTAGTATCTGACGTGGTTCAGGCAGTTAGACATGCGGGTGAGACGGTAGAGACCAGATGGAGCAAAGAACCTGTAAAATTAGGAGAAATGGGACAGCTTGTAAATCGATTCTTCGTCAGAGTGGCAGAAGGCGATAAAGCAAAGGCACAGAGTCTGTTTGCCAATGCAACGGAAGTAAAAGCAGACGTTGCCGGAGAATATGCATTTATCACAGAAGCAATGAAGGAAGAAGAATTTTCAAAGAAAGCGGAAGAAATTAACGTAATCAACCGCATTCGCGTAGCGTTTTAAAAGGCTACATAAGCAGTACCAGGCAGAATGGAGAATAAAATGAAATACATAGTAGTATTAGGAGATGGAATGGCAGATGAGCCAATCGAGAGCCTTGGAGGCAAAACACCTTTGGAATATGCCAACACTCCTTGTATGGATGAACTTGCGGCTATGTCTGAAATCGGACTTGCACACACGATTCCGGAAGGAATGAGCCCGGGAAGTGATACAGCAAACCTTGCAGTAATGGGATATGACCCTAAGAAATACTATACCGGTCGTTCCCCGCTTGAGGCGCTGAGCATTGGAGTACCAATGAAAGAGACGGATATTGCACTTCGTTGTAATATTGTTACCGTGTCTGATGATGACTTGCCATATGAAGAAAAAACAATTATCGACCACAGTTCCAGCGAGATTTCTACGGAAGACGCCGCAGTTTTACTGGAGGCGGTTCGTAAGGAATTAGAAACGGACATTTACAAATATTATGTAGGAACCAGCTATCGTCACCTTACCATCTGGGATAAGGGCGAGGTGGTAGATCTTACACCACCACATGACGTGTTGGGACAGGTAATCGGACAGTATCTTCCTAAGGAAGAAGCACTGAAACAGATGATGAAGAAGAGTTATGATATTTTGAATAATCATCCTTTGAATGTAGAAAGAGCGAAGAAAGGGCTTAATAAGGCCAATTCTATCTGGTTCTGGGGAGCAGGAACCAAACCGATTCTGGATGCGTTTGAAGCCAAATATCATAAAAAGGGAGTTATGATTTCTGCCGTTGACTTATTAAAAGGAATTGCGGTTGGAGCAGAACTTACCAATATTATCGTGGACGGTGCAGACGGCACATTGCATACCAACTATGAAGGAAAAGCGATGGCAGCGGTGAATGCACTTTGCAAAGACGGATTTGATTTTGCATATGTTCACGTAGAGGCACCGGATGAGATGGGTCACCAGGGAAGCATTCCGAACAAGATTGAAGCAATCGAATCACTGGATGCCAAAGTAATCCGTGTCATCAAAGAGCAGATGGACAAATCCGGTGAGGATTATCGCATGCTTATCATGCCGGATCATCCGACACCAATCCGTTGCAGAACACATACATCCGATCCTGTACCATATATGATCTATGACAGCACGGATATCAAAAATGAGAAACATTTGTATAATGAAAAGGAAGCCAAAGCTTCCGGAATTTATATAGAGGATGGCTACAAGATAATGAGTCATTTAATAAATGAGTAAGGAGAGAAACCATGTTAATTGTTAAAAAATTTGGTGGTACCTCAGTTGCAGACAAAGAAAGAATTTTCAATGTGGCAAAGAGATGTATCGAAGATTATAACAAAGGGAACGAAGTAGTCGTTGTATTGTCAGCTATGGGTAAAATGACAGACGTTCTTTTACAGCAGGCAAAGGATATCAATCCAAATGCATCCAAAAGAGAGTTGGATATGCTGCTTACAACAGGAGAGCAGACTTCTGTTGCACTTATGGCGATGGCAATGGATTCGTTGGGAGTTCCGGCCGTTTCCCTGAATGCATTCCAGGTTGCAATGAATACCACAGCCAATTACGGAAATGCAAGACTTAAAAGAATTGATACCGATCGTATCAAACACGAATTGTCAAACCGTCGAATTGTAATTGTTACCGGATTCCAGGGGATCAACAAATATGATGATTACACCACACTGGGTCGTGGAGGTTCTGACACAACGGCAGTAGCACTTGCAGCAGCGTTAAGAGCAGATGCCTGTGAAATCTATACAGACGTAGACGGTGTATATACCGCAGACCCAAGAATCGTAAAAGATGCACGTAAAATTAATGAAATTACGTATGATGAAATGTTAGAACTGGCATCACTTGGTGCAGGAGTTTTACATAACCGTTCGGTAGAAATGGCTAAGAAATACGGAGTTCAGCTTGTTGTTCGTTCCAGCCTGAATAATTCAGAAGGAACTATCGTTAAGGAGGATGCAAAATTGGAAAGAATGTTTGTTAGTGGTGTTGCCTGTGACCGCAACACAGCAAGAATTGCAGTAACTAAATTAGAAGATAAGCCGGGAGTTGCATTTAAATTATTCAATCATCTCGCAAATCATAATATCAACGTAGATATTATTCTTCAGTCTGTTGGACGTGAAGGTACAAAGGATATCAGTTTTACCGTTGATCAGGACGTTGCAAAAGAAGCAGTACAGATTATCGAAAATCATCGTACCGGTAGCTTAAAATGCGAGTCTGTAGATGTAGAGGAAAATGTTGCAAAAGTATCTGTAGTTGGTGCCGGAATGATGTCTAATCCGGGTGTTGCAGCTAAAATGTTTGAAGCATTATACAATGCAAACGTTAACATCAAACAGATTTGTACTTCCGAGATTCGTGTAACTGTATTGATTCAGGATAGCGATGTAGATAAAGCTATGAATGCAGTACATGATGCATTTGAACTGAGTGAATAATACAAAACTCGACATAAAAAAAGAATAGTGGTAAAATCTAAGAGGTTACGGTTTTTGCTGTAACCTCTTGTTACGTAATGAGGGAATCAGGCTGTTACGTGCAACGAAACTACAAACAGAATCGTTATATTGTTAGATAGAAAAATGGCATTATCAATAAGGGTTATTTTTCTGTCGAACGCAGAAGGGGAGCAAAATGATAGAAATATCAAGTAATCCGATGAAGGAAGTGGAAGAAGCTCTCGCTCTCTTTGGAAACGATATTTACCGGTTATCCCTGATGTATTTGAAGAATACGCAGGACGCGGAGGATATTGTTCAGGATACACTTTTAAAACTCATGCAGTACAACGGTTTTTTCAATAATCGGGAACATGAGAAGGCGTGGCTGTTAAAAGTGGCAGTGAATCTGTGTAAGGACAAACTAAAGTCAGCAGCATACAAGAGAAATGTATCGCTCTACGATTATCAGGACACATTGGAGAGTAAGGCGGAATCCTTCGAGGAAGGAAATGAAGTATTAGAGGCAGTAGCTAAACTGCCGGTCAAATACCGGACGGTAATACATCTGTATTATTATGAAGGGTATTCGAGTGTAGAGATTAGTGAAATAATGAAAAAAAGCGATTCCACAGTAAGGTCGTTATTGCGGCGTGGGCGGATGCTTTTACAAAAATCGTTGAAAGGAGGAGAAGATTATGAATGCTAACGAACAATACAACAAATCTATGAATGACATACAGCTTTCAGATGAAGCAAGAAAAAGAATATTGGCAAATCTTACGAACTCCTTCAATGATGGTACTTATCAAGAGGAAACTAAGACAAAGAAAAATAACATAAAGACTGTAGTTGCAACCGGTGGAATGGTGGCAGCGGCAGCAGCAATTATAGTGGGCGTTCCATTTTTGTTGAAGGACGGATTTGGAACAGATGGAACAAGCGAAATGGAAATGGCAGCCGATTCGGCGAGCGAAGACGCAGCACCTGCAGATGAAGCGTACGAAGAGGAATCAGCCGGTATGGATTATGATTCGGAAGCGTCAGTTGAGGAAACTGATGAGGCTGCAGCAGATGAGGATTACGGAGAATTGACAGAAGAAGCGGGTGAAGAAGTAGAAGAAGGTGTTGCTGAAAGTACAGAAGAGATAACGGATGATGAGACTTCAGAAACATCAAAGAATTTGGATAGCATTACCGCAATCGAACAATTGCATGCTGATTACATCTACGAAGATACGGACGGTGAATTCGTATTAAAATGCAAGAAAGGCAAGGCGCTGGGTGTATATGAGATACCAAAGAGCTGCAGTTGCTTTGTAGTAAGTCTCAATCACAAAGCGGTAACAACCTATTTTGATGCTTCCGGATATCGTCAGGCATACTGGACAGAGAATGGATATGCGTATTCCATTACTTCTAAGGAAGGTATTACAAAAGGCAAATTATACGACGTGATTGCACAAGCGGACAAATTATTAAAAACGGAAGGAAAAAAATAAAATGAAGAATTTTCATACATGGAAAAAACGTCTGGCTTTTGGAACGTTTGCGGCATTACTTTTCGTAAGCGTATACAATGGTGGGGCCAAAATGCAGGCTGTAGATGCATTGGCAAAGACAGGAACAGCTGTGCCTGTATTGTTAAGTGCGCCTATGGCATCAGGTAATCCGGACGCATTAACTGCGCCTTCGCAGACAGGAGCGCCAGACAACACTGCGACACCGGGCAACACTGCGACACCGGGCAACACTGCGACACCGGGCAGCACTGCGACACCTGACAGCACCGTTACGCCGGGCAGCACTGCGACACCTGACAGCACCGTTACACCGGAGGTATCAAGTACTCCAACGGTGTCTCCAAAGTATAAGGAAACTTTGAAGTTTACATCGAAAACCACGCAGGTAAAAGCCGGAAAGAAGATTATACTCAAAGCCAAAAGAACTGACGAAAACGGCAAAACGATTGCAAGTGGAAAGGGAAGTAAAATTGTATTTTCCGTATCTAATAAAAAGATTGCAACGATTACAAAGAACGGCGCATTTGTCGGAAAAAGAGTCGGTACGGTTAAGGTGATTGCAAAGTATAAAAAACTGAAAGTACAAAAGAAAATAAAAGTGCTTCCAAAGAAGACCATTGGAATTGATGCCGGACATCAGCAGTATGCCGACAGTTCCTTAGAACCAATCGGACCGGGCAGCAGCATCCGGAAAATCAAAGTTGCCGGAGGAACCAGCGGAGTGGCATCACATATGGCGGAGTATGAGCTTACGCTAAAAATCGCAAAAGCACTCAAAAAGTCGCTTGTAAAAAAAGGTTATGCTGTGGTAATGACAAGAACGAAGAATAGTGTTAATATAAGTAACAGAGAGCGTGCAGAAAAAATCAACAAAAGCGGTGCGGATATTTGTATCCGATTGCATGCAGATGCCGCGGATGCGTCTGCAAAAGGTGCTAGTGGTTTATATCCGGGCAAATCTAATCCGTACGTGTCTCACCTTAGCAAAAAGAGCAAGAAGCTCTGCGATTCTATTATGAAATCATATTGTAAATCTACAGGAATCAGGAATCGCGGCAGTATTGTTCGGGATGATCTCACAGGTACGAACTGGAGCGAAGTTCCGGTTATGTTACTTGAGATGGGATTTATGACAAATGCCGAGGAAGACCGTTTCATTACCTCAGACAAGGGAGAAACCAAGATGGTTAGAGGTATCGTAAAAGGAATAGATGCATATTTTGGATATTAGAAAACGAATGCCGATAGGCAATGGAGGGAAAAATGAGTCAGATGTATATTTTTTTAGCAGATGGATTTGAAGAAATCGAAGCGTTAACGGTAGTAGATATGGTGCGTAGAGTGGGACTTGATATTACAACCGTATCTATTCATGACACAACAACGGTGACAAGCTCCCATAATGTAACCGTAAAAGCAGACCAGACAATCGCAGAAACCGATTTCTCTAAAGCAGATATGCTGATTCTTCCGGGAGGAATGCCGGGGACGATTCATTTGTCAGAGAACGAAACTTTGTGTGAACAATTGAAAGCTTTTAACGAAGAAGGAAAAATGGTTGCTGCAATTTGTGCTGCACCTAGCGTTCTTGGAAGTCTTGGAATTTTAAAAGGTAAAAAAGCAGTTTGTCATCCGGGATTTGAAGAGAAGTTAATCGGAGCAGAAGTGTTATTTGAGCCGGCGGTCACAGACGACAATGTTATCACCGGTCGAGGAATGGGAACCGCAATAGAATTTGCTTCAGAGATTGTTCGCCACTATCTTGGACAGGAAAAGGTGGATGAGCTCAGCAAGGCAATCATCTGGAATCATTAAGTTTAAAATAAATTTAAAATCATACCATAAATTGTCAGGATAAGAATGCTTGGATTTCACATACTATGAGTGTAACAAAAAAAGTGGCTGTTATGCCATGGTATGTAAGGAGAAAAGAGCATGAGTAATAATAATCGTATTAATGTTCCGGCGGCCAAAGATGCCATGAACCAGTTCAAAATGGAATGTGCCAACGAAGTTGGTGTAAACCTCAAAAATGGTTACAACGGAGACCTCACAAGTAGAGAGAATGGTTCCGTTGGTGGTCAGATGGTTAAGAAAATGATCGAAAGACAGGAACAGTCAATGGCTGGGAACAGAGAGTAACTAGCCGGCAGCAAGAGTGACTGGTCAGGAACGAAAGTAACTATTGGAGTTGGGTTGCATAAGCAACCCAACTTTTTATTTTCTTGTTGCTTTCATCCATAGTATTTAAATAGCTGTAATAATGTTGATATCTGTACAGGGTTGCAGTATGATTTTTATAATGGAAGGCACAAAAAGCAAGTTGGGGAGGTGCATAGGTTGTGGAGTTTTCAATTAGAGAGATACAAAGAGAAGACAACGCTTCTATTGAAAAGATAATCAGAAGTTGTCTCATAGAGTTTGGCGCAAACCACGAAGGAACTGCCTGGACAGATCCGGATCTGGGGCGTTTTTCGGAGATTTACAACTCGGATGGAAATAAATACTGGGTGGCGGTAAATGAACAAGGAAAGGTTGTAGGTGGAGTGGGAATTGGCAGACTTTCCGGAGTGGAAGATGTTTGTGAACTACAAAAGATGTATTGTCTGCCGGAGATGAGAGGATGCGGTGTCTCGCATAGTTTGATGGAACGGGCGCTGGAGTATGCGAAACAATATTATCGACAGTGCTATCTGGAAACTTTGGAAAATATGACTGCAGCACAGAAATTCTATGAAAAATATGGGTTTAAACGTACTTGTGAGGCGCCGGTTATAACAGAGCACTTTGAATGTGATGTAAGGTATATCAAAGATTTGCAATAAACAATGAATTCTGGAATTATGGAGAAGTTAAATATGAAGATAGTTATTATTCATGGACAGAGTCACAAAGGATCTACATATCATATTGCACATTGTCTGGCGGAGAAAATAGGAGGAGAAATTACCGAATTCTTTTTGCCAAAGGATTTTGGTGAGTTTTGCGTTGGATGTGCCACCTGCTTTTTGGTAGACGAAAAGAAATGTCCGCACTATCTCAAACTGCAGCCAATCGCCCGGGCGATGGATCAGGCAGATGTTATCATATTGGCAAGTCCGGTTTATGTATATCATGCTACGGGTGCGATGAAAGCATTTTTAGATCATTTTGGATATCGTTGGATAGTGCACAGACCGGAAGAGAGTATGTTTTCAAAACAAGGCGTTTGCATCAGTACAGCTGCAGGTGCCGGAATGAAGTCGACCAATAAGGATATGGCGGATAGTCTCTTTTTCTGGGGGATTCCGCGAATATACAAGCTTGGAAAAGGTGTAGCAGCGGTTGAATGGGAAGGCGTAGATGAAAAAAAGAAAGATCAAATCGATAAGAAAATAACACAGATTGCAGCAAAGATTCGAAAACGAAGCGGGAAAGTCAGAGTAGGATTGCAGACCCGGATTTTCTTTGCTATTATGCGACATATGCAAAAGAACGGATTTAATAAGAAGGATGCCAAATACTGGGAAGAAAAAGGGTGGACCGGGAATAAAAGACCGTGGACACGCAGGTAAAAGGAGAAGGTTTGGAGTGGATGAAATACCGGTCAGTTGAAAACAGTGCCAGAATATGCTAACATAAAATACAGGGCAAATTTTTGGAGAGAGGAATCCAAGCTTGCAGAAAGAAGTCTGTTTTGTACGGTATTTCACATTGAAAGCAATCCGTAAGAAGCAGTCTTTAAGTAATATACAGAGTTGGAGGAAGAACCATGGGAAAATATTTTGGAACAGATGGATTTCGAGGAGAAGCAAATAAAGTATTAAATGTAGAACACGCATATAAAGTTGGACGTTTTCTGGGGAACTACTATGGAAAAGACCATAAGGCAAGAGTTGTAATCGGTAAGGATACCAGAAGATCCAGCTATATGTTTGAATACGCGCTGAGCGCCGGTCTTACGGCAAGCGGAGCAGATGTATACCTTTTACATGTGACGACAACACCGAGTGTTTCATATGTTATCAGAAGTGAAGACTTTGATTGTGGAATTATGATTTCTGCAAGTCACAATCCATATTATGATAACGGATTGAAAGTGCTTAACGGCAATGGTCACAAACTGGAAGCAGAAGTGGAACAGCTGATTGAAGAATATATCGACAATCCGGAGGAGACCATACCATTTGCAACCAAAGATGAAATTGGCTGCGTAAAGGATTATTCTGTTGGAAGACACAGATATATCGGACATCTTATGTCACTTGCAACACGCTCGTTTAAGGATATAAAAGTCGGACTGGATTGCTCTAACGGTTCTGCATCCGCCATTGCAAAGGGAGTATTTGATACTCTGGGAGCAAGAACCTATGTAATCAACAACGAGCCGGATGGATTGAACATTAATGAAAACTGCGGCTCTACACATATCGAAGTGTTACAGCAGTTTGTAAAAGAAAAAGGTCTGGATGTCGGATTTGCATATGATGGAGATGCTGACAGATGTCTGGCAGTGGACGATCAGGGAAATATAATCGACGGAGATTTGATTCTTTACGTTTGCGGATGCTATATGAGCGAGCGTGGAGAACTTTCCGGCAATACGGTAGTAACAACAGTTATGTCCAACCTCGGACTGTACAAGGCTTTTGATCGAAAAGGAATCAAATACGAAAAGACAGATGTTGGAGACAAATATGTAAATGAAAATATGATCCGCAACGGATTTGATCTGGGTGGAGAGCAGTCCGGTCACATCATTTACCGTAAGTATGCAGCGACAGGAGATGGAATTCTTACCTCTCTTATGCTGATGGAAGTTATTCTGGAAAAGAAAATGAAGCTTTCCGAGTTAACGAGAGATATTAAGATTTATCCGCAGCTTTTGAAAAATGTGAAGGTGGCAAGTAAGCCGATGGCACGCCAGGATGAAGAAGTTGTGGCAGCAGTTGCAAAAGTGGAAGAAGAACTTGGACAGGAAGGAAGAATACTTCTTCGCGAGAGCGGAACCGAGCCGGTGATTCGTGTTATGGTGGAAGCAGCAACGGACGAAATCTGTCGGGAAAAAGTAGACAGCGTAATCGAAGTATTAAAGCGTCGCGGTCATGTGATTGAATAAAATAAAAAAAGTTATAGCATTATTTATAAAGTCGTGTTATACTACTATGCGTGAAAATTTATCTTACAGATAACAATATAGAAAGTAAACATATTTTCTAAAGAAAACAATGTTAGTTAATACATAAGGAGGATTTTTTAATGAGTTTAAAAGTTGAGAACCTGGAGAAGAATATGGCAAAGCTTACAATTGAGGTAAGTGCAGAAGAATTTGAAGCAGCAATGGATAAGGCATATCATAAGAACAAAGGTAAAATCAACATCCAGGGATTCCGTAAAGGAAAAGCTCCTCGTGCAATGATTGAAAAAATGTATGGACCATCTATTTTCTACGAAGATGCAGCGAATGCAATCATTCCTGTAGCATATGAAAACGCATTGGAAGAGTGTGATCTTGAAATCGTATCACAGCCAAGCATCGATGTCGTACAGATTGAAAAAGGAAAAGAATTTATCTTCACAGCAGAAGTTGCTGTAAAACCGGAAGTTACTCTCGGTGACTACAAAGGAATTGAAGTAGAGAAGAAAGAAGCAGAAGTTACAGATGAAGAATTAGATGCTGAAATCGATAAAGTAAGAGAACAGAATTCAAGAACCATTACTGTAACAGACAGAGCTGTAAAAGACGGTGATATGACAGTAATCGACTTTGAAGGATTTGTTGATGGAGAAGCATTCGAAGGTGGAAAAGGAGAAGATTACCCATTGACCATCGGTTCTCATTCTTTCATTGATACTTTTGAAGAACAGTTAATCGGTAAGAACATCGGTGAAGAAGTAGAAGTAAATGTTACTTTCCCGGAAGAATATCATGCAGAAGAATTAAAAGGCAAACCTGCAATGTTTAAAGTTACCGTAAAAGAAATCAAAGAAAAAGAGCTTCCTGAGTTAGATGATGATTTTGCACAGGATGTTTCAGAATTTGAGACACTTGCAGAGTACAAAGAAGATGTTAAGAAGAATCTTTTAACTAAGAAAGAAAATGAATTAAAAGGTGAAAAAGAAGACGCAATTCTTAAGAAAGTAATCGAGAATTCAACAATGGAGATTCCTGAGGCTATGATTGAAACACAGTCCCGTCAGATGATGGATGAGTTCGCACAGAGAATTCAGGCACAGGGACTTTCTATTCAGCAGTACTTCCAGTTCACCGGAATGGATGCAAACAAATTCGCAGAAGAAATGAAACCACGTGCATTAGAGCGTATTCAGTCCCGTCTTGTATTAGAAGCAGTTGCAAAAGCTGAGAAGATTGAAGCCAGCGAAGAAGATATCAATAAAGAAATCGAGAACATGGCTTCTATGTACCAGATGGAAGTAGACAAATTAAACGAATTAATGGGAGAAAACGAAAAGAAACAGATGGCTTCTGACATTGCAGTTCAGAAAGCGGTTGAGTTCTTAGTTGAGTCTTCTGTAGAAAAATAATTGCAAATATGATACGCATCCCGCGGTTTAGCGTGGGGTGCGTTATTGAGAATAATCAGAACTATTTATAGAATGGGGGACATAAAATGAGTTTAGTACCTTACGTCATTGAACAAACGAGTAGAGGAGAGAGATCCTACGACATATATTCCAGATTGTTGAAGGAAAGAATCATATTTTTGGGAGAAGAGGTAAATGATGTTACTGCAAGTATTGTGGTAGCACAGTTGTTATTTTTAGAGGCAGAAGATCCTGCAAAGGATATTCATTTATATATCAACAGTCCGGGTGGATCCGTAACAGCAGGTATGGCTATTTACGACACCATGAATTATGTAAAATGTGATGTATCTACTATGTGTATGGGAATGTGTGCTTCCATGGGAGCATTCCTTCTCGCAGGAGGAGCAAAGGGCAAACGTTTCGCTCTTCCAAACTCAGAAATCATGATTCATCAGCCATCCGGCGGGGCAAGAGGTCAGGCGACAGACATTAAGATTGTTGCGGACAACATTTTAAAGACCAAGAAGAAATTAAATGAAATTCTTGCAGCAAATACCGGCAAACCATTAGAAGTTATTGAGGTTGACACAGAGCGTGATAATTACATGACAGCAGAAGAAGCCAAAGACTACGGTATTGTAGATGTAATTGTTACCAAACGTGCCTAATTAGAATTGTGAGGTTAGAATGGCAAATCATAGCGATGATAGAAGAAAGCAGACACCGTGCTGCTCGTTCTGTGGGAAGACGCAGGACCAGGCAAATAAACTGATTGCAGGTAAGAACGTATACATTTGTGATGAATGCGTTGATTTGTGTGCGGAGATTATCGAGGAAGAATTTGAGGTTGAGGAAACGGAAAGCACAATCAATCTCAAAAAACCTATAGAGATCAAAGAGTTTTTGGATCAGTATGTAGTAGGACAGGAAGAAGCAAAGATTGCAATGTCCGTTGCTGTGTACAATCATTACAAACGTATCACAAGCGAGAGAAAGTTTGATGTGGAGCTTCAGAAGAGTAATATCATTATGGTAGGACCGACTGGTTCCGGTAAGACTTATCTTGCGCAGACACTTGCCAAGCTTTTGAATGTACCATTTGCAATAGCAGATGCGACAGCTCTTACAGAAGCCGGTTATGTAGGTGAAGATGTAGAGAATATTCTGTTGAAACTGATTCAGGCGGCTGATTATGATTTGGACCGCGCAGAACAGGGTATCATTTATATCGATGAGATAGATAAGGTAACTCGTAAGTCTGAAAATACATCTATCACAAGAGATGTATCCGGTGAAGGAGTTCAGCAGGCGTTACTTAAGATTTTGGAAGGTACGGTTGCGAGCGTTCCACCACAGGGTGGTAGAAAGCATCCGCATCAGGAATTTATCCAGTTAGACACCACCAATATTTTATTTATCTGCGGTGGAGCGTTTGATGGACTGGAGAAGATTATTGAAGCGAGAATCGGTAAGAAATCCATCGGTTTTGATGCCGAGATTTCTGACCGCAGAGATATTAAAATCGGAGATATGTTCAAGCAGGTATTGCCGCAGGACTTCGTTAAATTCGGATTGATTCCGGAGTTTGTAGGTCGTGTGCCGGTTACGGTTGGACTTGATATGCTGGATGAGGATGCATTGGTTCACATCCTTACTGAGCCGAAAAACGCGATTACCAAACAGTACAAAACGCTGTTTAATATGGATGGCGTGGAACTGGAATTTGAAGAAGAGGCAGTTCGTGCAATAGCGAAGAAGTCTTTCGAAAGAAATACCGGAGCCAGAGGTTTGCGTGCAATTTTAGAGTCTGCCATGATGAATGCGATGTATAAAATCCCATCAGATGATAAGGTTGTCAAATGCATTGTGACTGCAGAATGTATTGAAGGCACGGCAGAACCTACATTGGTGCGCTCAGAAGAAAGCAGACCAAAGAAGAGTGGAACCAAGAAGAATAGTAAGAAGTCGGACGACGAAATAGCATAATCCGGAAACCCTATACTGATAACAAAGCCAGTATAGGGTATTTCTGTATATGGAGGAATAAGATGGAAAATATAATGACTTTACCGGTTATCCCTACTTATAAAGTAGTACTTTTCCCGGGGATGATGCTTCATTTTGATATTAACAGCAAAAAAACCGCAAAAGTTCTTTGGGATAAGATGAAAACGGACAGATATATTCTGGTTTCCTACCAGATGGATCAGGATAATGATGGCGAGGAAATAACGGAGCGTGACGGCTACAATATTTGCAGATATGGGTGTATCGCGCGTATTAAGCAGATGGTGCGTACGCAAAATGGCAGAAACCGTGTGGAACTCGAGGGAATCACAAGAGGATATATACTATCTGTGGATGAGACGAAAAGTGATATCATCGCAGATGTAGAAGTGGTAGAGGATGAAAATGCGGATATCGACAATCCAATTGAATACGAAGCTATGGTATCCGGATTGCGCGAACTGGTTGGCATCTACTATCAGGTGAGCGGCCGGGAAGACGGGAACATTTCCACACATTTATTAAAAGAAAAGAATCTGATTAAACTGGTAGACAATGTTGCCGGAGGACTGGATTTTAAAGAGAGAGACAAACAGAAAATTCTCGGTGAGACGGACTTTATTGCACGTTATGAAAAGCTGGTGCAGTTGATTGGCAATAAGATTGCCGTTACGAAGTTTTCGAATGATATCAAAGGTAAAATCAAAAGTAAGGTAGATGAGAATCAGCGAAATTATCTGCTTAGAGAACAGTTAAAAGTGATTTACCAGGAGATGGGCGAGGACGACGAAGTCGACGAAATGGAAGCATTTATGCGACAGACAGAGGAACTTCCGGCTTCCGAAGAAGTAAAAGAGAAATTACGCAAAGAAATCCATCGCCTGAAAGTGTCCAGGGGAAGTGCTTCAGAAGAAGCGACTCAGAGAGGCTATATTGAGACATTGCTTTCACTCCCATGGGATAAGAAAAGTGATGACAACACGGATTTGAAGCATGCGAAGGAGATACTTGATCAGGAGCATTTTGGTCTGACAAAGGTAAAAGAGCGAATGCTTGAGTTCCTTGCTGTAAGAACGCTTACCGGTAAAGGAGAGAGCCCGATTATTTGTCTGGTCGGACCTCCGGGAACAGGTAAGACTTCGATTGCGAAGTCGATCGCAACAGCACTTGAAAAAGAATATGTGCGTATCTGTCTTGGTGGCGTGCGCGATGAAGCAGAGATTCGCGGACATAGAAAGACTTACGTAGGGGCAATGCCGGGAAGAATTATCGAGGCACTTAGAAACGCCAAGGTGAGTAACCCGCTTATTTTGCTGGATGAAATTGATAAGACCGGAAGTGACCGCAGAGGAGATACTGCTTCTGCGCTGTTGGAGGTGCTTGATGGCGAACAGAACCAGCATTTTACCGACCACTATATCGAAGTGCCGGTGGATTTGTCAGAGGTACTGTTTCTGGCAACCGCCAATACAACAGATACCATTCCAAAGCCACTGTTAGATCGTATGGAGATTGTCGAGATTAACAGCTATACCGCAGTTGAAAAATTCCATATTGCAAAGGAACATTTGCTTCCAAAACAGAAGAAGAAAAACGGACTGAAAAAGAGCCAGCTAACGATAACGGATGCTGCACTCAGAAAAATCATCAGCGGTTACACCAAGGAAGCCGGGGTGCGTAATCTGGAGCGTAAGATTGGCAGTGTATGTCGTAAAGCGGCAAGAGAAATCCTAGAAAACGATAAGTCGGTTGTTCGCGTGAACGACAAGAATTTAGAGGATTATTTAGGCAAAATCAAATATCTTCCGGAGAAAGCCGGCAAAGAGGCAGAAGTCGGTAGTGTATGCGGTCTTGCGTGGACGAGTGTCGGTGGTGTGACACTTGCCACAGAGGTTCTTACTATGCAGGGCAAGGGAGAAATTCTACTGACCGGTAAAATGGGTGATGTAATGCAGGAATCTGCCAAGACAGCACTCAGTTATGTTCGTTCCATTACAACCGGAGATGGAAGCAAAACTGCCAAAAAGGGCGCTGCAAAGATCCCGGCAGATTATTTTGCAAAACATGATTTTCATATACATATTCCAGAGGGGGCAGTTCCAAAGGATGGCCCGTCCGCAGGTATTACGATGGCAACCGGAATCTATTCTGCAGTTACGAAACAAAAGGTGCGTAGCGACCTTGCAATGACCGGAGAAATCACCTTGCGCGGAAATGTACTTCCAATCGGTGGTTTGAAAGAAAAACTACTGGCTGCCAATATCGCAGGCATTAAGACGGTACTGGTGCCGGATAAGAACCGCAAAGATGTAGACGAAATCGAAGAAGAAATCATCAAAGATCTGGACATCATTTTCGTGGAAAATATGGATCAGGTTCTGAAAGAGGCGCTGGTTTAGAAGACAGACAGATGGAATTAAGTCGGGCGAAATCAGGTCAGATGAAATTGATTCAGATGAAATTGAGACAGATGGAGGAAAACCATGAAGATAAAAAGTGTAAATCTGGAGACGGTTTGTGGTGTAACGAGCAAGCTTCCGGACAACGATAAGATGGAAATTGCGTTTGCAGGTAAGTCAAACGTAGGAAAATCATCTTTAATCAATGCGTTGATGAACCGCAAATCCTATGCGCGTACCTCACAGCAACCCGGAAAAACACAGACCATTAACTATTACAATATCAATGATGCTATGTATTTTGTCGACCTTCCGGGTTACGGCTATGCGAAGGTTTCCAAAGAACTCAAAATCAAATGGGGAAAAATGATGGATAACTATCTGAAAGGGAGCAAGACACTGCGCATTCTCTTTTTACTGGTAGATATCCGACACGACCCGGGACAGAACGATATTGATATGTATGACTGGTGTATTAATTACGGATTCAATCCGATTATTGTGGCAACCAAGTCGGACAAAATCAGTAGAGGAAAGATAGAGCGACAAAAACAGATTATCCGCAAAACACTGAACTGTATTGAAGGAACACCGATTATTCCGTTCTCTGCGCTTAATAAAAGCGGAAGAGATGAGATTTGGGAGTATATCGAGGCTTCCCTGGAAGCATTTGAAGAAGAATAGAGTGCAGGGGGTTCCTTGCTTAAACCCTAAAAAAATGACGTTTAGACATCGTACCAATCCCAAGTGGCTGACGCTTTCGCTCAGATTCACACGTAACGGATGCTAAGGTTGCAAAAGACGCAACCAAGCACCGACGTGTGAAAATGCAGCCAATTTGGGACTGGTAGATGGTCTAAACGTTTTTTGTTAGCGATAAAACAACAATTTTGATGAGTTTCGTTGAAGAAACGCACAAATTCGGGAAAAGTTATCTTGAAGAAACGCACAAATATAAGAAGTTTTATCTTGAAGAAATGCATATGCAATATTATAATAACCTTGTAGCAAGGAGGATAATGCCTATGTATTTTAAAAGAAAAGTTTATGATAAGCTGGTTGAATGGAAGAAAAACTATTCGGACAGATATGCCTTATTGCTTGAAGGAGCAAGACGAGTTGGCAAGTCGACTATAGCTGAAAATTTTGCTAAAAATGAATACAAATCCTATATTCTATTGGATTTTGCAAAGGTAAGCGAAAATATATTCAAATGTTTTGATGATATTGGGAATTTAGATATTTTTTTCCTGCGTCTTCAGGCTGAAACCGGAGTGACGCTATATGAACATGAATCACTGATTATATTTGATGAAGTTCAGTTATTCCCAAAAGCAAGACAGGCAATAAAGTATTTGGTTGCGGATGGCAGATACCATTATATTGAAACCGGTTCGCTTATTTCAATTAAGAAGAATGTAAAAGATATTCTGATTCCCTCTGAGGAGATGAAAATCCAGGTCTATCCTATGGATTACGAGGAATTTTGTGAAGCTACGGGCAACAATTACGATCTTCTAAAGAAGATTTATAGTATGGGAACCCAAATTGGTCAGGATACAAATCGTAAACTAATGAGGGATTTAAGGATATATATGGCTGTTGGAGGTATGCCACAGGCCGTAGAAGCATTTTTAGAAGGTAAAAATTTTTCCGAAATAGATCAGATAAAAAGACAAATAATATCCTTGTATGAAGAAGATTTTAAGAAAATTGATCCTTCAGGAAGAATGTCTGCATTATATCATTCTGTTCCGGCACAGTTAGCAAAGGGAACAAGGAAGTACAAGATAACGACTGCAATTGACAAGCGTAACAATACAAAAGCAGAAGAGTTACTGTATGAATTGTTTGACTCTAAGACCGTATTGCCGTGCTATAATTCTACAGATCCAAGAGTGAGTTTGACGAATTCAAAAGACTTTGACAGTTATAAATTATATCTTTCCGATACGGGTTTGTTTGTAACCCTAATGTTCATAGACAGACCGGTAACTGAAAATGACGTATACGCAAAACTGCTTTCGGACAAATTGCCTGCAAATCTGGGATATCTGTATGAGAATCTTGTAGCACAGATGATCAC
Source organism: Lachnospiraceae bacterium (assembly GCA_024698865.1). Classification (GTDB taxonomy): domain Bacteria; phylum Bacillota; class Clostridia; order Lachnospirales; family Lachnospiraceae; genus JAILQS01. Next base: position 245 of record JAILQS010000086.1, on the reverse strand, counting down.
GGCAAAGGATAGAGAACTATTTTATCATACATGGGAAAAAGAAAATAGCACGCATTATTATGAAATTGACTTTCTGACTTCAGAAGGAAGCAAGATAAATGCATTTGAAGTTAAGTCATCGGGAAAGGGAAAACATGAGTCGATCATCGAGTTCTCAAAAAAATATTCTCAAAATGTTCAAAATACTTATTTGATATCACAAAAAGATGTTAGTAAGGAAGGAACCTTGTTTTTTAAACCGATAT
>JAILQS010000083.1 GCA_024698865.1 Lachnospiraceae bacterium | reverse complement strand
CCACGATAGAGATTCAAAACGGAGAAGCACCTATGCAATTCAAAGCATCAGAAACGAAGCAGACGCCAGCGGATAACATCAGTATATTTTGCGAGACAGTTTGCAGAAGTCCAAGGCATCACAGGCAAAGCAGACGCCAGCGGATAACATCAGTATATTTTGCGAGACCGTTTACAGAAGTTCAAAGCATCATAAGCGAAGCAGAAAGCGGCGCCACGATAGTGTTTCAAAACGGAGATATTTGCATACACCTGCACTTAGACAGCGTTTTTTGCTGTCTTAGTACAGCTGTGTATGCAATTAAGTGCGAACGGCTCCGTTTGAAATACTATCGTGGTGGCGCGAAATGCGAAGCGGGGATGCAAACTAAGTGCGAACGGCCTCGCAAAATATATTGCTGTTACCAGGCTTGGTCTGCGTAGTGTAGATGCAAACTAAGTGCGAACGGCTCCGTTTGAAATACTATCGTGGTGCAGCAAAATGCGAAGCGGGGATGTAAAACATTGCGTTATTGCCTTGAACGCTGTATTGTGTTATAATAACGACTAATTGTGGGATAAAATGAACAATCAGGCGATTTGAATCGCAGAAATGAGGAAACAATGAATTTAATGTACAACAGCACTAGAGACAAAAATGTTAAAGTTACAGCTTCACAGGCTATTTTGAAGGGTTTATCAGATGACGGGGGATTATTTGTACCGGAAAGCATTCCGGCATTGGAAGTATCTCTTGATGCATTGGCAGATATGAGCTATCAGCAGGTAGCGTATGAGGTAATGAAGCTTTTCCTTACTGATTTTACAGAGGAAGAATTAAAGAATTGTATTAACAAAGCATATGATGACAAGTTCGATACAAAGGAGATTGCGCCGTTAAGAGAAGCCGCTGGGGCACAATTTTTAGAGTTGTTCCATGGTTCTACGATTGCGTTTAAAGATATGGCGTTGTCTATTTTACCTCATTTATTAACAACTTCAGCTAAGAAAAATGCAGTTTCCAACGAGATTGTAATTCTTACCGCTACTTCCGGAGATACCGGAAAGGCAGCATTGGCAGGTTTCGCAGATGTTGACGGAACAAGCATTATTGTATTCTATCCAAAGGATGGCGTTAGCCCAATCCAGGAAAAACAGATGCTGACACAAAGAGGAGCCAATACAAAAGTTGTTGGAATCAAAGGAAATTTTGATGATGCACAGACCGGCGTTAAAGAAATGTTCAATAATAAAGAACTGGCAGAACGCATGAACAAAGCAGGATATCAGTTCTCAAGTGCAAACTCAATCAATATCGGTAGACTTGTACCACAGATTGTATATTATGTTTATGCCTATGCAAAACTTTTGAAGAATAAGAAACTTGCAAAAGATGAAAAGATGAATGTTGTTGTACCAACCGGTAACTTTGGAAATATTCTTGCTGCTTACTACGCAAAGAATATGGGACTTCCGATTGGCAAACTCATTTGTGCATCTAATGAAAATAAAGTTCTGTTTGATTTCTTCCAGACAGGAACATATGACAGAAATCGCGAATTTATGCTGACATCATCTCCATCCATGGACATTTTGATTTCCAGCAATCTGGAACGTCTCATTTACAAAATTGCAGGTAATGACGCGAAGAAATGTGCGGACTTTATGAAAGCGCTTTCTACAGCCGGTAAATATGAGATTACTTCCGACATGAAAGAACAGTTAGAGGATTTTGTAGGTGGATATGCAACAGAAGAAGCAACCGCCAAAGCAATCAAACGTGTTTACGACGAAGAAGGATATATTATCGACACACATACAGCAGTAGCTGCACAGGTTTACTTTGATTATGTGGCAAAGAGCAATGACACAACAACAACGGTAATTGCTTCTACTGCAAGCCCATACAAATTTACACGTAGCGTAATGAATGCGATCGATTCAAAATATGAGAAAATGACCGACTTCGAATTGGTAGATGAGTTGGAGAAACTTTCAAAAGTAAAAGTTCCACAGGCAATCGAAGATATTCGTAGTGCTCCTGTGTTACATGACATTGTTTGTGATAAGACAGCTATGCAGGATACTGTGGAAAATATTCTAGGCCTGTAGAATAAAGAAGAAACAAGGAAGAATTTATAAAATAAAAACACAGAACTTGAGGTATAAACTAACGTGGAGATAGTCACGTGGAGATAGTCAGGTGGAGAACCTCAAGGATATTATAAAGTAGGGATTGATATGTATAAACTGATAGCACGCGACGGTAATGCAAAGCGCGGAGAATTCCATACCGTACACGGAACAATCCAGACACCGGTATTTATGAATGTCGGGACGGCAGCAGCCATCAAAGGTGCTGTTTCTACCGAGGATTTATGTAACATCAAGACACAGGTAGAACTCAGCAACACCTATCATTTGCACGTTCGACCGGGAGATAAGGTTGTAAAGCAGATGGGCGGCCTTCATAAATTTATGGTCTGGGATAAGCCGATTCTTACGGATTCCGGCGGATTTCAGGTGTTTTCATTGGCAGGGCTTCGTAAAATCAAGGAGGAAGGCGTTTCTTTCCGTTCACACATTGACGGACACAAGATATTTATGGGACCGGAAGAGAGTATGCAGATTCAGTCAAACCTTGCTTCGACGATTGCGATGGCATTTGACGAATGTATTCCAAACCCCTCCACAAGAGATTATGTTATTAATTCTGTAGCACGTACGACCAGATGGTTGGAACGTTGTAAGAAGGAAATGAACCGTCTGAATTCTTTGGAGGATACGATCAACAAGAATCAGATGTTGTTTGGTATTAATCAGGGCGGAACCTATGCAGATATCCGTATCGAGCACGCCAAACGAATTTCAGAGTTTGATCTGGACGGATACGCAATCGGCGGTCTTGCGGTGGGTGAGAGCCACGAAGAAATGTACCACATTATTGAAGAAACCGTTCCGTATCTTCCGTTAGAGAAGCCAACATACCTTATGGGAGTTGGAACACCGGAAAATATTCTGGAAGCGGTGGAACGAGGCGTTGATTTCTTTGACTGTGTATATCCAACACGTAATGGACGTCACGGTCACGCCTACACGAATCACGGCAAAATGAATCTGATGAACGCAAAGTATGAGCTCGACGAACGTCCACTCGATGCAGGATGTGGTTGCCCGGCGTGCAGACGATACAGTAGAAGCTATATTCGCCATTTGTTAAAAGCGAAAGAAATGCTCGGACTTCGTTTGCTTGTGCTTCATAACCTGTATTTCTACAATACAATGATGGAAGAAATCAGGGACGCAATTGAAAATGGCGAGTTCAAAGCCTATAAGAAAGCGAAACTGGAAGGTTTTCAAAGAGGAGAAGACTAGAAGGTTCCTATCAACATAGAAAAGAATATAAATCTAGCAAAGAAAAGGAGATTATTATGTTAACAGCAGTATTATTAGCAAATTCCAATCCGATGTCAGGAACAATTCAGATTATTGCGTTATATGCAGCAGTAATCGGTGTTATGTGGTTCTTCTTAATGCGACCACAGAGAAAGAAACAGAAGGAGCATGACAGCTTGGTTGCTACCGTAGAGGCAGGAGACAGCATTCTTACAAACAGCGGCTTTTATGGAGTAGTAATTGACGTTTCGGACGAAGTTGTAATTGTAGAATTCGGTAATAACAAAAACTGTCGTATTCCAATGAAGAAAGATGCGATTGCCGAAATTGAAAAAGTAGAAGAAAAATAAATAATGCGTATATCGTAAGTGATATGAATTGTACCCGGAATTACTGTTGAAAACAGTGACTTCGGGTATTTTTTTATACAATAGGAGATTCCTTTGGATTTTTTAACTCAGTCGGAGAAATCCCCCACCTCTAAGCGTTAGCGTAGGTGGGGGTTATGACAAACTATACTCAGTCGGGGTACAAGCTCCGACTGAGTTAAACGCTCCGCGAGGATGCGCACGGATTCGG
>JAILQS010000082.1 GCA_024698865.1 Lachnospiraceae bacterium | reverse complement strand
CAAGTCTGGTATTCGGAACACGGAACGAGTGGTTACGTGATTGGTACTCCGACCCAGGCGGTTTGGAATTCGTACTATCTTGCAAAAGAAGTACTGAAAACACAGCATCCAAAAGTAATCATGCTGGAAGCCTATAAAGTGTATGACGAAGCAGAGTATTTTGATATTCCGATTTCCATCAAGGCGCTAAATGGTATGCGATTATCAAAAAATTATATAGAACACGCCAGAGCAACTTTACCAAAGGGTGAAAACATTCTGGAATACTGTTTGAAGTTTCCGTTGTTTCACACAAGATATAAGGATTTGAAGTCGGATAATTTTGAAATGAAAGAGTCAGACCAAGTGACACTTGGATATACACCTTTAAAAAAGATTGAAAAGGATAAGGTTCTGACAGATGTAAAAAGTGTTCAGAAACGAACAGCGATGAGTAAAAAGGTAGAGAAGTATCTGGATCTGTTTCGTGAACTGGCGAAAGAAAATGATGCAGAACTGGTTTTTGTCCTTGCGCCGTTTGCGGACAATGCAGCCGGATTGCAACCCTATTACAACGCACTTTGGGATTACGCAGACAGATACGGTGTTTCGATGCTCCAGGGAAATTATTACATACAGGAGATGGGACTTGAAGTAAGAAAAGATTTTGGATATGGAAGCCATCTGACCGATTCCGGCGCAGAAAAATTTACAAGATTTTTGTGGGACAAGGTGTTATGCAATATGCAACTTGCAGACCACCGCGGAGATTCACGATATCAACGCTGGGTAGATAATAAAGAATTTATGTTGCGTAATGAAGGTAAAAAAATAGAAGTTGTAGAATAACAAATGAGAGTATAAGGAGGAGCACGGGGATGCTTTTTAATTCTTGGGAGTTTTTAATCTTTTTCCCGATTGTAGTATTAGTATATTTCTTGATTCCACGCAAAGTTAAAAGATATTGGCTGCTTGTGGTCAGCTATTATTTTTATATGTGCTGGAATCCCAAATATATTATTTTAATATTATTTTCAACGATAGCTACGTATCTGTCCGGACTTGCAATGAGCAAGGTGGATGAGAAGCAATCGGATGAAACAAAGGCAAAGAAGAAAAAGAAGGCTATTTTGGCAGCCTGTTTCGTGGTAAACCTTGCGATACTGGCGTTCTTTAAATACTTTGATTTCATGCTTGGAAATATGAATCGTATTTTCAGTTTGGCAGGTTTTTCGGTATCCAATCCGTTCAGTTTTGCATTACCGGTTGGTATTTCATTCTATACCTTCCAGGCGCTGGGCTACATTGTGGATGTATATCGAAAAGATATCAAAGCAGAAAAGAGTTTTATCAATTATGCTTTGTTCGTAAGCTTCTTCCCGCAGCTGGTAGCCGGACCGATTGAGCGTTCCAAGAATCTTCTTGGAGATATCCATCGCATCACGACACAGAAAATGTGGGATTACAGACGAATTACCGGTGGGCTTATTACAATGCTTTACGGTATGTTTCTCAAACTGGTTGTTACCGACAGGGTATCTATACTGGTAGATCAGGTGTTTAATAACTATAAAACAGCCGAGCCACTTGCACTCTGGGCAGGCGCATTTGGCTTCTCATTACAGATTTATTGCGACTTTGGTGGATATTCCACTATCGCAATCGGTGCTGCTAAAGTAATGGGATTTTCCCTGATGGAAAACTTCGAAACACCGTATTTTGCAAGAAGCATCAAGGAATTCTGGAGAAGATGGCACATTTCCTTAAGCACATGGTTTAAGGATTATCTGTACATTCCGCTTGGAGGAAGCAGATGCTCCAAATGGAAAAAATACCGTAATCTGATGATTACTTTCCTGGTAAGCGGAGTATGGCACGGAGCCGGCTGGCATTTTATCATCTGGGGCGGACTTCACGGAGCATTCCAGATAATCGGAGATATGCTGATGCCGCTGCGAAGAAAAGTAGTAGATATATTACATATTGACACAAAATCACATGGACATATTATATATCAGACAGTTGGAACTACATTTTTGGCAACGATTGCATGGATTTTCTTTAGAGCAAAAAGTACCAGACTTGCGCTGGTTTACATCAAGAGAATGTTTGCACTTCGTCCGTCAGAGCTTATGAATGTAAAGGTTATTTATAATTACGGTCTGGACAGCGTTGAAATTAAGATATTGCTCCTGGCAGTATTAGTTATGTTCCTGGTGGGGCTTGTCAGATACAATATGCATTTGAAATTTGAGGAATACCTTGCAAAACAGAATCTCTGGTTCCGTTGGCTGGTTTTATTTACAATGTTATTTTCAATTCTGATTTTTGGTATGTATGGACAGCAGTTTGATGCGCAGGCATTCATCTACTTCCAGTTCTAAGGGAGATATAAGAAATGAATAATAAAACAATTAAGAATAGTGCAAAGGTAATCGGATTCCTTTTGGTTTTTGCAATACTGTTTAGCAAGTTTTATTCTGTATTAAGCTTCAAATATGGAAATCCCATGCGACAGGTTTATAACCTTCCAAAAGATTCCGTGGATGTGCTGGTAGTCGGTTCATCACATGCCTACAGAAATTTTGATCCACAGGTGTTATATACGAATTATGGTGTGACCTCATACGTAATCGGTACGTCTTCACAAAGAATCTGGAACTCGTATTATCTGGCAAAAGATGCACTGAAGACACAGCACCCAAAAGTGCTTGTACTGGAATCTTATAAAGTATTTGATCGGGAAGATTATTCGGATACGGCGATATCAATTAAGGCGTTAAATGGAATGCGTTTTTCGAAAAACTACATCGACCACGCAAGAGCAACATTGCCTGAGAGTGAGAAACTTATTGAGTATTGTTTACGTTTCCCGTTGTTCCACACAAGATATAAGGATTTGGAAAACGCGGATTTTGTAAAGAATCCGGCAGATGACATTTCTCTCGGATACGCACCGTTATATGAGGTGAAAAAAGGTAAGGTATGGACAGATCTTGATAAGATAACGGAACGTAAACCATTCCTTCCGAAAGTGGAAAAATATCTGGATATGTTCCGTGAACTGGCAGATGAGAATGGTGCACAGTTGGTATTTGCGATTTCTCCGTTTGCGGTGGACGCAGATAAAATGCAGCCATACTACAATACATTGCAGGATTACGCAGACAAGTATAACATTCCACTGTTTCAGGGAAATCTCCATATGGAGGAGCTGAAACTGGATGAAAATAAAGATTTTTCTACCGGCAATCATCTTTCTGCACCGGGCGTTGTGAAGTACACACAGATGCTTTGGGATAAAGTTTTATCCGGTTATGAACTCGCAGATCACAGAGGTGATGCTTACTATAAGCGATGGGAAGAAAATAAAGTTTACAGAGAGCATAACGAAGGAAAAGATGGTAACATAAAAGAATAAGAATCAATTCTTTATTCTTTTGTAGAGTAATAAAGCTTTCGAAGGTAGCGGACAATCTTATCGGTTTCGGGAGCATTGGAAATGTGGCTATAAGCACTGTTGTTTTCATCGACAGAAACAACG
>JAILQS010000081.1 GCA_024698865.1 Lachnospiraceae bacterium | reverse complement strand
AACTACCAGAGAGTAAAAGATGCTTATCACCTTGCCATTAAATTAGCTGCAATCATTACAACAATAAGTTGGTTATGTTTCCAGCTTTTCCCTCGCCAGATAGTTTCAATTTTCGGTTCAGGTTCAGAGTTGTATTTTGATTTCTGTACCAAGTATTTCAGAATATTCTTATTCGGAATTTGTACTGCATTCTTACAGCCACTTACTTCCAATTTCTTCACAGCAATTGGAAAGCCTTACAAAGGAATTTTCATGTCTCTCACAAGGCAAGTATTATTCCTTACACCGCTTATTATCCTTTTACCATTCTTCTTTGGATTCAACGGCGTTTTATATGCCGGACCAGTTGCAGATGCACTTTCATTTACAATCTGTTTCATACTTATAAGAAGAGAATTCTCACGTCCAGAATTCAAAAACATATAATAAAAGAGCCAATCAGTTATGTACTGTGTACCGACCCCCAAAAGTTAGACCATAAATCTAACGATAGGGAGGTCGGTATTTTTATGGCTAAATATAGCTATGAATTCAAGAAAAAATTAGTTTTAGAATATTTAAATGGAAAAGGTGGCACAGACTATATTTCAAAAAAATACGGATTTAAAAGCAATTCACAACTAAGAAAATGGATTGCTGCTTATAATAAATTTGGAGACGAAGGATTAAAACGTTCTAGGAAAAATGATATTTATTCTTTTGAAAAAAAGCTTTCTGTTGTAGAGTTATATTTATCAGGTGAAGTATCGTATCAAGACTTAGCTCTACAAGAAGGAATTAATAACCCTGCTTTAATTTCAAATTGGGTAAGACTCTTTCGAGTAGCTGGTCCTGATGCGTTGAGACCGCATAAGAAAGGGCCTAAGAAAACATTGAATAAGCCAGATAGTAATACGCAAAACAAACTAGATGAAGAATCTACTGTTGATACAAGTGCAGAGCATGTTAAGGAACTTGAGGATGAACTCCTTAAGTTAAGAATCGAGAATGCCTTTTTAAAAGAACTGAGGAGACTGCGTTTAGAGGACGAAGCAAAAATGAGAGAAAGGCAAGAGTCATCAGCAGCCTCCGAGGACAGTTCAAATTAAAAGATCTTCTCTCATATACAAAAATGCCTAAAGCAACATATATGTATTGGCAAAAGCGATTTGATAGGGAAAATCCTGATATGGAAATAGAAGAAAAAATCCAAGAAATCCGTAAAAATAATAAGGATTATGGATATCGCAGAATACTTGGAGAACTTCGTAATCAGGGATACAGCATTAACAAAAAGAAAGTTCAGAGAATCGTTCAAAAGCTAGGCTTGCAAGTAACATCCTATACACGCAAAAGCAGGAAATATAGTTCCTACAAGGGCAATGTAGGTACTGTAGCACCTAATAGAATTCGTAGACGTTTTAATACAAATATACCACATCAAAAAATCACAACGGATACGACTGAATTTAAGTATTATGAAGTTGATGGCAAAGGCCATATGACAATGCATAAACTTTATCTAGATCCATTTATGGATATGTGTAATGGCGAAATACTTAGTTACGGGATCGATAAGAAACCTTCAGCTAAAAATGTAATGGATGCCCTAGATAAAGCAATATCAATCACCTCAGACTGCCCATACAGAAGAACATTTCATTCTGATCAGGGGTGGGCTTACCAGATGAAAGCATACTCTCATAGACTAAAAGAGGAAAAAATTTTTCAAAGTATGTCCAGAAAGGGAAACTGTCTTGATAACTCGGTAATGGAAAACTTTTTTGGAATTCTAAAGCAAGAAATATACTATGGTGTTGTCTACTATAGTTTTGATGAATTAAAAGCAGAAATCGAGAGATTTATAAAATATTATAACGAGCAACGAATAAAAGAGAAGTTAGGATGGATGAGTCCTGTTCAATACAGGCTCCATCTCTTAGCTGCATAAAGAAAACGAGACGACCGAAGTCGTCTCGTAAAAAGTCTAACTTTAAGGGGTCACCTCAAGTACCACTTGTTTTACTTTTGCCTATTTTAGAAAAAGTTAATTAGTAGGTAGCGTATGAGTGTGATATAATGCAAAAAAAGACAGTATTGACAGTGAAGGAATAAAGGAGAAACTCTGTGAAGATAAAACAACGATTGATCGTTGCATTTTTAACGACGTTAATTATGCCGGTAGTTTTAGTAATTTGTGCAGCGAGCGTAATTATGATGATACAATCCAAGAAAATCTGCGAAACCTATGATGTGTCGGGAGTGTTGGGTACAGAGGAAATGCTTGCCAACCCGATGGGACTGTTAAATGCCATGACAGAAGATGCATATAATGAGACGAAGATACTGGCGCTTAAAGACCCTACCCGCCTGGAGGACCTTGATTACCTTAAGAGAATACAAAAGAGTTTTGAAGGACGCAGTTCGTATGTCATTCTCAGAAAACAAAATCAGATTAAGTATAGTGGCAATGAAACGAGCGTAAAACTCATTGAAAAGCATCTTCCAAAGTTCGGAGAGTACAAGGGCAATTTTGGTGTATATATGAGTGAAGGTGTGCCGGCACTGATTAAACAGCAGGATTTTTACGGAGCGAACGGAGAAGAGGAAAGCATTTTCTTTGTAACTGAGCTGACGCAGATTCTTCCGGAAATTAAAAAGAGTGTGAATCAGTTTATTATCAGTTTTTTTGTGATTATTATATTTACCGATGCATTGTTAATGCTATGGATCTACGGTGGAATTGTCCGTCCGCTTAATATACTTCGAATAGCAACCAATCAGATGGGAAAAGGTAATCTGGATTATGCATTTGAGATAGATAAGGACAACGAAATCGGAGAGCTTAGCAAAGACTTTGAGAAGATGCGGGGCAGATTAAAGAGACTGATAGAGTCGCGTCTGGAGTATGAAGAAGATATCCGTGAACTAATCAGTAACGTATCCCACGACCTGAAAACCCCGTTAACTACAATTAAGGGCTATACGGAAGGGCTTTTAGACGGAATTGCGGATACCCCTGAAAAACAGGAGAAATATCTGCAGACCATTCTTGCAAAGGCAAATGCAGTGACGGCACTGGTAGATGAGCTATCCGTATATGCAAAGATAGATAGTGATACGGCAGCCTACAATTTTACGGGTGTAGACATTCTGGCATATCTGGAAGACTGCGTGGGTGAGTATGAGTCGGAGGTTGAAGAAAAAGGAATGACAATTACGATGGAGAACACGATGAAGCGCTCCTACAAGGTAATTATGGATCCTGAAAAGCTAAAACGTGTTATGGATAACATCATCATCAATTCCATGAAGTATATGGACAAAGAGAATGGAAAAATAACGGTACGTCTTCACGATGGAACGGACTTTGTCAGGGTAGAGGTGAAGGACAACGGACCGGGAATAAAGAAAGAAGAAGAAAATACTATTTTTGACCGTTTCTACCGGGCAGACGCATCCAGAAGCTCCAGTACGGGAGGAAGTGGACTGGGACTTGCGATATCCCGTAAGATAGTGCAGGAGCATGGCGGAGACATCTGGGCAAAGAGTGAACCGGGCAACGGACTGTCGATTTCCTTTACCTTGAATAAGAAAATAGAAGAGAAGAAGCTGCCAAAACCGGAAAACAAAATTCCAAAAGAAGAGCGGGAGATTCGTGAGATGATGGAAGAAGTTCGAAGAAATGCGGATAAGGACATAGCGCAAAATGCAGAATGGAGGAAACTATGAGCAAGATATTAATTATTGAAGATGAGCTTTCTATTGCAGAACTGGAAAAGGATTATCTTGAGATTAACGGATATGAAGTAGAGATTTCCGGCGATGGGAACGAAGGGCTGAATCGAATCTTAAACGAAGAATTTGACCTGTTGATTCTGGATTTGATGTTGCCGGGAATCGATGGATTCGAAATCTGCAAAAAAATACGTGAGGAAAAGAATATTCCGATTCTGATGGTTTCAGCCAAAAAAGACGAGATAGACAAGATTCGCGGTTTGGGACTGGGGGCGGATGATTATATGACAAAGCCGTTTAGTCCAAATGAACTCGTTGCAAGAGTACGAGCGCATCTGAACCGATACGAGCGACTTCTTGGGGCAGCAACAACAGAGAATGACATCATTGAAATTCGCGGAATCAAGATTGATAAAACTGCACGAAGAGTGTACGTCGACAATGAAGAAAAGATATTTACCACGAAGGAATTTGACCTGCTTACCTTTCTTGCAGAACACCCGAATCATGTGTACTCAAAAGATGAATTGTTCCGCGAAATCTGGAATATGGACTCTGTAGGTGATATTGCAACCGTAACGGTGCACATAAAGAAAATCCGCGAGAAAATCGAGGTAAACACCCAAAAACCGCAGTATATAGAGACAATCTGGGGTGTGGGTTACCGCTTTAAAGTATAACGCAAAATAAATTGTCTAGACAAAATGTAATAAAAACTGATAATATAGCAAAAATAGAATGAAATAAATTATAGTACTTGTTAATTTTATCACTTTTAAATACCTGCATTGTAAGTGATAATTAAATTGAAAAGAGGTCTTGATACGGCATCAGGATAGAGAAATGGCAGGTACTTATGATAGAAAACAAAAAGAACAAAAGCGTATACTTAAGAGTTCTTCATACGTGTATGTTTATCGGGTTTATAATCATATTATGGGTGCTGTTTCAGGAGAGAGATTATTATGGTTTCTTTAATGAGCAGCCTCATTTTTTACGTGAGAACTGGACCGTTACATACGGAAATGCCACTCATGAAGACGTCACACTTCCCGCGCGTTATGAAGAAATAAAAGAGAAACAGATAAAAGTAACCAATCGCCTTCCAAAGATTGAACAGGATGGAATGCGTCTGGCGTTTTTTTCACGTCAGAAAGCAGCAGATGTCTATATAGATGGAGTTATAAGAGTCAGCTATAACAACGATAAGACCCGGTTATTTGGTACTTCGACAGCGAGCGCGTACGTTATAGTACCCCTTTTTAGGGAGGACTCCGGGAAAACCGTGGAAATCATATATTCCAGCGCATCCGGTAAGATGTTGGGAAAATTGGACGAAGTGTTGTTGTGCGAAGAACGTGCAGTATATCGCTACGTAATACGTAAAGGCCTGATTGGAATGATTCTTGCGATTATCGTCTGTATAATCGGAATAGAACTTGTTTTGATTTCTGTTTTCAGCAATACAAAAGGAAACAATACCAAGGCGCTGTTTTATCTGGGCATCTTTGCACTGTTTCTGGCATTCTGGTTCATTATGCAGTCGAGAATGCGTCAGATGTATCTGGATAATCAATTTGTAGCGGCAGCGACAGCCGAGTTGATGTTACGTCTGTTGCCGATTCCGTTTGTCGCATTTTTCTATTTTTTGATTGATGGAAAATATGCGGAAATATTCAGAACGATGAGTTTCTTATTTACGGTAAACATCGTCGGTACGGTAGCACTGCAGTTTGCAGGGGTAATGACGCTGGAGGAAAGTGCGATTATCTCCATAGCGCTGATAATGATATGCGCGATTATCATACAGGGAATTTCCGTATATGAATACAGCCAGACGCAGACTTCCCAAATGAAGGCGATGAATATCGGAGCGTTGGTATTGATCATTTTTGCGGCGCTGGAAGCACTCAGCGATAACATGAACGGAAAATATCTGGGACAGTTTATCTGTGTCGGACTGATTATATTTGTGTTGATTATGGGCTATGAGGAAATGAATCGCCTGGTTGTAAGCACACGCGAAGCAAAGGTGCTGGAAGAGACGACGAAAGCGAAGACGCAGTTCCTTGCAAATATGAGTCATGAGATTCGGACGCCGTTAAATGCAATCTGCGGAATGGCAGATGTACTGGAGCAGAAAAAACTGCCGACGGAAAGTCTGGAGTACATCCAAACAATTCAGAGCGCAGCAAATAATTTGACGGGCATGCTTAATAATTTTCTTGATTATTCCAGGATGGAATCCGGTAAAATGGAGATTGTGGAAAATGAGTACTCTACGATGTCTTTATTACAGGATTGTTTAAAGATTACGAGATATCGTCTGGAAGATAAGAATATTTTATTACGGGAGGATATCTCCAATCTGTTGCCGACAGCGCTGGTGGGAGACTCCGTCCGCATCCGGCAGGTGCTTACCAACATTTTGAATAATGCGGTAAAATATACGGATCAGGGAGAAATTGAGCTGGTTGTCAATTGGGAAAGAACCGGCGATGACAGAGGCATTTTAAGAGTGGTCGTGAAAGACACCGGACGAGGAATCAAAGAAGCGGATTTTGATAAACTCTTTGGTGCATTTTCGCAGGTGGATAAGAAGAGAAATCATTCCATCGAAGGCTCAGGGCTTGGACTTGCAATTTGTAAAATGTTGATGGATCTGATGGGTGGAAAGATATTTTTCCAGAGTACGTACGGCGTCGGAACGAAGTTTACGGTAGAGCTGCCGCAGAAAATTGCGGATGCTACGCCGGTCGGAAAAAGCGCGAAAGCAAAGGACAAGATGAGCACAGAAGACAGGTTCTTAAAGGCAATAGATGCGTACGTGATGGTAGTGGATGACAATACAATGAATCTACAGGTCGCGCAGGTTATGCTCGAGAGCATGGGATTCCAGGTCTGCACTTGCAACAGCGGAGCCAGAGCATTAGAAATACTTGAAAAAGAGCAGACATTTGATATTATATTTATGGATTATTACATGCCGGACATGAACGGAATGGAAGTAAGCAAAAGAATTCGGGATATAGGAAGTTCGTTTACCGATAATGTACCGATTATTGCGCTGACGGCAGAATCCGATGAAGAAGTAAAGGAGAAACTTTTGCGCGCAGGAATGAACGATGTTCTTGTGAAACCATTGGAAATGGAGAAGTTATGTAATATGATTCGTACATGGCTTCCCGCTGAAAAAATGGAAGTATAGAAACTATGGAACAATTAGAAGTATTGTATAAAGACAAAGATGTGATTGTAGTAATCAAGCCGGAAGGGGTGTTGTCCCAGAGCAACCGGTCTTTGGATTATGATATGTTAAACCGGGTAAAAAATGAACTGAGCAAGGAAGAAAACGGAGACTGTGAGGCATATCTGGTGCATCGTCTGGACCGGCCGGTAGGTGGAATTATGGTTTTTGCACGAAATAAAAAGGCGGCAGCATCACTTGGAAAGCAGTTACAGGACAAAACATTTCGAAAAAAATATCTCGCGGTTGTGACGACGAAGCAGTCAGTAGAGATTACCAAGGAGCCGATACTGTTAGAACATATGATGCGAAGGGACGGGAAAACGAACACTTCGCAAATTGTGGAAGGCAAAACAAAGGCGCCGGCAGATGCAAAGAAAGCGAAACTCACCTATCAGGTTCTTGAAAGCAGGGAAGAGCGCGCCCTTTTGGAGGTGGTGCTTTACACCGGAAGACATCATCAGATTCGAGTGCAGTTAAGTACAGTAGAAGCGTTTGGCGGAATATATGGAGATACGAAATACAATCCGGATTTCAGACAGAGAAAAGGATGGTTTCAAATGGGGCTGTTTTCGTATTATCTGGAATTTGAACATCCAACCACGAAAGAAAAACTATGTTTTGAGAAGCTTCCAAAAAGGGAACCCTACACAGACTTTTCGTATATAAATGAAAAATAAGAGAGATACTAAGGTAACAGGTAGCAACTGTTACCTTTTTTTGTAGCACAATAAGAACATGGAGCACAAAGTGCGGAATGTTCAGATGCGAAACCGAGTAGGCGTCAGCCTACTCGATTTATAGGAAAGTCTCGGAAGAAGGAAGGCGTATGTGGGAAAAATACAGGAAAGAGGCAGCGGAAGGAATCATGGTTGTGGCAGTGACAACCATTGCGGTATACGTGGGATTTCGATTTTTATTACCGTTGTTTTTGCCGTTTCTTTTGGCACTATTATTTTCAAGGCTGCTTTTGCCGGCCGTAGCATTTTTGAAAACTCGGTTTCGTATAGAACAAAAAACAGGTGGTATCGTGGTCATAAGCGTAGTTACGGCGCTCTCTTTACTTTTGTCTTTTGGAGTAATCTGGCTGCTGATTCGACAACTGCAGACGTTACTGTTTCACCTGCCGGCAATTTTTTCGCGGGTCGAGGCATTGGGGGAACAGTTTGGTCTGGAGGTCTTGCAGTTACAGCGGAAAGATGTGGCGGATTACATCGCAAGACTGGGACAAACAGCGACGAAAGAGGGACAACGCTTTCTTATGGGATTTGTGCGAAATGTGTTGTCCGGAATCTGGGTAGTATTTATTGTAGTGTTAAGTACATTTTTTATGATGAGAGACCGGTCGGATCTGGAAGTGATGTTTCAGGATTCGGCGTTTTCCCGGGAGAGCAAAAAGATAGGAAAAAAGCTATCGCAAGCGGCGACGGCATATGGCAAATCCTTTGTACTGAATACGCTGGTGGTATTTGTCGTCTGTAGTGTCGGGCTTATGCTTGTCAAAAACCGCTACAGTATCGTGGCGGGGCTGGGAATTAGTTTGTTGGATGCGCTGCCGGTGCTTGGAAGTGGAATGATACTCCTGCCGCTTAGCGCGTATTATTTTTTTAACGGGAGACTGTTTGCCGGAGTAATAATGATTCTTTTATATCTGATTTGTGAATTGTTAAAAGAGATGATAGAAACGAAAGTTGTCCGGAATAAAACAGGGCTGCAACCGGTTTTCACGATTACAGCCATGTATATTGGTATAAAACTGTTTGGTATATTCGGTTTTGTGCTTGGTCCGATGGGATTGCTGCTTATTCGTGCAATCTTTCATCTCTGGCTGGAGTATGAGTACCCGGACAACTAGTAGATTTCGATACCGCCAAAAGCGCAGCTGGCATCGATATGGATGGTAGGCGCTCCGTCAATGTACGGTACATTTCGTTTGTTGGAAACACCGCCGAAAAAGGAAGACGGAGAAACTGTTACATTTACATTCGCCGGACAACAGATTTTGATCGCACCAAAGGATGCGTTGCATCGAATTGTTACATCACCGTTGATAATAGCACCGTCCAAATGAAGTGTATTGGACGCGAAAGAGGAACTGACATTGGCGCCGTAAAAAGGATTGCCGTTAAAATTCACATGTTCATCCGAGAATACTGCATCAAAGTTTGGAATGTCGGTACCGGACTGTGACTGATTGGTGTGGGCGTCATGGTAGTTCGCATTGTTGTTGGTGTTATAGTTTGTATTGGTGTTGGCATTTTTATTGGTATTTTTGCGACCACTTCTAACGATAAGGCGAATACCCAGATAGATGAAAATCAAAGGGAATGCCAGATCGAAAAAGTCGATTCCACGCATAAAATGCTGGGCATCCAAAAAGAACAGGATACCGATAATCAACGCAAAAATATTCAGTGTACGCGGTCCCTCCTCAAAGATGGAAATCAGCGCCGGAATGATGATAAACAAAGTCCACCACCCTTTAAAGAAAATGTCAATGTCCCATCCCAGGAAACTGTTGCCGGCAAAAATGATGCCAATAATGATTAAAACGAGACCAAAGATATAATTAGAAACTTGTTTCTTCATAGTAATTTCCTCCCAATTAGCAATATCTGTTATGTTCACATTATAGGATAATTATGGGATAAAAGCAAATAAGGATTGTATTTTTGAAATCTGTTATGTAAAATGGAGTTGGTAAATTTAATTTGAAAAATCAGATTGGAGATTGAAGAAAATGCCCATAGAAAATATTATCCAGTTAATTGGTGGAGTTGGAATGTTCCTCTACGGAATGAGTATGTTAAGCGGATCGCTGGAGAGAATTGCAGGATCCAGACTGGAGAACACATTAGCAAAGCTTACAGATAACAAATTCAAAGCACTTGGTCTTGGTGTATTTGTTACCTGCGCGATTCAAAGTTCAGCAGCCACATCTGTTATGGTATTGGGCTTCTTAAATGCCGGCATTATGAACCTGTTACAGGCAGTTCCGGTAATTATGGGTGCTAATATCGGTACAACCATCACTGCGCAAATCTTACGATTAAATGATTTGTCCGGAGGAATTGTTCAATACTTGAATCCATCGAAGCTTGCACCGATTTTTATCGCACTGGGTGCAGGAATTTCATTGGTGAATAAAAAGACGAAGGCGCGTAATGCATCTTCATTGATTATTGGATTTGGTATATTGTTTGTCGGTATGTCAACCATGTCAACCGCATTAGATCCGTTAAAACAGAGCGAATCTTTCCGCTCTTTCTTACTGGTACTCAAAAACCCGGCCCTCGGCGTGGTTGTGGGTATTTTGATTACGGCAGTTTTGCAGAGTTCTTCTGCTGCAGTCGGTATGCTTCAGAGTATGGCGCCAACCGGATTATTGGCGTGGTCTACGGCAATCCCGATTTTGATTGGTATGAACATCGGTAAATGTGTAACGGTTGTTCTTGCCGGACTTGGAACCAACAAGAAAGCAAAGAGAGCCGTTTTAATCGACGTAATCAACAACTCCATAGGTGCGGTGGTATTTATTGCAGTGATTTACACGATACAGGCTGTACATGGATTTGCGTTCTGGGATGACAATCTTTCGAGTGGTCAGATTGCGAACTTCCATACAATATTTAACCTTGTAACGGGATGTCTGGTATTCCCGATTTATCCGAAGTTAATCCAGTACTCCGGTAAGATTATTAAAGACGGTGAAGGTTCCAAGATGGAGAAAGAACTTGCACTGTTGGATGATTTGTTCCTGAAAACACCGGCACTTGCTTTAGAGCAGTGTAAAGCAGTAGCGGTAGCCATGGGTGAGACAGCGCTTGAAAACTTTAATATCTCCTGTGATCTGGTGGAAGAATATGACGAAAAGAAACGTGAGATTCTGGATGAAAACGAGCGTTTCCTTGATAAGTCCGAGACGGTACTTGGAGAATATATTATCAAAATTACTGCGAAGGATTTGAACAAACAGCAGACAAGATTTGCAACCTCCATTATGCACACCCTCGGAGACTATGAGCGAATCGGAGACTACTCTGACAATATTGCAGATGTTGGAGCTTACAATCACTCGCAGGGACTGCGTTTTTCAGATGAAGGAAAGGCAGAGCTTAGCTATTTGTTTGACGCGGTTCGCAATATTATAGAGATGACCAATGAGAGTTTCCTTAGTGATAACGAAACCGTTGCCAGCAGAATCGAGCCATTAGAGGAGACAATTGATGACCTGGTAGAGTTATTAAAGAATCGACACATCGACCGACTGCAGCATGGCAAATGCAATGTAGAAAAAGGAATTTCCTTTATCGAGCTTTTGACCAATATGGAGCGTATCTCCGATCACTGCTCGAATATTGCACTGCACATTACAAAGAATAAGACATCAACAGATGAAGTGTTTGATCCTCACAAAATTCTGGGTACACTTCACGAGGGACCGACCGAAGAATACAGAGCGCTGTATGCTTACTACGTAAACAGGTATTGCGAGCCGGTAAGCAAAATGCGTATCGATACAATGTAGTTAGGAGAAAGAAAAGAGAATGACAATCAATAGTTACATCAACATCACAGGCTATATACTGGTTCTGATCGGGTTGCTTCTTTATATGCTGATTAAGAAAATACAACCAAGACACGATAAGAAGCTGAAATATATCGCTTCTATGATTATTGTTGTAGGCGCGGTTTTAGTACTTGGAGAAATGCTTGTCGAGGACTTTTTACGTTAACGCAAAAGAGTTGACAAAGAGCGCGAATGACGATAGAATCTAAAGCAAATGTGACTGAGAAGAGGATTAGTACAAATCAGTAGTTTTCAGAGAGAGAATGGCTGGTGTGAATTCTTAACGAATGATTTGGAACCTACCTTGGAGTCTCTGTGTGAAAACGCAGCGTAATCTTACGACACAAGAATTCAAGAGAACTGTCTTGAGCGAGAAAGGCAGTTAATAAGGGTGGTACCGCCGAAACTTTCGGTCCCTTAGGGGCTGGAGGTTTTTTCTTTATTTTGATAGAAAAAAGTCTGGCGAATAGAAATTATGCAAACCAAAGAAAGAAAGGGAAAATGTTATGGCAAAGGAAAAGAAATTAGTAGAAGCGATTACCTCAATGGAGGAAGATTTTGCACAATGGTATACTGACGTTGTAAAGAAAGCAGAACTGATTGATTACTCAAGTGTAAAGGGATGTATGGTAATCAAACCTGCAGGCTACGCAATCTGGGAAAACATTCAGGCAGAATTAGACCGTAGATTTAAAGAGACCGGAGTACAGAATGTGTATATGCCAATGTTTATTCCGGAAAGTTTATTAGAGAAAGAAAAAGACCATGTGGAAGGTTTTGCGCCGGAAGTGGCATGGGTAACACAGGGAGGACTGGCACCGTTACAGGAGAAATTGTGTGTTCGTCCAACTTCAGAAACTTTGTTCTGTGATTTTTATGCAAAAGATGTACAGTCATATCGTGATTTGCCAAAGTTATATAACCAGTGGTGTTCGGTTGTACGTTGGGAGAAAGAGACGAGACCGTTCTTACGCTCCAGAGAATTCTTATGGCAGGAAGGTCATACTGCTCACGCAACAGCAAAAGAAGCAGAAGAGAGAACCGAGCAGATGCTTCATCTTTATGCAGATTTCTGTGAAGAAGTATTGGCTATGCCGGTTATTCGCGGTAGAAAGACAGACAAAGAAAAATTCGCCGGAGCAGAAGCTACTTACACAATAGAAGCACTGATGCATGATGGTAAAGCGCTTCAGTCCGGAACCAGCCATAACTTTGGAGATGGATTTGCAAAAGCATTTGGCATTCAGTATACCGACAAAGAAAACAAATTACAGTACGTACATCAGACTTCCTGGGGAATGACGACCCGTCTGATTGGTGCGATTATCATGGTACATGGAGATGATTCCGGATTGGTACTGCCACCGGCAATTGCGCCTACGCAACTTGCGATTATTCCGATTATGCAGAAAAAAGAAGGCGTATTGGAAAAAGCAGAGGAAGTAAGAGCCAAACTTGCCAAAACAGTTCGTGTGAAAGTAGATGATACCGATAAGAGTCCGGGATGGAAATTCAGCGAGCAGGAGATGCGCGGTATTCCACTTCGACTTGAAATGGGCCCAAGAGATATTGAGGCTAATCAGGGTATTCTGGTTCGTCGTGATACCGGAGAGAAGATTACCGTATCTTTGGATGAAGTAGAAGAAAAAGTTGCTACTTTACTGGCTGTTATGCAGAAAGAAATGCTGGAAAGAGCAAGAGCACATAGAGAAGAGCACACATACGATGCACATAACTACGAAGAGTTCCTTGACATCGTAAACAACAAAGCCGGATTTATCCGCGGAATGTGGTGTGGAGAGCAGGCTTGTGAAGATAAGATTAAAGAAGAAACCGGTGCGACTTCCCGTTGTATGCCATTTGCACAGGAAACGATTGCGGACACTTGCGTATGCTGTGGCAAGCCGGCGAAAAAACTTGTATATTGGGGACGCGCATACTAATTCATTTGATGGAGGAATGCTATGAAGATGGAGATACCGGCAGCTGTTGCTGACATACTTGAAAAACTGCAGGCAAATGGTTTTGAAGCCTATGCAGTCGGAGGTTGTGTCAGAGATGCTCTTTTGGGGCGGGAGCCGGAGGATTGGGATATTACCACATCGGCATTACCGCAAGAAGTAAAAAAAATATTTCGTCGAACGATAGATACCGGAATTGAGCACGGAACGGTAACGGTTATGATAGACAAGACCGGTTACGAAGTGACCACTTATCGTATTGATGGAGATTATGAGGATAGCAGACATCCCAAAGATATTACATTTACGGCGTCTCTTAAGGAAGATTTAAAGAGAAGAGATTTCACAATCAATGCCATGGCATATAATCCACAGGAAGGACTTGTTGATATATTTGGCGGACAGGAGGATTTGGAGAAGGGAATTATTCGCTGCGTAGGAAGCGCCAGAGAGCGTTTTGATGAAGATGCACTCCGAATTCTTCGTGCTGTTAGATTTGCAGGACAACTGGGATTTGAAATAGAAGAAGAGACCAAACAGGCAATACCAGAGAAAGCGGCTGCGCTCACACGGATCAGTGCCGAGAGAATTCGCGTGGAACTGGACAAATTACTGGTTTCCTCGCATCCGGAGAAACTTCTGGTTGCATCTGAGACGGATATTTTAAAATATGTTTTACCGGAATATGACGTGATGTTACGTACACCGCAGAACAATCCGCACCACATTTACAGTGTGGGAAAGCACTGTATGAAGGCGTTGCAATGCGTGAATGAATATTGTCTTGCAAATGAGATTGACCGCAAGCAAAGAAGCGTTCTTTCCTGGGTTATGTTGTTGCATGATGCCGGAAAGCCGGAGATGAAAACAACGGATTTCGCAGGGATTGACCATTTCAAAGGACATGCAGAGGTAAGTGCTAAGCTGGCACATAATATTTTGCGTCGCCTGAAGTTTGATAATCAGACAATATCCCTGGTAACGCGACTGATTAAATGGCACGATTACCGATTCACGCCGGAAGAGAAACATATGCGAAGAGCTGCCAACCGGATTGGTGTAGATATTATGGATCTGCTATTTATAGTAGAAACCATGGATGTTCGGGCACAGAACCCGGAGACATGGGAGGCGAAATTATCCATTATCCAAAAGGCAGAGGAAATATATCAAGAGATACTTAAAAAGCAGCAGTGTCTGAATCTGAAAGATCTGGCAGTAAACGGCGGCGATTTGATGCGTGAGGGCTATCAGGCGGGACCAAAGCTTGGAGAAATATTAAACTATCTTTTGGAATGTGTACTGGAGAATCCGGAGCAAAATCAAAAAGAAACACTTCTTCGTCTGACGAAGGAAAAGTTCCAATAACAAAATAAGCGAATGAAAGAAGTTCTCCTTTCATAATATGTAATCTAGAGGTTGCAGAGTTATGAAAAGGAGGACTTTTTAATTGGAGGATAAATACAAAGAAGTTTTAGAGCAGTATGCATTTGAAGTGAATGCGATGGAGCGAATCCGGGGAGCCTTTCTTTTGGAGACGGATGAGGGAATCCGTATGCTTAAGGAGGTTTCCTCGACCGAGAATAAACTGGAGTTTGAACATAGAATTACGGAGCTGTTGAAAAAGCGTGGGTTTAAGAAGACAGATCCGTTTGTGCGTAATTTGGAAGAGAAGCTGGTTAGCTGTAACCAGAAGGGCGAACGGTATGTAGTCAAAGAATGGTTTCGTGCAGTGGAGTGCAATCCGCGGGATTTACGGCAGATTACGGAAGTGGCAGGAAAACTTGGACAGCTTCATAAAGTGCTGGAGAAAACAGATATTTCTGCGGCGCAGCTGGATGGAGACACGTCGGTGGTTTACAGTGAGACAAACCAGATTGCAAACTGTGAAAAGCACAACCGGGAACTACGTAAAATGAAAAATTATTTGAAAAGCAAACGTCAGAAGAACCTTTTTGAGCAGGAGCTTTTGGAAGCATTTGAGATATATTTTGGGCAGGCAGAGGAAGCACTGGACAGACTGAAAAAGAGCGGATATCAGGAGATGGCCGGTGCGGCACTGGAGAACGGGAGTATCTGTCACGGAAGTTTTTCCTATCACAATGCACTATTGGCGGATGGAGACATAGCGATCGTAAATTTTGAACATGCACATCTTGGGTTGCAACTAATGGATCTTTATTATTTTATGCGAAAAGTCATGGAGAAAAACGCATGGAATGAGACGTTTGGCAAATCGCTTCTGGAAGCTTACCACAAGGAAAAACCGTTAAAAAAAGAGGAACTTAGACTTCTGGAGATTATGTTTTTGTATCCGGATAAATACTGGAAAATCGCAAATCACTATCTGAACGGCAAGAAAACGTGGATTGCGTGGAAAAATGTTGAGAAGCTTAGAAGCCTGACGCAAACGGAAAAAAATAAACTGACATTTACGGGCAAACACCTTAGAACTCTTTATTTTTAGGAGAAAATGTGCTATACTTAACCCAAATTGGGTTTGTTTCGCGCGGTAATAAGAGGATTGCATATGAGATTAGAAATTAAGAAACAATTCCGTGCTATCGTGTTATTGATGATACTGCAGATGTGTGCGATTCTGCTTGGCGGATGCGGCACCAAAAGAGATACCGGAAGTATTATCAAAAAAACGACCGGTGGTGCGACAGTCAATAAAGAGGAAAATTACGATGCAACTGCAATGGGAGTTGTTAAGAATATAGATGATATACGACAGGCAGTTTTGATTTATAATGTCCAGTCGGGAATAGAAGAAACATTTTTCTATAACGGGGCGACGACAGTAAGCGATACGCATGAGACGGCGATTGCGATGTCACAGATTGAGCTGGGAGAGATTGTAGACATTTACTTTGTTTCTTCTAATATGACCGCTACGAAGGTGCAGATTAGCCCAACGGCTTTCCGGTATGCAGAGATTGATAAGCTGACGATGGATACGACGAAAAGTGCAATCAGTATCGGGGATGCCACCTACAAGTATGACTCGAACCTGTTTCTTTGCCAGAAAGGGCAGGAGATCAAACTGATAGATCTTAACAATCAGGACAAGTTGAATGTATACGGTGTTGGCAATAAGATTTTTTCCATTGTTGTGGAGAAAGGACATGGCTACATAAGGCTTACCGGGAACAGTGCATTTGTCGGGGGAATGATAGAAGTCGGCTATGGAATTATACTTCCGGTTACGGAGGATATGTTGATTGCGGCACGAGAAGGTTCCTATAAAGTGGAACTTCGCAACGGCAATCTTACTGCGACTAAGAACATCACTCTGGCAGCAGACCAGGAACTGACACTGGATTTGTCCGAGTACAAACCGGAAGATAAAGAAATCGGACTGGTACAGTTTGATATCTATCCGGTGGGCGCAGATTTGTATATCAATGGAACGCTCGTTAAGTACGACGACCCGATTCGATTGAATTACGGTCGTCATCATATACAGGTAGATATGACCGGATACGAGACATATTCGGGAGTGTTACAGGTAGGAGAACCGTCACAGACAGTGAACATTTCTCTGGCAGAAGGACCTACCAATGTGGTTTCGGAAGAAACAGATGAGGATCCGGCTGTGGCGAATATTAATACACCGGTACCGTCTTCGTCAACAGCTACACCGACGACCAATACATCATCCAACGAGGATGATACAGATGCCAAGGTAAATGACATCGGGACGGTGTCAGTTGACCACGCACATACTATTTCGATATCAGCTCCGGTTGGAGCGAAGATATATTTGAACGGTTCCTACAAAGGAACGGTACCAACAACCTTCGATAAGGAGATTGGCACGCATACGATTACTTTGAGCCAAAGCGGTTATAAGACCAAGAGTTATACCGTAGAGGTTGCCAATGACAAGCAAAACATTGTACTTTCGTTCCCGGAGATGATTAAGGCCGGAGATGAAGAATAGCACAGAAAGAAATCGGTGATACGCATATACCGTTTTCAATATACGAATGTCGCAAAGAGCGAGAAAGAAAGGGATTAATATGGATTACAAAAAAATTTATGAAGAGTGGTTATCAAACCCTTACTTCGACGACAAAACAAAAGAAGAGCTGAAGGCGATTGCTTCAGACGAGAACGAAATCAAAGAACGTTTCTACAAGGAACTGGAATTTGGAACCGCAGGACTTCGAGGCGTTATCGGAGCAGGTGTAAACAGAATGAATGTTTATACTGTTCGTAAGGCAACACAGGGACTCGCTAACTACATCAACAAAAAGGGCTTTGGAGATAAAGGAGTTGCCATTGCATTTGACTCTAGACGTATGTCAACAGAATTTGCAGATGTAGCGGCACTTTGCCTGAATGCCAATGGAATCAAAGCATATGTATTTGATGCACTTCGCCCGACACCGGAACTTTCTTATGCAGTACGTAAGCTTGGCTGTATTGCAGGTATCAATATTACTGCAAGCCACAATCCGCCGGAATACAACGGATATAAAGTATATTGGGAAGATGGTGCGCAGATTACACCACCGCACGATACCGGAATTATGGATGAGGTAAAGGCAGTAACAGACCTTTCCACTTGCAAAACAATGTCTAAGGATGAGGCTGTAAAGGCAGGACTTTACAATGTAATTGGTAAAGATGTGGATGATACCTACATCGAAGAGTTAAAGAAACAGGTAATTCATTGGGATTCCATTAAAGAAGTATCCAAAGATTTAAAGATTGTCTATACACCGCTTCATGGTACCGGTAATGTACCGGCAAGACGAGTACTTGAAGAGCTTGGATTTGAAAATGTATACGTAGTTCCGGAACAGGAACTTCCGGACGGAGAGTTCCCGACCGTAAGTTATCCAAACCCTGAGGCTGAGGAAGCATTTACGCTTGCACTTAAACTTGCAAAAGAAAAGGATGCAGACCTTGT
This sequence comes from Lachnospiraceae bacterium, assembly GCA_024698865.1. GTDB lineage: Bacteria > Bacillota > Clostridia > Lachnospirales > Lachnospiraceae > JAILQS01. The sequence continues at coordinate 3,711 of JAILQS010000081.1, read as the reverse complement.
ACTTGCTACAGATCCGGATGCAGACCGCCTTGGAGTATATGTAAAAGATTCTAAGACAGGAGAATATCATTGTCTTACCGGTAATATGTCCGGATGCCTTCTGGCAGATTACGAAATCGGACAGAGAAAAGAGAAGGATGGAAAGCTTCCGGAAGATGGCGCTTTAATTAAAACCATCGTTACATCCAATATGGCAGATGCGATTGCTAAGTATTACGGAGCAGAACTTATCGAGGTTCTTACAGGATTCAAATATATCGGACAGCAGATTCTTGGATTCGAGCAGAAGAACAAAGGAACCTATCTCTTTGGATTTGAAGAGAGCTATGGTTGTCTGATTGGAACCCATGCAAGAGATAAAGATGCTATCGTTGCTACTATGGCACTTTGTGAGGCAGCAGCTTACTACAAAACAAAAGGCATGACTCTTTGGGATGCAATGATTGCAATGTACGAGAAGTACGGATATTACAAAGATGGCGTTAAGTCCGTTGGATTCAGTGGAATTGAAGGATTAGAGAAGATTCAGTCCATTATGAACACACTTAGAGAAAATGCACCTAAGGAATTTGCAGGATATAAAGTTCTTTCCGCTAGAGATTATCAGAAAGATACGATTCGCAACATCGAGACCGGAGAAGTAACGACGACAGGACTTCCAAAGTCTAACGTACTTTACTTCGATCTTTCCGAAGATGCATGGTTATGTGTTCGTCCATCCGGTACAGAACCAAAGATCAAATTCTACTTCGGAATTATCGGAAAGAATATGGAAGAAGCAGAAGAAAAAGAGAAATTATTTGCTGACGCTTTAGAGAAGCTTGTAAACGATATGATTTAATTCAGTTGAATATAAATATTTTCATTGTTCAGTCCCCCCGAGTATAACACATGTTATACCCGGGGGTTTTTTCATCAAGCGTGCAACATTTCCCTTTCCCCAATCGTATAGTAAGTGTAACAACAAATACACAGAACACCTTGTGTTCATTAAGGAGGAAAAGGTATGAAAAAAAGATTTGTTGCAGGTTTGATGAGTGTTGTTTTAGTGATGGGGTTATTAGCCGGATGTGGTAATCAGAAAGGAAATGCTAAAACAACTAAAAAATCCGTCGGAAAGAAAGCAGTGTGTACGGTTCAAATGAATAAGAATTTTAATGAATCACTGATAAAATTTCTGGAGGACAATGGGTACAAAGATAAAAACTATATGGTTTCTCCAACGTCTTTTAGAGCAGCATTGGCTCTGGCTGTGGAGGGAGCGGCCGGAGTAACAAGGGAAGAACTGTTGAAAGCCATGGGATTTGAATCTATGGAAGAGATACCGGTCTGGTATGATTCAGTACAAAAATCAGTCGACCGTTTTTATGAGTATGCGGATGACTATTCCGTTGAGAACATGGATTATCGCATACAGAATTCTATATGGAATAATAGTTCCCAGGGTGGCGACTTTTCAAAGAAATACATAAAGGAAATGACTGAAAAATACAATGCAACAGCGGAAAATGCCACAAGCAATGAGATAACGGACAAGGTAAATAACTGGGTAAAAGAAGGAACTAATGGATTGATTCCTGTGATTGCCGACAATTTATCCATTTATAGGGCGGTATTGGTAAACACATTATATTTGCGTACTGCATGGGAAAACAATTTTTGGATTTATGGAAATGAAAATTTTAACACCTATGACGGAAAGAAAGTAAAAAAAGATTATATGCAACAAGAAGAAGAAATGCGTTATTACGAGGACGAGAATGGTAAGCTTGTTGTTGTTCCAATGGAAGGGAATATCGATGCAGTATTTATTCTGGGGGATGTAAAAAATGTTGCCGAGAAGATTTCCAAAGCATCATATTGCCATGTAACCCTTCGGGTTCCGCAATTTGAGGCGGAAACATCCTTTGAGTCCAAAGAGTTAATAAACTATCTTCAATCGCTTGGTGTTGAGACTGCTTTTAACATGGATGCAGATTTCTCTAATATGTATGACGAAGCGGAAGTGTATATAGAAGATATTGTACAAAAAACAAAAATCAAAGCAGATGAAAATGGAATAGAAGCGGCTGCCGCAACTGCAATTATGTGTGATGCGGCGGCAGCTGAGATGAGTGAAGAGAAAGAGTTTATTGCTGATCAACCATTTCGTTATATGTTGACAACAGATGATGAGAATGCGGAAGTGCTGTTTTATGGTCAGGTAGTGGAATAAATATTTGTCATAGTTAAGTTTAGACTTGTTCCGTTATGTGTTATAATGTCCTAAGTATGAAATATTTAACAGGGGAGAGTTTATTATGGCAATAAGTATTGCAATATGCGATGACGAGATAGAGATATGTTCTCAGCTGGAGAGCATTTTAACGGAGCAGCTGGCAAAACGGAAGATTGAGTGCAGCATCGAAGTTTTTAATACCGGGAAAGCTTTGTGTCGGGAACTTAAACGGACAAAATACGATCTATTATTTCTTGATATAGAGTTGCCGGAGATGGATGGGATTCAAATCGGCAGATACATCAGGGAAGAACTGAACAACCAGATTCTTCAGATTGCGTATATATCTTCTAAGCAGGAGTATGCGATGGAACTGTTTGACAACAGACCTATCAATTTCCTTGTGAAGCCAATCGTGGCGGATAAGGTAAAAGAGAAAGTTTTAGATAAGTACTTTAGACTGTTTTCGCAGGATAACCCGATGTTTAGCTATAAAAAAAGATCGGATATCTTTAAGGTACCAATAGAGGAGATTCTGTATTTTCAGAATAATAATAGAAAAGTTACCGTGGTGACGCTGGACCATAGAGATGAGTTTTATGGTTCCATGGATGGGATATATTCGGAAGTAAAAAACCATAAGTTTCTTTATATACATAAGTCAACAATTGTGAATTACCGGTATATTACCAGATTAAGTGCTAACGAAGTGACAATGACAGATGGTGAGATTTTTTCAATCAGTCAATCGAGACGTAAAATAATTCGTAGTGAATGTTTAAGAATCAGAAGGGGAGAAAAATAATGGAGTTGTTACTGAATAATCTGGTTTTGATACTAACGAATCTTTTTGAACTGTATGTTGTTTATCGCTTTATGTATGCTTTTTTTGATGAACGAAAATATAGTTTGAAAGTAACAGGAGCTGTTTACTTCTTTCGATTTGCCATCGGAACAATACTAATGATTCACGGAACTTATCCGGTAGTGTTTATGATTGTTTCTGTTTCAACACTGCTATTTATTACAGTCTGTTATGAAGCATCCGTTTCAAAGAGAGTAGTAGTTACAATTATTATATGGATGTGTATGTTCATAGCAGAGATAATAGTCGGTCTGTCCATCCAATACGCTAACTTCAGCCTACTCCATAGAATAGAGCATATAGACGGGATGATATCGGTTATGATAGAGGTGCTTAATTGGATAGCTACATTACTGGTTAGGCGCTTTCGAAACGTGAAAAGAAATCTTCCCGTCCCCAAAATGCTAACAATCGCAATTCTGTTTGTTTTTGTTATTTCATTTTATATGGAAATGTTGCTTTTTGGACGTCCAAATGTAAATGACTCCATTGGAAAGATTTCATTGGTCTTTGTGTTGAGTCTGAATTTTATAATGATATATATATATGACTCATTTTCGCGATTATCAGATGAGAGAATCAAGGCAGAACTGATTCGACGAGAGAAAAAATACTATCATGCACAGTC
>JAILQS010000073.1 GCA_024698865.1 Lachnospiraceae bacterium | reverse complement strand
TCCGGATGATAAGTATATGTACTATCTCTGTGACAAATACGGAATCTTCGTACTGGCAGAGTGTAACATAGAGTGTCACGGTGATAACAATGGTGTTATGGATAATGCGAATTATCCATTCTGGACATCCATTGAGGATCGTCTTTCTACACACATGAATAACGAAAAGAACCGGACTTCTATTTTAATGTGGTCTTTCGGTAACGAGAGTGGAGATTCGCGAAATACCAAGACTGTACAGAAAGCAATCAAAGACGTTATGAAACCAATCGATCACACCCGTCCAATCCATTATTGTGGATTAGAAGGAAGCGGTGGTGTTGATGTATACAGCAGAATGTATGCAAGTGTTGACTTTGACTACAGTCGTGCAAAAGCAGAAGACCATATGCCGTATGTACAGTGTGAGTATGTACACGCAATGGGTAACTCTGTAGGAAACCTGTATGAATACTGGGAAGCACACAGATCCTCTGACAACATGCTTGGTGCATTTGTTTGGGACTGGGTAGATCAGTCGGTAGCAACAGAGATTCCGGAGAAAGAGGTAGAGAAAAATATAAAGGGTGCTGACTTAAGCAAAAATGCGATGGTTGGTACATTAGAAGGTGAGATCAAGGAGGATGCAGACTCTCCAAATGGAAAAGCATTGGTCGGAAATTCACTTTTAGATGCTGCACTGAACACTTCTGAAAGCAAGACGAATCTGAACAAAGCATTGTCCGGTAGTGAACTTACCATGGAAACCTGGATAAAACCGGGAGTGAGAGATAATCAGATGCATACAATCATGGCAAAGGGTGACCATCAGGCAGCCATTCGTGTATCTGGCAACGAGATTAATTTCTATATTTATAATGGAGAATGGATAACGAATAATTACGGTATTCCAAACAAGTGGGAAAACAACTGGCATCACTTGGCTTGCGTGGTTGAGAATCGTCATTTAAAACTTTATTGTGATGGTGAATTGCTTACACCGACGCAGGAAAGAGTAATGTCAGAAGGTTCAGAAGTAAGTATGAGTGGACATGATTTTGGTGTTGGAATCGAATCTGAGCATACAGGAAGCAGAGATGGAAACCATAGCTACGCATATGTGCGTGCGTATTCCAAAGCGCTGTCCCAAGGTGAAATTATTCAGCAGATGAATGCGGATAAAGGTATCGGCGAATATGCGATTGCACCAAGTGATGAAACAGTAGCATTATGGATGGACTTTAGTAAAGCAAATGTAGGGCTTACGGATTCGGATGCCTATACAGATTACTATGCGACCATTGGCAGAGATGATATGGCAGGAAAATATTACGCATACGGTGGTCAGTGGGGCGATAAACCAAACGATAATAACTTCTGTATGAATGGACTGGTAGGACCGGACCGTAGCGTACAGGATGAGTTATATGAAGTGAAGTATGTATACCAGAAGTTTTGGTTTCAAGCGACAGAAAAAAATATCATCAATCGTAAGTTTAAAGTAACGAATGAATCACAAACGGATGATTTATCCGATTATGATGTGGCATATGAATTACTGGAAGACGGTAATATTGTAGATTCCGGAATCGTTTCACAAGCGACGTGTGAACCGAAAGCAACATCAGAAATCACAGTGCCATATAAAATGCCGACAAGCATTCCGGAAGGAGCAGAATATTTCCTGAATATTAAGGTGAAATTGAAAAACGACACCGTATGGGCAAAAAAGGGTCATGTAGTATCTTATGAACAGTTTAAAGTACCGGTAGAGGCGAAAAATGTTGTCGTGCCAAAATGTACAGAGACAATGACAAAGGCTGAGGATGAAAATAGTCTCACATTAACCGGAAAAGATTTCAATCTGAACTTTAATAAGAAAACAGGCCTGATTACGTCATACAAATATGCAGGAAAAACTGTAATTACTGAAGGACCGAAACCAAATTACTGGAGAGGACTTTTGGATAATGACATGAAATCCGGCGAGGTTTCTAAAGCCAGCGTCAACTGGGAGAATGCCAATGTAGATATGGTTGTGAAAAACTTTACCGTTACACCTTCAGAGGATGGCACATCGTGTCAGGTGGAGGTAGTATTAGGATTAAACAATGGAAAGAATTCAACACAGAAAATGAGTTATACCATTTACGGAACCGGAGAAATTGAGATTGCAGCTGACTTAAACGTAGGAGATGCAGATTCAGAATTATTGCGATATGGTGCGGAAATCATCATGCCGGAAAGCTATGAAAATTTGAAGTGGTATGGAAATGGACCACAGGAAACACTGTCAGACCGCAAGAGAGGCGGAAAGATTGGAATCTATACATCAACGGTAAGTGATTCATTCTATCCGTATCCGTTGCCACAGGCTTCCGGAAATAAAACAGATGTAAGATTTATTGCATTAGAGGATAAAGATGCAGCCAATAAGGTAGGACTGATGGTGGTAAGTGATGACTTGTCAATGAATGCAAGCGCGCTTCATTTCAAGACAACAGACTATAAGAATAAAAAGGCAATCTATGAGATGCCGGCACAGGACAAATACACAGTTCTTTCCGTGGATGGTGCATCCAGAGGAACCGGTGGGGCAACCTGCGGACCGGATACATTGAATCCGTATAGATTACACAAAAATGATAAATTCTCATACACTTATACGCTCGTTCCATATTTGACAGATGAGTCAAACCTTAATCTTGTTAACAAATACAAATTAAACTGCAAACGTTTGGCTGAACTGGAAGAGTATAACGAGAAGCTGGACAAAGAAGCAGCACGCCAGTTAGACGAACAGATTTCTAAATTTGATCCGGTAGTTTCTTATGGACAGAAGGAGAGCATAGAGAAAGCAAGAGCGGCATATGAAGATATGAGCGCACTCAAGCAGAAATATGTAACAAAATTAAATGTACTGGAAGCGGCGGAAAGAAAAATAGAAACGTTAAACGGTGCAAAAACCTACATTAACAACAGCGCGACAAAGAAGAATAACGCTGAAATCAGTTCATCTGCGTTTGTATACAAAGATGAGACGTCACCGGTTGGATACTCTATGGAAGGTGGATTTGCAGTACCGGATGAAGACGGTGCAGTGAATCAGACATTATCCGGTAAAGGACCATTTACCATGGAAGTGTGGGTGAATCCGGCTGATTTAGCAGCTGATAATGGATTTATTATGAAAGGCGATCATCAGGTAAGTATTAAAACAGTGAATGGAAAACTGGAATACTTCATTTATGATGGCGGTTGGAAAGTGCTTGAAGTTGAGAATACAAATTCAACGCTGGAAGCAAATAAATGGAATCACATTGCAGCAACCTACGACGGAAGTACAATGAAACTGTATATAAACGGAGCATTATCAGGAACAAAGAATATTGTTACAAACATCAGTAGCGTCAAATATCCACTTGGAATCGGTACAAACTACGATCCAAGTAAAAACTGTGACCTGAGAGGAAAGATGGCAGCAGCCCATGTATACAACAAGGCACTTACAGACGAAGAAGTTGAAGACAGATATAAGAGCGACCTTGGCAAGGGCGGCAGTAATCTTGTAAAGGCAGAAGATGCAGTTATCTGGTATGACATGAACAATTACAAGATTGTATACAAAGCAGAACTGGATCTTGATGCAGAACTTGCAGCGTCAGAAACAGTAAATAAGGAAGACTATCTGGAAGATACCTGGAAAGCATATGAAGATGCAATAAATGCAGC
>JAILQS010000035.1 GCA_024698865.1 Lachnospiraceae bacterium | reverse complement strand
ATCTCCTTTCAAACATTTTCGTATTTGAATATATCCTTTGATATTATAGTCAAATTTGAAAAAAAAGCAAAGGGTAAGTATAATAGATGTCGGGTAATTATGTTCCTTTTTTGTGGTTTGCAATATAATAAACTGCATTGTAGAGAAACAAACCCCGTGTATCATAAATAATCGGAAAGGAATAAGTGCGTGTCTTTTGTGAAAGATACGTTTTGGTATATGAAATGAAAAAAGGACAGGAATGTTTGGGCGTTGTAGAGGAAGTGCTGTTTCCCAATAAGGGAATTGTATTTGTGGAGGAGCAGACCGAAGAAGGTACAAAGCGAACAAAGGTAATTGTTAAGAAGACGATACCGGGACAAAAGGTTCGTTTTCGTATCCATAAGAAAAGAAAAAGTCATTGCGAAGGAATGCTTCTTGAGGTGTTAGAGCCTTCCAAACTTGAAAAAAGATGCGGCGCCTGTCGTAATTTTGGCGCGTGTGGCGGTTGCAATTATCAGACGCTTCCGTACGAGGCACAGCTTGATTTGAAGGCAGGACAGGTGAAAAAACTGCTCTTGGATGTGGTGGAGGAGCTTCCGTTTGAAGGAATCAATCCGAGTCCATCCGAGTGGGAATATCGTAACAAGATGGAATTTACGTTTGGAGATGAATACAAAGACGGACCACTCTCACTTGGAATGCACAAAGCGGGTGGTTTCTATGATATTGTCACGACAAAAGATTGCAAAATCGTGCATAAAGATTACGGCACAATTCTTGCATGTGTACTTGATTTCTTCAAAGACAGTGAAATTCCTTTTTACCATCGTATGAGCCACGAGGGAGTGCTTCGGCATCTGCTGGTACGTCGTTCCGTATCTCGTGGAGAAATTCTCATAAGTCTTGTTACGACGACGCAGATGGAAAGTAAACTCGCGCCTATGTTGGAGGGACTGGTAGAAAGACTTCTTGCGCTTGATTTGCAAGGGGAAATATGTGGTATCCTCCATGTTAAAAATGACAGTCTGGCAGACGTTGTACAAAGTGATGAGACAATCATATTACATGGAAAAGATTATTTTTATGAGGAACTTCTGGGACTTCGATTCAAGATTTCTACATTTTCCTTCTTCCAGACCAACTCCAAAGGGGCTGAAGTGTTATACAACACTGCAAGGCAGTTTATTGAAGACGGATGCGAAGATGGCGTGAAGGGAAAAGTGGTTTTTGATTTGTATAGCGGCACCGGTACCATTGCGCAGATGCTTGCACCGGTTGCAAAGAAAGTTATCGGTGTGGAAATCGTGGAAGAAGCAGTGGAAGCAGCCCGTGAAAATGCAAAGGACAACCATCTTGAAAACTGTGAATTTATTGCCGGCGACGTCCTGAAAGTACTCGATACCATCGAAGAACGACCGGATATGATCGTGTTAGATCCACCACGTGACGGCATCCATCCAAAAGCACTGCAGAAGATACTCGCCTATGGTGTGGACCAGCTGTTGTACATTTCCTGCAAGCCGACGAGCCTTGCCAGAGATCTGTTGATGATGCAGGAGTATGGCTACCGGGTGGAACGCGTGAAATGCGTGGATATGTTCCCACAGACGGTGCATGTGGAGACGGTAGTTCTTTTGTCCAAACCGCATGATGAGATAAAGATTACTATAGAAACTGATGAGTTCGACATTACACCTACAGAGGCAAAAGCAACATATCAGCAGATAAGGGATTTTATAAAAGAAAAATATAATGTGAATGTAACGACATTAAATATTGCACAGACTAAGAGGAAATATGGAGTAGAGATTGGTGAGAAAAAACCTCAAGGACAAGGAAGAGTTCCAAATTGTACTCCAGAGAAAGAATCAATGATTATTGAAGCAATGAAATATTATCAAATGATATAAAGATATAGTGAGGTGACCCCAAAAAATTAGACTTTTTAAGCGTAGCAGTTTTTGGCTGCTACGCTATTTTTATGCAGCCAAGAGGCTAAGCCTGTATTGAACAGGACTCATCCATCCTAGTTT
>JAILQS010000026.1 GCA_024698865.1 Lachnospiraceae bacterium | reverse complement strand
CGGGTGAGCGGATTGCAATTGTGGGACCGACCGGCTGCGGAAAGACGACGTTAATTAATCTTTTGATGCGATTCTATGAAATCAACCGGGGACAGATTAGAATCAGTGGAAAAGACTATCGAGAGTATACCAGAAAGAGTTTGCGAAGTGCTTACGGTATGGTATTACAGGATACCTGGCTGTTTGAAGGAACGGTGTTTGAAAATATTGCAGTCGGAAAACCGGACGCGACAAGAGAAGAAGTGATAGAAGCAGCAAAAGCTGCCCATGCCCACAGTTTTATCAAACGAATGGAACACGGGTACGACACGTATCTGACCGAACAGAGCGAATTGCTGTCGGCCGGACAAAAACAGCTGCTTTGTATTGCAAGAATTATGCTTACCCTGCCTCCGATGCTGGTATTGGATGAGGCAACTTCTTCTATCGATACCCGTACCGAGATGAAGATACAGTCTGCCTTTGAGAAAATGATGGAAGGAAGAACGAGTTTTATCGTGGCACACAGAATTTCTACAATTAAAAATGCAGACCGGATTCTTGTGATGAAGAGTGGAAAGATTATAGAGCAGGGCAATCACAGGGAACTTATGCTGCAAAACGGATTTTACGCGAAGTTATACAATCTGGCAACGGATGCTGGGGAATAAGAAACTCATAATTATTAAGGATAATTGTATATTTATACTTGTAATTTGTAGAATTGTTGGTATAATCAATATGTGTTGTAAATTATATTATGTAATAATTATGAGATGGAGGATATATTTATGAAGAAATTATTAGGTGTATTATTAGCAGGTGTTATGACATGTTCTTTACTTGCATGTGGATCCAGCGTTCCGGACAACAAGGTTTTCTCTAAGGCAGATTTAAAGGATGGCGTTAAAATCGGCGTTCAGTTAGGAACTACCGGAGATATTATGGCGGCGGATAACGAAAAAGAAGGAGCTGTGGTTGAAAAGTATAGTAAAGGAAATGATGCAGTTCTTTCTTTGAAACAGGGTAAAGTAGATTGTGTAATCATTGATGCTGAACCTGCAAAATATTTTGTAGAGAAAAATGACGATTTGAAAATTTTAGATGAAGATTATGCTACAGAGGATTATGCAATTGCGATTTCCAAAGAAAATACAGAATTAAAAGATAAAATTAATGTTGCTTTGGGAGAACTGAAAAATGAAGGTGTGTTAGACCAGATTATTGCAAACTACATTGGCGAAGATGCCGGTAAGACTCCTTACGAATCACCTGCAGACGTTGATCGTTCCAATGGAACACTTACGATGGCAACTAATGCTGAGTTCCCACCATACGAATTCCGCGAGGGTGAGGATATCGTAGGTATCGATGCACAGATGGCACAGGCTATCGCTGATAAGCTTGGTATGGAACTTAAGATTGAAGATATGGCATTTGATTCTATCATCAACGCAGTTCAGTCCGGAAAAGCCGACATCGGAGTTGCAGGTATGACCGTTACAGAAGACAGATTAAAAAACATTGATTTTACAGACAGTTATACTACTTCCAAACAGGTAGTTATTGTACGTAAAAAATAATACGTGTAACGTGATTATATTCCAGTGGGAAGGCATTCCACTATCTGACAGGACGGCAAGAGGAGAGATTATGACTAAACTCTTTGGTGGTACACACCGCTTCTTTGACCGTCCTGTTAAACTTGTTTAACTTGGTTGAGTTTCAAGCACCGAATGAGTGAAACGCTCTGCGAGTCTTGACAAATAGCCCTGTAAGGGAAAGTGAGGTACCAAATGGAAAGCTTTATAAACAAATTTTACCAGAATTTTATCGAAGATAATCGGTGGATGTTCTTAGTAGAAGGTCTTAAGAATACTCTGATTATTGCGTTTGTAGCGATTCTGATCGGTGTAGTGCTTGGATTTTTGATTGCGATTATCCGTTCTTTGCATGACAAATTTGGCAATTCCAAATTACTTAGTGTTTTGAATTTTATTTGCAGAATTTATCTTACCATTATGCGTGGAACACCGGTAGTAGTACAGCTTCTGATTATGTACTATGTTGTGTTTGTTTCACCGGATGCAAGTAAGATTTTGACCGCGTGCATCACGTTTGGACTTAACTCCGCAGCATACGTTGCAGAGATTATGCGTTCCGGAATCATGGCAGTGAACCAGGGACAGTTTGAGGCCGGTATGAGTCTTGGTCTTTCTGTACATCAGATTATGATTCGCATCATTATTCCACAGGCGTTCAAAAATGTACTGCCTGCACTTGCAAATGAGTTTATTGTATTGGTAAAAGAAACCTCTATCAGTGGTTACGTTGCAATTGTCGATCTGACCAAAGGTGGAGATATTATCAGAAGTACTACATATTCAGCATTTATGCCGTTATTTGCGGTTGCGCTGATTTATCTCGCGGTGACGATGGTGCTTTCTGCATTAGTA
>JAILQS010000024.1 GCA_024698865.1 Lachnospiraceae bacterium | reverse complement strand
ATTTATGACGGTGTTACTCACAATGATAAACTCCGTGTCTGCTTTGACACCTGTCATGTAAATGATGCCGGATATGATCTGATTAACGATTATGAGAATATTATGCAGCAATTTGACAAAGTTCTCGGACTTGACCAGATTGTTGCCTTCCACATCAACGACAGCAAAAATCCTATGAATGCGCACAAAGACCGCCATGAGAATTTTGGGTTCGGCCACATTGGATTTGACGCACTTATGAAGGTCGTTCTGGATCCGCGTTTTGCCTCTGTTCCAAAAATTCTGGAGACGCCGTACATACCAAATCCAAACGACGCCAAAAAAGGCTTCGCTCCATACAAATATGAAATTGCAATGATTAAAGAAGGTGTTTTCGATCCTGCGCTCAAGGAAAAAATTCTTCTGGCAAACGGTATTCAGGCCTGATAGACATATGCCTTTCCCTGTTTACCGATGAGTGAAATCGCACCAACTTCTCTAAGTACATTCACAGCGGTTCCTGCTTTGGAAGCACTAAGCCCGGTTGCCTTGGCATAGTCTTTCACCAGGAACCCTTCTTTTTTATATTTTAGTGATTCCGGTATCAGTTTTTTGTAGTCCTGCAGTGTCTTAATTGTTATGATTTCTTCCAGTCGTGTCGGAATCCGGTCATACCGCGTCGAACCCTTCTTTTTATCCTGACTCCATCCATTGAGCATTCTCGTTTCTTCCATATCCATCAAAACAATACACAGACTCAGATTTTCATGTTTTAAAAACGGCTTAATCCGATACAACTCCCGAAGGATTTCGTACGGTGTTCCCTTTTTAGGAGATTTTCTTTTCTTGCTTAACTCTCCCGTCTCCGGATTCATCCAATAAAGCCACTTTACATACGGCACAGGATACACAATTGTTACCTTTTCCTGCTCCAGAAAATAGGAGAGTTTTTTTCGCAATGCATTAAAACTACGACTTTGAATCTCTATAATTCCCTCTTCGTTTTTAATATCCGCGTAAAACGTGCCAACTTTTACTTCCTGACATTCTTCCCTTGGTTCCATAAATTCCTTCAAAACCGCGTGAATCGTTTTCTCTCCAAGTGTCCCGATTCCTTTTCTCTCTCTCGCTTTTTCAATAATTTTATCGCATGCCCATTGAAAATTTTCTATATCCTTTGTATTCAAAACGTTCCTCTTTCCTGATTTTTCTAATCTCACCGGCTACATTGTATATAACCATTTTCGCGTAAATCATCTCACGCTTTCCTGTTATCCTGCCCGGACATTTTCTCACTTTCCGGTAGACTCACCCGCAATATATGCTTCTTTAGTTTGCTCCAATTAAACGGGATTAGGGGATAAATGTAGCTGTGTCCGGATATCGTCTTATTCCCTACAATCGCAAATACCGCTATTAATACCCCCGCAACAAAGCCACCTATGTCAAATAATCCGGTCAACACAAGCAACAACAGACGGAAAAATTTTAATGCATAGCCCAGTTCAAAATTTGCCTGCGAGTAATTTGCAATCGTTACAAACGCCATATATAGCATTATTTCCTCATTAAACCACCCGGAACTGACAGTATAATCTCCAAGCACAATGGCTGCCACAACGCTTAGCGGCGTACTTAGCATGCTTGGCGTATTCACTGCTGCCATTCGTAGTCCGTCCACCGCAAACTCGAGAATCAACAATTGCAACAATAACGGCACGTGGATTGGCTCTTTTATCATTAAAAACTCCAATCCCCCCGGAATCTGCTCCGGATGACTCATCAACAGCAAAAAGACCGGCGTTAAAAACAGCGCAAAAAAATCAATTAGCATCCTGGTGATACGAAGATAACTTCCCGTTACCGGCGGAAAATTATAATCATCTGCATCCTCTATTATATCAAATAACGAGGTCGGAAGAATCATTGCCGCCGGTGAATTATCAACCAGAAGTACGATATTTCCTTCCAGCAGTGCTGCTGCAGTAGCATCCGGTCGCTCCGAATATTTGAATTTTGGAAACGGATTGTACCACTTACCGGTATACAGACACTCTGCCAGGCTTTCCTGATTCATGGAAAGTGCATCAATGGAAATGTCCCTCAGTTTCTTTTTTATCTGTTCCAGATTTTTTCTTTCCACTCGGTCATCCATATAACAAACTGCTACATCTGTTTTTGAAGACCTTCCCACCGTATGCAACTCAACGGTAAATTCTGTACTTCGTATTCTTCTTCGAATCAAAGCCGTGTTAAAAACCAGGGTTTCAACAAAGCCATCCCTGGACCCCCGCATTACCCGGTCTTTGGGCGGTTCCTCCACACTTCGCGCCGGATAGGTTCGAAAATCTATTGCAATTAATTTATCATATCCGCCTACATACAGACAAGGAATCCCTGAAAACAAAATGCGAATCATTTGTTCCTCATTATCTACCAGCGCCACTTCACCGTATGACAAAAACTGCCCTGAAAAATCTTCTATGTTCTCCGGCATTTCTTCCTTTGGTATGGATTGTAAATGTTGCAGCAGCTTAAACATAATATCATCCTGTGCAAATCCATCAATGAAAAACATACAGGATTCTCTTTCTCCTATTTTCACTACTCGTGCAATAAGATCAAAGCTTTTGTCCACGCCGATTTGTGCTTTTAGTTGTTCAATTACCTCTTTAGGCGTTGTATCCACATCACCTGGCCAGTTTTTTCCCATAAAAAGAAATCCTTCCATATACTTTATGATTTGTATTATGTCCGGATTTCTATTTAGTTATTCCAAATATATTACGCTTCCAATGTACGTTTGCTTCCGCGACTACCTATGCATTCTCCAGTACAGCCTTGCGAAATACTTCTTCGATTGCTTCATTGATAACCAGATCTGCCTGATTATCTGCCGACGTTTTGGATTTGTTAATCAGCACCAGATTCTTCCCTGTAAAATAACGTATAAGACCTGCTGCCGGGTAAACAATCAAGGAGGTTCCTCCGATGATTAACGTGTCCGCTCTTTGAATCGCATTTACAGCACCTGAAATCACTTCATCATCCAGCGCCTCTTCATACAAAACCACATCCGGCTTTATAATCTGCCCACATTTCTCACATCTAGGGATTCCTTCTGACTCCAGAATGTACTTCGCATCATAAAATGTGCGACAGCCTGTACAATAATTTCTATGTACCGAGCCGTGCAGTTCAAAAACATTCTTACTTCCTGCCATCTGGTGAAGTCCATCTATGTTCTGTGTAACAACAGCCTTTAGTTTACCTTCTTGTTCGAGCTTTGCAAGCGCTATATGACAGTCATTTGGTTTTGCGTCCGGATAAACTAATTTGTCCTTATAGAATTCAAAAAAATCCTCTGTATATCTTGTAAAAAATGTATGCGAAACCAACTGTTCCGGCGTAAAATGCCGGTTAAGTCTCTGACTGAACAATCCATCCGCACTTCTAAAATCAGGGATATTACTTCCTGTGCTGACACCTGCGCCACCAAAGAAAACTATATTATTGCTCTCGTCCAAAATGTCTCGAAATCTGCTTATCTTATCCTCCATAAAGCTTTCACTCCTTTACATCCTGATTGATCCAGATTGTTTTCGCACCAACACGATCATAATCCTCACTGTCTAAAAGCATCTCGTGCTCCTCGTCCGACGCACGCCACTCACAGGCCTCTTTGTGACCTTCCTGCACTACAAGAAATGCCGGTGACTCATCCAATTCCATTTTACTTGCCGTTTCGTCATCGTACACCACCGTCAATGTATTAAAATGTACCTTCTTTGTAACTCTCTCTGCTGCATCATAATAGCGCGTACCTGTCTTTCCAAAAACAAGCGTGTCCTCACCTTCTACAAAAGAATTAATAATTAACGGTTCGTTCTCCAGCGGCTTACCTTCGGCAGCTTTTTGTATGCTCCAGTTTCTGCCCGTAAATTCGGCATAAAACACAACCAGTTCCGGATTATCCCCTGTATAATCCAGAAGAAACAAGCATCCGTCTTCATACTCCTGTATGTCTGTAATGCTGATTTTTGAAGCATCATATTTTTGATTTTTCCATAATCTTTCCACCAAAGCCTTCGCCTTTTCTTCGGTAATTATTTTCTCTTCTCTTTTTCTTCCCAAAAAGAAGCCGATTCCAATAATAACAAGTATAGAAAATATAAAAATACCTACTGTTTTACGTGTCTTCAATACGTCACCTATACACCTTTTCAATAAATTTCTGTTTCTATGTTATGCCAAATAATTCCTCTCGTCAACCCTGGGTTCTTCCTATATTTTGCACAATATCTTCTTTCTTTTATGCAACAAATGTTTTCTTTCGTTACTGCGTATTTATATTAATAAACTTTGCTTCGTACTTGGAGTAAATAATCTTCTGATTTCGATATAATCCCGTATATCCGGAAAGCATAAAACTAATCGCAACTGCAATCAGTATATAATATACACCTTCAAATCCAAACAACTCTATTCCAATCAGAATCGAAGAAATCGGACAGTTTGTTACGCCACAAAAAACTGCTACCATTCCAACCGCCGCACACAAGGATGGCGAGATACCAAACAGCTGTCCCATCAGACAACCAAACGTTGCGCCAACAAAGAATGACGGTACAATTTCTCCACCTTTAAAACCTCCTGCAAGCGTAACCGCTGTCAAAAGCATTTTTATGATAAAGGCATAAAATACAACATTTCCTTCCATTGCTTTCTCAATCACCGGTATTCCGGCGCCCATATAATCCCTGCTGCCAAGCAAAAACGTAACACCCAGGATAATTGCTGAGGCAACCAACACGCGCAAATACTGGTTTTTGAAAAAGGCGATAAATATACCACCCGTAAAATGAAGCAGAAAACAAAACAGCATACTAATCAGTGCACACAACACAGCAATTGCAATGATTTTACCTGCATTCACTGCCGTAAAAGGAGCTACCGCTTCTATAGAAAAAGCCTCCGGGCTGATGCCCATTGTTGCTGCAAAGTTCGACGCAATCAAGGACGCAAATACACATGGAACCAACGCAACAAAATACATTACGCCTACACTCACGACCTCAACCGGAAAAATAGCTGCCGCAATCGGCGTACCAAATAACGCCGAAAAAGATGCACTCATCCCGCACATCACCATTATTTTCTTGTCCTGTTCGGAAAGTTTCAACAGTTTTCCAATCGTATTTCCGATACTTCCACCCATTTGGAGAGCAGCACCCTCACGTCCGGCTGAGCCTCCAAACAGATGTGTAGTAATTGTCGCTATGAATATTAACGGTGCCATCCTTCCCGGAACCTCTTCCTTTTCGTTCACCGCCGATATCACTCGATTGGTTCCCTTGTCTTTTTCCATATCTGAGATTTTGTAAAGGAAAACAATAAACAATCCGCCTAACGGCATCAGATAAACAATATCCGGATTCTCCAGTCGATAATTTGTTACAAATGTCATACACAGTGAAAATACTGAGCTGAAACCTCCTACCACGAATCCGATTATGATGGAAAGAATACTCCATTTCAGAAACACTCCCAAATGCTTTCCACTCGCTATTGCTCTGTTTTTTATTTCCTCAAAATCCATTTTTAAATCATTCCTTTGTTATTGTTCATTCGTTTTTAAAACTTTTATGCTTTACTCTTCCGGTTATGTCATAACTTTCATCGTTACCATCATGACATAACTTCTTTTCTATATTTAGGAGAGTCTGGACGCAATTTCTCTTGCAACATAAACACCACTTGCAGATGCATGTGAAAGAGAATGGGTTACTCCGCTACCGTCTCCGATAATGAATAATCCCGGATAGTTACTTTCCAGATGTTCATCCAGATCAACTTCCATATTGTAGAATTTTACTTCCACACCATACAATAACGTATCTGCATTTGCAGTTCCCGGTGCGATTTTGTCCAATGCATAAATCATTTCAATAATGCCGTCTAATATTCTTTTTGGAAGCACCAGACTAAGATCACCCGGTGTTGCCTGTAATGTCGGAACAACAAGGCCTTCTTTAATTCTGGTTTCATTACTTCTTCGTCCACGTACTAAATCCCCAAAGCGCTGCACTATGACTCCACCACCCAACATATTGGAAAGTCTGGCAATACTTTCTCCATAGCCGTTGCTGTCTTTAAATGGCTCAGAGAAATGTTTGGCAACCAATAACGCAAAGTTTGTATTTTCAGTCTGTCTTTCCGGATCCTCATAACTGTGTCCGTTAACGGTAATTATGCCATTTGTATTTTCATTAACAACAATTCCGTGCGGATTCATACAGAAGGTACGAACAGCATCCTCAAATTTTTCTGTTCTGTAAACAATCTTACTTTCATATAATTCATCTGTAAGATGTGAAAAAATAACCGCCGGCAACTCTACACGAACACCAATATCCACGCGGTTGGACTTCGTTTTTATGTTCATTTCCTTACAAACTTTTTCCATCCACTTGCTTCCGATTCTACCAACGCTCGCAACACAGATATCACATTCATATTCTTCCTCTGCTGTTTTAACCTTAAAGCCATCGTCTGTTTTTTCAATGGTTTCAACAAGCGTATCAAAATAAAAATCTACCTGATCCTTCAGTTCATCATACAACTGACCAAGCACAACCTGGTTAATATCCGTTCCAAGATGACGTACCGAAGCGTCCAGTAATTTCAGTTTGTTCTGGAGACATTTTTTCTTTAAGTCTGTACCTGTGGTGGAGTATAATTTTGTACCCTCACCACCGTGCTTCATGTTGATATTATCAACATATTGCATCAATTCGGTCGCCTTGTTTTTTCCTATGTATTCGTAAAGCGTTCCACCAAAATCATTGGTTATGTTGTATTTTCCATCGGAAAATGCACCTGCCCCACCAAATCCACTCATAATAGAACAGGACTTGCAGCGAATACAGCTTGGCACCTTATCCCCGTCTATTGGACATTTTCTCTTAGATAATTCATGTCCACCTTCAAATACACCAACTTTAATGTTTTTATTCTTCTGCATTAATTCATACGCCGTAAAAATTCCACCAGGACCGGCTCCAATAATAACTACATCATATTTCATAACGCTACCTCCATTCTAGTATTAACCTTCTTTCATTATAACATAGACTGTTTTCCCCTGAAATAAAAAGCTGCAAATCTGTATATTAATATAGCTCCAAATTTGTTCATTAATTCATCTGATATGCTCTGTTATGCCTCATTAACCAGTTTACCGGTCATGTGTTCCACTACAAGCTCCAAACAACACACTCTACCAAAAGCAGACTCCATTTCTTTTGCAATATATGCTTCATCATCCGTAAATTTTTTACTGATTTCAATACATATTTCACGCTTTTTTGCTTCGTCTTCTACGATATTTATTTTTCCAAAGATTACAACACTATTAATGTTTAATGCCCATTCTCCTGTTTTCCTGTACCCTTTATCATAAACACAATATCCTACTTTGTTGCATTTTTGTATCGCATCCATTTTGTGACCGTCTTTTGCACAATGAAAATATATATGACCGCTTTTCTCATCATACCAGTGGTCGAGAGGAATTCCATATGGAAACCCCTGATCTCCTATCATCGAAAGAACGCCTCTTGGTTGCTCCTTCAAAATCCGAATACATTCTTCTGTACTAATTTGCTGCTTAAATCTTCTCATTTCTCGAAACATAGTTTTCTCCTGTTTCCTTTCTATTTTCTTATCTTCTTTTCATTTTTATTTTATCATAATTTCTATTATTTCAAATATTCTTAGTGGTTTTTCTTTTTGCAATGAGACATCGGGGAGTTCGAAAGGGGTTCGAATCCCCTGGGGCTTGCTTCTGTCGACATCGGGGAGTTCGAAAGGGGTTCGAATCCCCTTATGTTTTATTACATTAAAAAAAGAAACACCCTAAAGGATGTTTCTTTTTTTAATGAGACATCGGGGATTCGAACCCCGGACAACTTGATTAAAAGTCAAGTGCTCTACCAACTGAGCTAATATCCCATACTATATTATATTTTACATAGTAAGTGCCCAGAGCCGGAATCGAACCAGCGACACGAGGATTTTCAGTCCTCTGCTCTACCAACTGAGCTATCTGGGCATCTGAGTTGCGGGAATAGGATTTGAACCTATGACCTTCGGGTTATGAGCCCGACGAGCTTCCAGACTGCTCCATCCCGCGATAATATTTAAGTTAATAATGGGTGGAGAAGGATTCGAACCTTCGAAAGCGTCGCTAACAGATTTACAGTCTGCCCCCTTTGGCCACTCGGGAACCCACCCATATAATATGGTGAATAAATATTTA
>JAILQS010000141.1 GCA_024698865.1 Lachnospiraceae bacterium | reverse complement strand
CAATTTCACAATCTATGGAAACGAGAACTATTTGGGAAAGAGAATTTAAAGAGGCTGTATAGTCCTGTATTGCTGGTCGAAATGCTTTTGTTTTTTGGGTTATTTCTTGTAATGACGCTTTTTAACTACAACGAAATTTTCTACAAACAGGATTATATCTGGCATATGGGGAATGTCAATATTTTATCCTCACCGGGCTTTGAAGACTACCGTGTCGCAGGTGTGACATTCAAATATCATTACTTTGCAGACCTGCAGATTGCGATTTATAAAATATTGTTTGGATATAGTGCCAGAAAACTGATCTATGTGTCACCGGCATTTGTTTTTCCAATCATTTACGCGGGTACAATAGAAGGCATGATGGAACATTTTAAGGATAAATGCAACCCGATGATTATTCGTCTGTTAGTGTTTTTGACACTGACTGCTACGTCGTTATGCAACGGTTCCAGAATTCTTTTCTATTCGTGGGGGCATAGTCTGACCAACGTAAACGGTATGTCGATGGCATATCCATTGATGTTCCTTCTTTTGACGTTCTTGTATGAATGGTGCGAAGGGGACAAAGACTATACACAATACGCATGGATTGCAGTTTGTATGACAATTCTTACCGGCGTTAAAGGACCGGTCGCAATTGTATTATTCGTTGGTACCAACATCGTTCTCATTACAGAGTATATATGGAAACGAAGTCGAAATCGGGACAGTTTGTGGCTAATTGTGAGCAATACACTTTCTTTTTTTGTGGTATATATGTCGCTACTTCGGTTCGGGTCCAAGGATGACAATATCTATTTGCAATTGGACAAATTTTTCGAATTAATTTCTAAGAGTTCGATGTTTGGACAGTTATATGAGTGGATTAGCGCTGTTGTTCCGGGATTTGTAGCTGGAATATTGTTATTTCTTCCACATATTATTCTGTGCATGGGAGCTGTTCTGTTTCTGGTAATTGTAGTCCTTGTACTTCAATTCATAAACAAGAAGACGGACATGTATAGTATTTGGATGTTTTCAATTGCCTTTATTGGTATATCCGGTGGCTATGCTGTGGCACATGACGGCAGAAGCCAGATGTATTTTATGTTTGCAGCAGTACCGTCCTGCGTAATGTTCATTATTCAGAACTGGCATCTGATACAGGAAAAACTGAAACACAAACGCGTGGTATACAGTATTTTAGCAACGCTGCTAACATTAACAGTGATTAGTATGAGCCTGGATGTTGGAAATAGGTGTATATCTGCATCCGTACAAATAGAGAACCCTGGAGCGGCAGATGGATTCTTGACGGATAAGGAATTGGAAGGGCTTCTCTGGGTGAACAATCATACACCTAAAGATGCATTATGTGCAACAAATCGACATTTTATCGGGGTAGAATGGCGCGTCAATTCATCGCTATACTTTTATGATTCTGCATATGCAGATCGTAGATTCTTTATTGAGGGATTCTATTATGCTAAGAATTCAGGGTTTGACCTTGATAGAGGAACAAAAATGTACCAAAAGAATCATGCAATGTTTGAAAAGAGAATGAAATTCAAACGCAAGCATAAACTCGCAAAACGCAGGAAGATCGATTATTTTATTGTGCACAAAAAGTATTCATTTCAGAAAAAATGGAAATCTCCGTACTTTAAAAAGTGTTTCGAGAATGAAGATATTCTTGTTTTAAAAGTGAAGTAGATTAGAAAAAGGTTATAACAACAATTAATGTTGGTATAACCTTTTGTTATATAAGCTAGAGAAAAGGTTCTTTTGCAGAAAAAAAGTGAAGAAAAAATGCATAAACTACTGGAAATTCAACAAATAATGAAGTATATTATGATATAGTAAGATTCTTTGATGCTTTAAACAGCTAA
Source organism: Lachnospiraceae bacterium (assembly GCA_024698865.1). GTDB lineage: Bacteria > Bacillota > Clostridia > Lachnospirales > Lachnospiraceae > JAILQS01. The sequence goes on along the minus strand of JAILQS010000141.1, from coordinate 24,828 downwards.
AACATATCATAACTATAAATTATAATAATGACAGTTTTGTCAATAGAAAATGGAGGTAGGAATATGGGAATGGAACAGGGATTTACAAACGAGGAAATTTTAAAATGGATGGGTGCGTTTGCAGATGAGCTCAACGTCAGTCCGGAGAAATTCAAGATTTTGAATATTTGCGGAAAGAACAAGAATGTATATCCTTCGATTGAAACACACAAGCGTGTAATTTTGTTCTCGGATAATACGCACGAGAATTTATTCTACGAACTTTGGGAAGCCGGCTTTGGTGACTATGATGTTTACGTGGGCGAAGGAAAGGCTCCGGGTAAGATAGAGGCAACGAAGATTAAGAATCTTATGAAAAAGAAAATCGATTCTCCGGTTGCAGTATTGATTGTAAATGAGAATACCAGAGAGTCTTACCGAATCGGTATAAAGAATGAATATTTCAGCAAAGGACCGATTCACTATGTATGTAATGAGATTCGTGCCGTCATCATGAGCCTTCTGGCAGTAGACAGCCACGACAATGTATGTATTGTCAGTGGAGAAAGTATCGTAATTGAGGCAGCGATTGTTGCGAGCGAGGGAACGATTATTGCTGTAGAGGGGAATGAAGGTTCCAAGAATTCCATGGAAGAAAATATTGATAAGTTTGGTGTACATAACGTACAGATTATTGAAGATTTGTCGAAAGAGTCTTTGGATACGGTTCCGGTTCCACGAATTGCATTTATTGTGGCAACCAAGAATCTGGAAAATGACATTCGCAATCTGCTGACAAAGAATCCAAAAATGCAATTTGTAATCTATACATTAGAGTTGGATATCCTTTCTAAGATCAAAGATATTTTCAAAATATATGGTATTGATGAAATGGAAGTAATGCAGATTGCCGTTTCCAAGACCAACAAGAACAGTATTTTTGTGGCAGAACCTGTACCTTGGCTGATTACCGGTGCAGCAAAATAATATATCAACCGGCGGTATGACCGTCTGATATATGCAATAAAGTTTTGAATTGTTTGTGAGGCACTGCAGGCACAAACATAAAAAAGAAAGAAAGCAGTGCAGAAATGAGGGAAAAATTGAAAGATACAGTAGAGATCCGTTGGCATGGACGAGGCGGACAGGGAGCGAAGACCGCTGCATTATTGCTTGCGGACGTCGCATTTAGTACAGGAAAATATGTACAGGGCTTTCCGGAGTATGGTCCGGAGCGTATGGGTGCGCCTATAACCGCCTACAACAGAATTGGAAGTGACAGAATACGAATTCATTCCAATATTTATGAACCGGACTATGTAGTAGTCGTGGATGAAACCTTATTGGAATCCGTAGATGTTACCGCAGGTCTGAATCCGGATGGGGCGATTGTAATTAACAGCGCAAAGAAGCCGGAGGAAGTAAAAGAACATTTGAGAGGATATACCGGAAAGGTATATACGATAGATGCAAGAAGAATTTCTGTTGCTGCGTTGGGAAAATATTTCCCGAACTCTCCAATGTTAGCTGCAATAGTGGCTATTAGCGGCGTAATCGACCGAGCAACCTTTTTGAAAGAAATGGAAAATTCCTACAAACACAAGTTTGCAAAGAAACCGGATGTCATTGAAGGTAATATGCAGGCACTGAAAATGGTGTTACAGGAACTTTAGTTAGAGTATTAGGAGGAACACATGGCAACAGATATTTCAAAAATTACAGAACAAAGCCCTTGGCAGGATCTGACGGTTGGTAACCAGATTTATGGCTCAGGGACTGCAAAGTTATTTCATACAGGAGAATGGAGAATCGCAAAACCGATCTTTGATAGTGAAAAATGCACACAATGCCTGCTTTGTACACCGGTCTGTCCGGATAGCAGTATTCCCGTTGTAAACGGAGAACGTGGAGATTTTGATTTTGACCACTGTAAAGGTTGCGGAATTTGTGCAGCTGTTTGTCCGTTCGATGCAATTACAATGAAGGAGGGACAGTAAAATGGCAATCAGAGAACGTTTATCAGGAAATGAAGCGGTTAGTTACGCAATCAAACAGATCAATCCGGACGTTATGCCGGCATTTCCAATTACACCGTCTACAGAGATACCACAGTACGTATCTACCTATATTTCAAATGGAGAAATGGATACCGAATTTATTCCGGTAGAAAGTGAGCATAGTTCCATGAGTGCAACGATTGGTGCATCTGCAGCGGGAGCAAGAGCATTAACAGCGACTTCCTCCTGCGGACTTGCCCTTATGTGGGAAGAGTTATATGTTGCAGCTTCTAACAGACTGCCGGTTGTACTTGCATTGGTTAACAGAGCGTTAAGCGGACCAATCAATATTAACTGTGACCATTCGGACAGTATGGGCGCAAGAGATTCCGGATGGATTCAGATTTATGCAGAAAACAATCAGGAAGCGTACGATAATTTTGTACAGGCATACAGAATATCAGAACATAAAGACGTTCTTTTGCCGGTTATGATTTGTCAGGATGGATTTATTACCAGTCACGGTGTGGAAAATATTGAGTTACTTGAAGATGAAGAAGTCAAAAACTTTGTTGGTGAATTCAATCCGGAGCATTATTTGTTAAATACAAAAGAGGCAATGGCAGTTGGTCCATATGCAGTTTCTAATTATTATATGGAATCTAAGAAGGCACAGACGGAAGCAATGAAGAATGCGAAGCAGGTTATTTTAGATGTCGCAGAGGATTTTGCAAAAATGTCCGGTCGTTCTTACGGATTCTTTGAAGAATATCGTCTGGATGATGCAGAGTATGCAATTGTAATTATCGGTTCTGCAGCAGGTACGACGAAAGATGCGATTGATGAAATGAGAAATGAAGGAAAGAAAGTCGGACTCTTAAAGATTCGTGTATTCCGTCCGTTCCCTGAGACAGAAATTGCAGAAGCGTTAAAGCATTTAAAAGGGGTAGCGATTTTGGATCGTACCGACAGCTTTAATGCGCATGGCGGACCACTTGGTTCCGAGGTAACCCAGGCGTTATTTAACGCAAAATGTACGATGGAAGTAAGAAATTACATCTATGGTCTGGGCGGAAGAGATTTTAAAGTTTCAGATGTCAAGAAAGTATTTGAAGATATGGAAGGCCTTGTAACAGAAGGCAAAGAAGTAGAACAGTATCAGTACATAGGATTAAGAGGATAAGGAGACGTTTTGGGATGGATAATAAGAGATATAATTTAAAAGAAGTAATGAGTAAGCCGGAACGTCTGTCTCCGGGACATAGAATGTGTGCCGGTTGCGGTGGTACAATCGCAGTTCGTGGAGTGCTTCGTGCACTTCATGAGGGGGATCACGCAGTAATCGGCAATGCAACCGGTTGTCTGGAGGTTTCGTCTTATATGTATCCATACACAGCCTATGAAGACAGTTATATTCATAACGCATTTGAAAATGCAGGTGCAACGATGGGCGGTGTGGAAACAGCGTTTAAGGCACTCAAAAAACGTGGTCGCCTGAAAGAAGACTTTAAGTTTATCACCTTTGGTGGAGACGGTGGAACTTACGATATCGGTTTCCAGTCTTTGTCCGGTGCTATGGAGCGAGGACACGATATGGTATATGTTTGTTATGATAACGGTGCATATATGAATACCGGAATCCAGCGTTCTTCGGCAACACCACAGTTTGCGGATACAACGACAACACCGGTTGGAAAAGAATCCAACGGAAAAATTCAGTATCGTAAAGATTTGTCTGCAATCATAGCAGAGCATAAAGTACCATATGTAGCACAGACAACATTTCTTGGCAACTTTAAAGATTTACATACAAAGGCGGAAAGAGCAATTTATACGCCGGGAGCAGCATTTTTAAATATTATGGCGCCATGTCCGCGTGGATGGAGGTACAATACGCCGGATATTATGGAGATTTGCAAATTGGCGGTAGAAACTTGCTATTGGCCGATTTTTGAGGTGATTGACGGTAAGTGGATGTTAAGTTATGAACCAAAGAAGAAGCTTCCAATCGAAGATTTCCTTCGACCACAGGGAAGATTTAAACATCTGTTCAAACCGGGAAATGAAGAACTTATCGTGAAATTCCAGGAGGAAGTGGACAGAAGATGGGAAGATCTTTTGTTCCGTTGCTCACAAGAGTAATCCGTTTTGGAGCATAAAAATGCCACTGCGACTTGGAGGGGAAACTATTGGGGGCTAAGGGAGGAATCCAATAGGTAAGTCGCAGTGGCTCTATATAGGATAACGAGAAGGCAAATTAGTTGTCCGATTTCTTGAGAAAACGATCCCAGGAAACCAGATTGTGCGCCGCGTGGAAGTTGATGCAATAGGCATTGTCTTCTCCGTCGGCGTTTATTTCATATGTGAAGTAATTAGTGTTTTCTTCTTTAAAGCCTTTGAGAGAAAAAACGGGCGCTTCTGCCAAATCTTCGAAAACATCGTTGTAATCACTTACAGGAACTATTGTGTCTTCTACGATATCGGTGAGTTGTTCGTTAGCGTCATAAAGCTTATATCCCTCAATAATGACACTGTCAATATCCGCGTTCTGGAACTCAACGCAAACACCGTTGCTTCGCATATCCCAAATCTCACGATTGTGTTCGTTCGATTCCAGGATTGTAACGTTGTCCAGATAAATGGTTAGTGTATTAAGATTTTTTACTACGGATGAAATTACAGAATCACTAAAGTCAAAAGTTTCTATTTTATCCGTTGTTTTATATTTCGCCATATGTGCCTCCGATTTCAAATGCAAGTAGTATAAGTAACTCGTAATAAGAATTAATGGATTACTTGTTTTATGAGTTAATTATATCACACAGATATCGAATGAATAGTAGAATAATTACTCTGATTCTGCATAATTTTCCTACAAAAAGTTTGGAAAATGCGTTAATTCAGTTTAAAATAGTGCGGGTTTCGATTTAAGAAACTTCATCCTGTCAATGCATACAATATACTAAAAACATATAGAGGGTTTTATGGATCAGATTTTAAATGAGGAGAACAATACTTCCGGAGGATTAGAGGTCAGAACAATCAGTCTTGACAGAAACCAACCGTTAGAAGGGGCAAATGTTATAGTAAAGGATGCTACCACAGGGGAGGAACTGGTTGCCGGGGGACAGACAGATCGCGAAGGACTTTCTAATCGGCTTGTACTCGACACGCCACCTGCAAATTACAGCGAGGAGCCTTCTGCAAACCAGCCATACGCATTGTATGATGTGGAAGTTACATTACCCGGATATGAAAGTGTAGAAACCAGCGGAGTTCAGATACTTCCGGGAAGAACAGCAATTTTGCAGATAAAGATGGTGCCGGAAGGTGCAGACATGAATGAGGACGGCGAAAATGAGGAGGCGCAGGTATATGTAATTCCACCAAATAAACTTTATGGCGATTATCCACCGAAGATGCCGGAGGCACAGATTAAGCCGACACGGGAAACGGGGGATATTGTCCTTAGTAGGGTAGTAATACCCGAGTACATTGTAGTACATGATGGAGTGCCGAGAGATTCGGGAGCTAGAGACTACTACGTGACATATAAGGATTATATAAAAAATGTCGCATCCAGTGAAATTTATGCCACCTGGCCGGAAGCAACAATCTATGCAAATATTCTTGCAATCCAGTCTTTTACGTTGAATCGTGTCTATACGGAGTGGTACCGGAATCAGGGTTATAATTTTACGATTACAAGCTCGACCGCGTACGATCATAAATGGGTACCCGGAAGAAATATTTATGAGAATATTTCAATTGCGGTGGACAGCATTTTTAATAATTACATTTCGAGACCAAATGTAACGCAGCCGATTCTGACGCAGTACTGTGACGGAGAACGTGTGACCTGTCCGGAGTGGATGTCGCAGTGGGGAAGTAAGTACCTGGGAGATCAGGGACTTTCTGCAATCGATATTTTAAGGAACTACTATGGAAGTGATATTTTCATTAATTCTTCCGAGGAAATTGCGGGGATTCCGTCTTCGTGGCCGGGGTCTGACCTGACGGTCGGTACAAGAAGTGATAAGGTGGCGCAGCTGCAGAGACAACTGAACACCATCGCAAGAGATTATCCGGCAATTCCACGCATAGCCGCAGATGGTATATACGGAAGGAATACAGAAGAAGCTGTGAGGGAATTTCAGCGGATATTTAATCTGCCGCAAACGGGCGTTGTGGATTTCCCTACCTGGTACAAGGTGAGTGAGGTGTTTGTAGGCGTGAGTCAGATTGCAGAACTTCGGTAATGTGACATGACGATTGCATTGAGCGTGTTTCGTTGATTTCGCAAAACGTGTAAGGTATAATGATTGAAAACAGAGAGACAGAATGAAATGGAGAAAATATGTTAATTAACGAATACTTAAAAGAGAAAAAAATAGTTGCAGACGGAGCGTTTGGAACTTATTACGGAACATTATACGAAACAGAGGAAATTCCGGAGAGGGCAAATACGGAATTTCCCTGGCGTGTGGTTGATATTCATAAAAAATATATAGAGGCAGGGGCTCAGTTGATTCGTACCAATACGTTTGCCAGTAATACATCGTTGTTAGGAAGCGCTATGGCATCAAGGGCATTTGCGTACGTGGAAGAGAATGTGCGCGCCGGAGTGGCACTTGCCAAAGAAGCGGCAGGTGACCGTACGGATGTATTCATTAGTGGAGACATTGGACCGATTCCGTCAAAGGGTGCAGGGATAGAAAGAATCCAGAAAGAGCAGGAAGAATACTATCAGATTGGTAAAGTTATGCTGGAAGAGGGATTGTCTATTCTTAGTTTTGAGACGTTTCCGGATTTGGAAAGGATTCTTCCGGCGATCATCCGATTGAAAAAAGAGGCAAAAGAAGAAAACAGAGAATTGTTTGTGTCCGTTTGTTTTAGTGTGAATCAATTCGGATACAGCAGTAATGGTTTGAGTATCGGAAGACTGCTAAGCGAAGCGGCAGAAGTGGATGAAATAGATGCCGTCGGCCTCAACTGTGGGGTAGGCCCGGGGCATATGTATCAGTTGCTCAGTGAAGCAGGACTGAAAGGAAGAAAATACCTGATCGCAATGCCGAATGCCGGCTATCCGAAACTCATCCGTAATAAAGTGCATTATGATGAGAATACAGAGTATTTTACGGAGAAAATAAGTGATATCGGCAAACTGGGACTCGATATTCTTGGTGGGTGTTGTGGGACTACGCCGATGTTTATTGAAAGCATTGCAAAGAATCTTGAGTTGAAGCAGGACAGAATCGAAGTAAGCGAAGATATGGAAGAGGAGCAAAAGATTAATCCGTTGAAAAACAGTTTCTTCCGAGGCAAAGAAGGAAAGAAGCTGATTGCAGTTGAGCTTGCTCCGCCGATGAATGTGTCGGATGAAAGAATTATGAAAGCGGCGGGAAGTCTTAAGCAGATGGGGGTGGATGCGGTTACATTTCCGGACTCACCTTCCGGACGTACGCGCGTAGATTCGATTCTTATGGGAGAAAAAGTGCACAGAATGACCGGTCTCAATGTGATTCCGCATATTTGTTGTCGTGATAAAAATGCAATTGCACTTCGTTCTCAGTTGATGGGAGCCAAGATTAATGATATTTCCAACTTCCTGGTTGTAACAGGAGACGCTGTTCCGTTAGTAAACAGAAAAGATGTAAAGAGCGTTTTTAACTTTGATTCCATTGGCCTTATGAAGATTATGCGTGATATGAACGATGAATTGTTTCGGGAGAGTCCGATTACTTTTGGTGGAGCAATTAATCAGGGCAGAAAAAACCTGCACGTTGAGATAGAGCGTGTAAAGAGAAAAATGGAACTGGGTGCTTCTTTCTTCTTGAGCCAGCCGGTTTTTACAAAGGAGGAAGCGGACAAATTGCGTAAGGTGAAAGAAGAAACCGGTGCAAGAATTCTTTGTGGAATTATGCCACTTGTGAGTTTGAAAAATGCGCTGTTTATGAAAAATGAAATTGCCGGAATACATATTTCGGATGAAGTAATCCGTCGCTATGAAGAAGCAGATGAGAACAGTGCGGAAAATGTAGGTGTGGAAATTGCACGCGAGATAATGAAAGAAGTGGATGATTTTGCAGATGGATATTATTTTTCATTTCCGTTTAACCGCGTCTATCTTCTGGAACGGATTTTACAAAAGGATGAGTAGAGGATAAAACTATGTGCAATAAAATAAAGAAACTTCTTTGCCTGTTACTGATAGCGGTACTGTGTCTTGCAGGATGTACGAATGAGCAACCCAAAGAGAGCAATCAGAAAGAAAGACCGGTTAGTGAAAGCGTTGAAGATACGACTGAGGATACGACAGATGAAGCGCTCCCAAACCGGTTAGAAGTTCATTTCATTGACGTTGGACAGGGAGATGCTATTTTGATTCTTTCCGGAGAACATGCCATGATGATTGACTTTGGAAATAACAATAAAGGCACGCTCGTCCAGAAGTATTTGATGGAACATAATGTAACTACATTGGATTATGCCATAGGAACACATCCGGATGCTGACCACATCGGCGGTATGGACGTTGTTCTTTATAAGTTTGACGTAAAGAATGTTTTTATGCCGGATGTAGAGGCAGATACCGAAACGTATCGGGATGTACTTCAGGTTGCGAAGCAAAAAGGACTTAAGATAAAACAACCCAAACTTGCGAAGGTGTATTCACTTGGTGAGGATACGGATTTTCAAATCATCGGACCGGTGGAGATTGATCAGAGCGACAAGAACAGTGCGTCCATTGGAATTAAACTTACGCATGGGAAAAACTCTTTTATTATGTGCGGAGATGCACCTATTGAAGAGGAAGATGATATCATACGTACCGGTGTGGATTTGTCAGCAGATGTTTTGAAGCTGGGGCACCACGGAAGTGCCACCTCGACCGGATCGGCATTTCTTAAGGAAGTGAATCCCCGGAGTGTTGTAATCAGTTGTGGAGAAGACAATTCTTACGGACATCCGCATGTAGAAATCATGGATATGATTCAGGAAAAGGGACTGGATTGCTATCGTACGGACAAACAGGGTACGCTAATCGCGTTCTCGGATGGAGAAAGTATTACATGGAATGTGGATCCGGCGACAGATTTAAGTCCCGGTATAAACAGCACGGGAACGAGTAAATTTGATAAAAAATCTGTACCCCCAAAAGATATGACGAAGGAGCGTTCTTCTGAGGGGGAAGGGACATACATTTTAAATATCAATACAAAGAAGATACATACTGCCGGATGTTCGTCGGTAAAAAGTATGAAAAGTGGGAACAGAAAAGAAACTTCCGAATCTATTGAAGAACTTGAGGCAAAAGGATATGAGCGTTGCAAAAACTGTTTGCGCTAGGGATGTTTGAAGTATCAGAATTTTCAGAATACAACGTTTATATTTGTAAATAATTTAACGCGTTACTATCTTGTATATTTCTCTTGGCTGTGATATAATCTTGACAATTTAGGTAAAAATAAGTAAGTCAAAAAACAGGGGAAAGGAATGGTTGAGAAATGAGAGCATTTTTGATACTGGAAGATGGTCACGTATTCACCGGAGAAAGCATTGGCAGCTCCCGTGAGATTATTAGTGAAATTGTTTTTAATACTTCAATGACCGGATATCTTGAAGTACTGACCGATCCTAGTTATGCAGGACAGGCAGTTACGATGACGTATCCGTTGATTGGTAATTATGGTATTTGCTTTGAGGATATGGAATCTAAGAAAGCATGGCCGGATGGATTTATCGTAAGAGAGTTATCAAGACTTGCCAGCAATTTTAGAAATGAAGCGGATATTGATTCTTTCTTGAAAGAACAGGATATTCCGGGAATCAAAGGTGTGGACACCAGAGCCTTAACAAAAGTGTTACGCGAAAAGGGTACGATGAATGGTATGATTACCACGAAAGAGTACGCAGACTTAACAGAAGTAACCGATAAAATCAAATCATATAAAGTAACAGGTGTTGTTGCCAAAACTACCTGTAAAGAAAAGATATCTTATAAGCCGGGTGAATTCGGTACAGATGCTGACGTTGATTGTGGATTACATGTTGCATTGTTGGATGTTGGTTCCAAAAATAACATTATCCGTTGTCTTTTAAAACGTGGATGCACTGTTACCGTTTATCCGGCTTTTTCTAAAGCAGAAGAGATTCTGGCCGAAAAACCGGACGGAATTATGGTTTCGAACGGACCGGGGGATCCGAGCGAATGTGTGGAAGTTATTGCGGAAATGAAGAAATTATATGAATCCGGTACGCCAATTTTTGCAATTTGTTTAGGACATCAGTTGATGGCACTTGCTACCGGAGCGAAAACCGAGAAAATGAAATACGGTCACAGAGGAGCAAATCATCCGGTGAAAGATGTAAGAACCAACCGTGTCTACATTTCTTCACAAAATCATGGTTACGTGGTAAAGGAAGACAGTTTGAATCCGGAGATCGCAAAAACAGCATTTGTCAATGTAAATGATGGTACGGTAGAAGGTTTGGAATATACGAAACAGCCGGTGTTTACGGTGCAGTTCCATCCGGAAGCATGTTCCGGACCAAAGGATTCGGAGTTTTTGTTTGACGAGTTTGTGAAAATGATGGAGGTGTCAGAGTAATGCCAAGAAATAAAGAGATTAAAAAAGTATTAGTAATCGGGTCCGGCCCAATCGTAATTGGACAGGCAGCAGAGTTTGACTATGCGGGAACACAGGCTTGTCGATCTTTGAAAGAAGAAGGGGTAGAAGTGGTTTTAATCAACTCAAACCCGGCTACCATCATGACAGATAAAGAAATCGCGGATAAAGTTTACATTGAACCTTTGACGCCATCATTTGTGCGTAAGGTGATTCGTAAAGAACAGCCTGACAGCGTACTTCCAACACTTGGAGGACAGGCTGCGCTTAATATTGCGATGGAACTGGAAGAGTCCGGTTTCCTTAAAAGACATAATGTAAAACTGATTGGTACGACTTCTCTTACGATAAAGAAGGCAGAAGACCGTCTGGAATTCAAAAATACGATGGAGAAAATCCATGAGCCGATAGCAGCAAGTATTGTAGTAAACAATACAGAGGATGCAGTGGCATTTGCAAATGAAATCGGTTATCCGGTTGTAATCCGTCCGGCGTATACGTTAGGAGGAAGTGGCGGCGGAATCGCAGACAATGAACAGGAGCTTGTGGATATTTGTGCAAACGGTCTGCGCCTGAGTCGTGTGGGACAGTGTCTGATTGAACGCTGCATCGCCGGCTGGAAAGAAATCGAATATGAAGTAATGCGCGATGGAAACGGAAACTGTATCACTGTATGTAACATGGAAAACTTAGACCCTGTTGGTGTACATACCGGAGACAGTATTGTAGTGGCTCCGTCACAGACTCTGGCAGATAAAGAATATCAGATGCTCCGCAGTTCTGCGCTTAATATTATTACGGAATTAGAGATTACCGGAGGTTGTAACGTACAGTTTGCGCTGCATCCGGAAACGTTCGAATACTGTGTTATTGAAGTAAATCCGCGTGTAAGCCGGTCTTCCGCACTTGCCTCCAAAGCAACCGGTTATCCGATTGCAAAGGTGGCAGCAAAGATTGCGCTTGGATATACGTTAGATGAAATCAAAAATGCAATTACCGGAAAGACGTATGCAAGTTTTGAACCGGCACTTGACTATTGTGTTGTGAAAATTCCAAGACTTCCGTTTGATAAATTCATCCAGGCAAGTCGTAAACTTACGACACAGATGAAGGCAACCGGAGAAGTTATGAGTATTTGTACCAACTTCGAAGGCGGTCTGATGAAGGCAATCCGTTCTCTGGAACAGCACGTGGACAGTCTGGATACCGGAGAATTTACTGAACTTACCAAAGAAGAAATTTTAAATCAGTTGGAAGTGGTAGATGACAGAAGAATCTATGTCATTGCGGAAGCAATCCGTAAAGGTATTGCCAATGAGACCATCCATGAGATTACCAAAATCGATGAGTGGTTCATTGACAAGATTCAGATTCTTGTGGAAATGGAACAGCGCCTGAAAAATGAAGAACTAACCGTAGAACTTTTGAAAGAAGCGAAAAGACTGGAGTTCCCGGACTCTGTAATTGCCCGTATGAGCAAAAAAACAGAAGAACAGGTTAAGGAAATGCGTTATGCGAACGATATTATAGCTGCATATAAAATAGTGGATACCTGTGCAGCAGAGTTTGAAGCGCATACACCATACTACTACAGTTGTTTTGGAAGCTTCAATGAAGTAGAAGAAATCAGCAATAACAAAAAGATTCTTGTACTTGGTTCCGGACCAATCCGTATCGGACAGGGAATCGAGTTCGATTATTGCTCTGTTCACAGTGTCTGGGCACTCAAAAAAGCCGGTTATGAAACAATTATCGTAAACAACAATCCGGAGACGGTAAGTACGGACTTTGATATTGCAGATAAACTTTATTTTGAGCCACTTACTGCAGAAGATGTGGAAAGCATTGTACGTATGGAAAAACCGGACGGAGCAGTAGTGCAGTTTGGTGGACAGACGGCAATCAAACTGACACAGGCGCTTATGGAAATGGGAGTTCCGATTCTTGGTACCAGTGCAGAAAATGTAGATGCTGCAGAGGATAGAGAATTATTTGACGCAATACTGGAACAATGTGAAATTCCACGACCATCCGGACATACGGTATTTACGGTGGATGAGGCATTAAAGGCAGCCAATGAATTAGGATATCCGGTGCTGGTTCGTCCTTCTTACGTGCTTGGAGGACAGGGTATGCATATTGCACACTCCGATAAGGAAGTGAAAGAGTATATTGAAATCATTAATGTGCATACACAGGAACATCCGATTCTGGTTGACAAATACCTGATGGGAAAAGAAGTAGAAGTTGATGCGGTATGCGACGGCAGCGATATCTTAATCCCGGGAATTATGGAACACATTGAAAGAGCCGGAGTGCATTCCGGAGACAGTATTTCTGTTTATCCGACACAGAGCCTGAAACAGTGCGTATTGGAGACAATCGAAGAGTATACAAGAAGACTTGCAAAGGCGTTACATGTAATTGGTCTGATTAATATCCAGTTTATTGTGTACAATGATGAGGTTTATGTCATCGAAGTAAATCCGCGTTCCAGTCGTACGGTTCCATTTATCAGTAAAGTTACCGGCGTGCCGATTGTAGATCTGGCAACGGAAGTAATTCTTGGAAAGAAGATTACGGAACTTGGTTACAGTTACGGTGTTCATAAACGCGCTGATTTTATTGCAGTTAAGATGCCGGTATTCTCCTTTGAAAAGATTCGTGGAGCAGACATTAACCTTGGACCGGAAATGAAATCAACCGGTGAATGTCTTGGAGTAGGAAAGACATTTAACGAAGCATTGCATAAAGCATTTGTTGGTTCCGGTATTAAGGGACCAATCAATAAAAAAGTAATCCTTACCGTAAAGGATAGTGACAAGGAAGAAATTATCGAGATCGGTAAGCGATTTAAACAACTGGGTTATGATATATTTGCGACCAGAGGAACTTCCAGAGTATTGAATGCAAATGGTGTTCTTGCGTTCCCAATCAATCGAATTGACGAGGAATCACCTACCCTTATGGATCTGTTATTGGATCACAGAATCGATATGGTTGTAAATACACCGGAAAAAGACGGTAAAGTAGGCGATGGTTTCCTTATTCGAAGAGTAGCAATTGAAACCGGTGTCACCTGTCTTACCTCGCTGGATACTGCAAAAGCAGCACTTACCAGTTTGGAGACAGCAGACCACGCAGATATATCCATTATTAATCTTGCAGAAGTAAAGTAAAAAAGTTATAATTTTTTCGCATTTTGAGTTTAGGCTGAAGTTTGTATAATAAGTTGTTTTATGGTATAATTTATGGTGCGGTGAGTTGTTTTGAACATCAGGTTTTATTAAATTTTTAGCATAACACTGTTGTTTGAAATCAAAATGAAAATGGAGTTTCTTTTTGATCTGGGCATTTGGGTCTGGATACTTATCGGCAATATTTAGGAAGTTATGAGGATACAGGATGAACAATAATAATACAACCTCGGAAGTGACCAGATTAAAAGAAAAATTACTGCATGAGCGTGAAAAGATGGAGATATTTCTCTCTCTTAATTCGGGGTGTTTATTTGAATACTATCCGGATGACGATGTACTGGTTTTTTCAAATAATAGTTTGTGCGCAGAGTTGGATGGCAAGATTTTTGAACAATGTTGCACGGATATGCCATTCCAGAATATTCTTTCCAATGAAGATATTGAGCGGTTCTGCAACCTCTTACAGGCTGAGAAGAACGGAGCTATCGAGATCCAGATTAAGATGGACAATGGAAGAGAAGAATGGTGTCGCGTGAAAGTGGCAGTACTTTCTGCTACAGAGAACGAAAAAACTGAAGTTGTCGGAAGTATTGTTAATATTCATGATGAACATATAGCGAAAGAAAAAGAAGAAGAAGGCAAGCTTTTAGACCCTGTTACCAAGTTGTTTAACCGCTATGCGGTTGCCGGAAAGATTGATGAATACTTCAATGGTCTGGGCAATAACTTGGAACACACAATGTTTGTAATTGATATAGATGGTTTCTCTTTGATAAATGACCATATGGGTGAGTTGTTTGGAGATACGGTTTTGACAAATATTTCAGATGAGTTGAGATATATCCTTCGACGGGGAGATATCGTCGGCAGAATCGGAGATGATGAGTTTGTAATACTTCTTAAGGATATGACAGAACTTGAACAGCTCGAGCAAAGTGCCAGAGAACTAGACAAGGCGTTGAAGACTACTTACGTTGGAGAGACAGATGGCGCAAGCATCACCTGTTCTATCGGTGCTGCCAGATATCCGAAAGATGGTAACTGCTTTGGTGACCTTTTTGCCAAATGTGACAGTGCATTATACCATGCCAAATCACTCGGAGGCGGAAGTCTTCAGTTGTATTCTGAAGACAACGGATTTCCGTTAAAAGAAGATGGAGACTATTACAATTACTATTCCACCAAATACGAGACGAAGGAATATTACCATCTGTTTGACTTTGGTCAGGAGATGACAAAGTATGCCTTTGATTTGATGTCCACAACAAGAGATGTTAGCAGTGCAATCCAGATGTTAATTGAAAAGATTGGAAAGCATTACAATGCGACAAGCGTCGGTGTATTCGAAAAACTGCGGATGCGCAGCAAGCTGGAATTGTCTTATGTGTGGAGCGAAAAGTGGATTGATGTCACCAACCAGAGAGTGAAAGTGGATTTCTCCTATGCGAAAGAATTAGAAGCCTTTACCGATAAAAACAATCTTTATGTCATTGACAACCTTGCAGATGAACCGGATACTTCGCCGGTCCGCAAACTTGTCAAAATACATAATAACAATGCACTTATGCTTTGTACGTTCTATGAGGAAGGACGTTGTAAGGGTTGTGTCTATATGGCGGATTTAAAAAATGCGCGTAAATGGACCGAGGAGGAGAAGAGTTCCTTCGTTGTTATTACACAGATTATTTCATTCTATATGTTGAAGTTGCGTGTTTCCGAAAGAATGCGGGATAATCTGGAGCACATGAAGAATTACGACGCTTTGACCGGAATTCCGACCTTCTACAAATTTGAAAATGATGCCAAAGAGTATATCCGGAAGAATACCGGAAAGTACGCGCTGATATATTCTGATATCTCGAATTTCAAATATATTAACGAAACATTGGGTTATCAATCCGGAGACCGGATTTTATATGATTATGCATTGATGCTCAAAAAATACTCTGATGAGCGATGCCTCTTTGCAAGAGTTTCTGCCGATAACTTTGTTATGCTTCGTCCGGTAGATGACGAGGAAAAAATGAAAGACTGGGTGTTGAAATTCAACGAAGAGTTCCGCGATAGCCAGAGGAAAAAGAACATTATGAACAATCTTATGATTGTAAGTGGAATCAATTTCTTTGAAAGTGGTAGTGGAGATATTTCCGTTATTGTAGATAATGCCAATGTGGCAAGAAAAGCAGCAAAGAATGATGCAAACAGCAATATACGAATTTACGACCGTAAGATGGAAGAAAAGATTCATAGAGAATCCGAGATTACCGACAAGATGGAGCAGGCTCTCAGAAATCATGAATTTGTTGTTTACCTTCAGCCAAAGATTGAATTGGAGGATGAACGGCTGGTTGGTGCAGAAGCACTGATTCGATGGAAAAAGGATGATGGAACGCTTATGCCACCAAATGATTTCATTCCATTGTTTGAGAAAAACGGTTTTGTGTTGCAGTTAGACTTTTTTGTATATGAAGAAGTTTGTAAGATGTTACGCAAATGGATTGATGAAGAAAAGAGTGTTGTACCGGTGTCGGTGAATGTATCGAGAGTACATCTGAATGATCCGACCTTCATACAAAAGCTTTGTAATCTCGTAGAGAGTTATAATATACCTAAAAAATACATTGAGCTGGAATTGACGGAAAGTATGTTTCTTGATAATACGGAGGAAGCACTCAGTACGATGAAGAAATTGAGAAAGCTTGGATTCCATGTTTCCATAGATGACTTTGGAGCCGGTTATTCCTCTTTGAATTTACTTAAGAATATGCCAACGGACGTTCTTAAATTGGACAAAGAATTCTTTGGACATAAGAAAATGAAAAAAGAGGAAGAAATCATCGTAACAAGTATTGTAGAGATGGCGAAACGTCTCAACATGAAAGTTCTTTCCGAAGGAATTGAAACAGAAATGCAGTCGGAATTTCTTAAGAAGATTGGTTGTGATATGGCACAGGGATATTTCTTCTTCCAGCCGATTTCCGTGGACAAATTTGAGAAACTGTTAGATAACCAGGAGTAATAAATAAAACCTTGTAAGTGTAATGCTTGCAAGGTTTTTTGTTTTAGTCGGATAAGCCTCCTTCCTCTTGGCGAAGCGTAGAGAGGGGATATAGGCGTTAAAATATGAAAAGTAAAATTAAAAGGAAAATATCGCTGAATTGTCGAAAAAGTATAGATAAAAGTTGAAAATAATCGTAATATTCTGTATAATAAATATTACATTATAGGCAAAGAAGGTGGTTTACAATGGAAGCTTGTTTCGATAATCGGGAACTGTCCTGGTTAAAATTTAATCAACGGGTATTAGAAGAGGCGGAAGATAAAACGGTTCCATTAGCGGAACGGCTTTCTTTTCTGTCTATTTTTCAATCTAATCTGGATGAATTTTTTATGGTTCGTGTCGGAAGTCTGCAGGATCAGATGGCGGTTGCCGGAGATTTGCGTGATAACAAGACGGATATGACTGCGAAGGAGCAGATAGAAGCAATCCTTGTGCAATCGCAGAAACTCCAGAAGCGCATGGGCAAGTCTTATAAAGAAATCATGAAGGAATTGACACAGGTTAATGTTGAAATTCTTGATTTTTCAAAGCTGAAGGAAGATGAGGCAGAACGTCTTAAGAAGTATTTTAATCTGGAAATCCGACCATTGTTGTCGCCGCAGATCGTAGGCAGAAGGATGCCTTTCCCATTTTTGAAAAACAAAGAAATATATGCAGTAGTCGTACTGGAAACGAAGGGAAACAATGAACGAATTGGTATTATACCTTGCAATAACGGAATGTTTAAACGCCTGATTCAGGTGCCGGGAAGCCGTCACAAATTTATGCTGGCGGAAGAACTGATATTGCATTTTGTTCCTGAGATTTTTGAAAACTATAAAGTGAAAAGCAAATCATTACTTCGCATTATAAGAAATGCGGATATTGATGCAGATGAAGCGGCAGGAGATTCGGAGCTTGATTACCGGAAAGTAATGGAGAGCATGATAAAGAAGAGAAAAAGGCTTTGTCCGGTAAAGGCAGAATTTTCAAGAGAGATTAGCGACAAGTCAATTGAATCCATTTGCGGATATCTGGATTTGTCGAAGGAACGTGTTTTCCGGGTAAGTACTCCGTTAGATTTGTCCTTTGTGTTTGATATACAGGGGATGTTAAGAGAACACAAAGAATTATTCTTTGAACGGCGATTCCCGCAAAAGTCCGGCAGTATAGTGGATAATCAGAACATTATTCCCCAGATTAAAAAGAAGGATATTCTTCTTAGTTATCCGTATGAAAGTATTCGACCGTTTATTACAATGTTAAATGAGGCAACGGAAGATCCGGATGTTGTATCCATCAAAATGACGTTATACCGCGTGGCAAAAAACAGTAAAGTCATAGAGGCATTGATAGAAGCGGCAGAGAACGGTAAAGAAGTTGTTGTATTGGTAGAGTTACGTGCCCGCTTTGATGAGGAAAATAACATCAGCTGGTCAAGACGTTTGGAGGACGCAGGATGTCGTGTTATATACGGTTTGATTGGTTACAAGGTACATTCGAAACTTTGCCTGATTACACGCAAAACTAAAGAAGGTATTGAATACATAACACAGATTGGAACAGGAAACTATAATGAAAAGACGGCTGCGTTGTACACCGATTACTCTTTGCTCACAGCTTCCGAAGAGATAGGAAAGGAAGCGGCCAGAGTTTTTGATGCACTTGCGATGGGGTCGTTCATTGAGGATTCAGAGCATTTACTCGTATCTCCTTTATGTCTTCGTAATAAAGTAGTACAAATGATTGATGATGAAATCGCAAAAGCAGACCGGAATGAGGAGGCCTATATTGGAGCCAAACTTAATTCACTTACAGATCGGGCAATTATTGATAAATTGATGGAAGCTTCCAAACATGGGGTGAAGGTTGATTTGATTGTGCGAGGAATATGCTGTCTGATTGGTGGAGTTTCGGGAGTGACGGACAATATAAGAGTATACAGTATTGTTGGAAGATTTCTGGAGCATTCGCGTATCTATATATTTGGGGCAGGAAGCAGCGCAAAGGTGTATATTGCTTCTGCCGATTATATGACGCGTAACACCATCCGTCGTGTAGAGGTGGCTGCACCGATTTACGATGAAGAGATTAAGAAGAAAATATTGCATATGTTCCGTATAGAGCTTAAGGATAATGTAAAAGTCCGGGAGCAGCAAAGCGACGGAACGTATGTCAAACGTAATCCGAACGGGGCAAAACCTCTGAATTCACAGGAATATTTTTATGAACAGGCGTATAAAGCTGCAGAAGAGAAGAAACAGTCCGGTGTAATGAAAAAACTGATCGGACGATTCAATTTATAAGAGTAAAAGACTTAGAAAGGATGTGTCATCATGAAAAAAATAGGAATGTTAACAAGCGGAGGCGACTGTCAGGCACTGAATGCTACCATGCGTGGAGTGGTAAAAGGACTTTGTTCTAACGTGGACGAAATTGAAATCTACGGTTTTTATGAAGGGTACAAAGGTCTGATTTACGGCAATTATCGTATGCTTAGCTCCAGAGATTTTTCCGGTATTCTGACAAAGGGCGGAACGATTCTTGGTTCTTCGAGACAGCCGTTTAAGCTGATGCGTGTGCCGGATGAAGATGGTCTGGATAAAGTAGAAGCAATGAAACATACGTATTATAAACTGAATCTGGATTGTCTGGTTATCCTTGGTGGTAACGGAACACAAAAAACAGCAAACCTTCTTAGAGAAGAGGGGCTCAATGTTATTCATCTGCCTAAGACAATTGATAATGATATTTATGGAACGGATATGACTTTTGGTTTCCAGAGTGCAGTGGATATTGCAACCAACGTTATTGATTGTATTCACACAACAGCGGATTCACACAGACGAGTATTTATTGTGGAAATCATGGGCCACAAAGTTGGGTGGCTGACACTTCATGCCGGAATTGCAGGAGGCGCAGATGTCATTTTGTTACCGGAGATTCCGTATGATATTGATAAGATTTGCAACGCAATTGAACAGCGTTCCAAAGCCGGCAAGGGCTTCACTATTCTGGCGGTTGCGGAAGGTGCTATTTCCAAAGAGGATGCAATGCTGAGCAAGAAAGAATACAAGAAGAAACTTGCCAACAGAAAACAACCGGCTGTTTCTTACGAAATTGCAGAAAAGATTCGGGAAAGAACAGGTATGGATATCCGCGTAACGGTACCCGGCCATATGCAGCGAGGCGGCGGACCGGATCCGTATGACAGAGTACTTTCCACACGTTTGGGTGCTGCGGCTGCCAAGCAGATTCTCAAAGGCAAATACGGTGTGATGATTGGTATGGTAAACGGTGAGTCCAAACCGGTTCCATTGGAAGAAGTAGCCGGTAAGCTTAAGGCGGTAGATCCGGAATCTTCTATCATTAAAGAAGCAAGAGATATTGGTATTTCTTTTGGTGATTAAGTAAATAATATAGAAACAAGTGCATATAAACAATGAAAATCTCCTCCTTACCGTGTGTTTGGAGGGGATTTTTTGTATCATTAGACAAAAATAAAATAAAATGCTATATTTTTTTATAGATTTAAACTATTGATTTTTTGTTCTGTTTGTCATATTCTTAACTAATGCGAAGTAAATTATTATTTACATATTATTATGAAGAAAGAGGTAATAGGAAGTGGACAGTAACAGTTGGAAAGCTAAGTTTTTGCGTCTGTGTGAAAAATTGAACAAATATTCGCTGGTGTTTCATGCTATATTAGCGTGTCTGGTATGCTTTATTATTGAAGCAATATCAAGACATTCGGTGATACGCGCGGTATCCTTTATGGATAAGCATACCCTGGCATTTTTATACAACGCGTTAATTGTATTTTCGTCTTTGTCTATTGTTTATATATTTCGGAGAAGAGCCTTTATTCGTGTGTTGATATGCGAATTGTGGATTGTACTTGGTATCGTGAACGGATGTGTTCTCGCAAAAAGAATTACACCGTTTGGATATACGGATTTGAAATGTATCAATGATTTGTTCCAGATGCAGAATGCACATTATTATAATACAACACAGTTGATTCTGTACGGAATCGGTGCGGTATTGTTTATTGTTAACTGTGTGTTGCTGATTATGTACGGACCAAAATATAAAGGTAAGAGACGTCTTACGGTTTCGGCTGTAATCGTTGTTTTATCCTTTAGTATTCTTCCGTTTACAACGAAGGCAGCACAGAGTAGCAATATTCTTGCAAGCTATTTTGCGAATATTGCAAAGGGATATGAAGACTACGGATTTATCTATGGTTTTTCCGCAAGCGTGGTAGGAACCGGTATGAGCGAACCGGATACCTATGTAAAAGAACATGTGGATGAAATTGTAGCATCTTCAAAAAGAAAAGAAGATACCAGCAACGATCCTAATATTATCGTAGTTCTTTTAGAGTCTATGATTGATCCTAATGAAGTGAAGTTTTTAAACTATTCCAAAGATCCGGTTCCTTTCTATCATGAATTGGAACAAAAATATACCTCAGGGTATCTTACCGTTCCTGTTGTTGGTGCGGGAACTGCCAACACGGAATTTGAAGTGCTTACCGGTATGAGTATGCGATACTTTGGTACCGGAGAGTACCCATACAAAACCGTTCTTAAGAAAACCGATTGCGAAAGTATAGCGGCAGATTTATCTTCCTTGGGTTATGGAACACACGTAGTACATAATAACGGCGGTAATTTTTACAGTCGTGCCAATGCATTTTCACAGATGGGATTTGATTCCTTCACCAGCAAGGAACTTATGGATATCAAAGAATATACACCGTTAGCTGACTGGCCGACAGATGATATTCTGGTGGATGAAACTTGCAAGGCGCTTGATTCAACGGAAGGAAAAGATTTTGTATATACTATTTCCGTACAATGTCATGGAGAGTACCCGGAAGAAAAGGTAATTGAGAATCCGGAGATTGTAGTCACCGGTGCGGAAAGTTTGGAAGAGAATTATAAATGGGAATACTACATGAATATGGCGCATGAAGAAGATGCTTTTATGAAAAAGTTCACGGAAGCGTTGGATAAACGTGGAGAAGACACCATCGTAGTATTCTTTGGAGATCATTATCCAAGCATGAAGTTAGAAGACAAAGATGTTGTAAGTGGAGATATTTTCAAAACGAAATACCTCACCTGGAACAATTTTGGGGCAACCAAGAAAGATGCAGACTATACTGCATATCAGCTTTTGGCAGGTATCACAAATAATCTTGGAATTCATGAGGGTACGATGTTTACGTATCACCAGAGCAAGATGGATGCCCTAAACTCCATTATTGAAAACGAGGAGTATTACGACGGACTTGATAATCTTCAGTATGATATTCTTTATGGAGAGCGTTACTGTTATAATGGTGAGGATGCGTATCCGGCGACGGATCTGGTTATGGGAATTGATGAGGTAACCATCAGAGAATTCGTTCCTTACGAGATGGATCAATCCATTATTATACGTGGAGAACATTTTACCAAATGGAGCCATGTATATATTAATGATGAGAAAGTGGCAACCAAGTATGTTTCTGCAAATGAATTGCGTGTCAATATGAAAGATTTGCAATTTGGAGATAATGTTTGTGTAAAACAGCTGGGTTCCAAAGAAACGGTGTTTAGAGAATCGAATAAGCTACCGTATCTGATACAAAATAAAGAGGAAGAGTAAATGTAATTTACCTGTAAAAGTAATGTCTCCCCGGGCGTGCCCTGTGGGGACGTTATTTTTTACAGGTTTTTTGTTTTAATGGTTGTATAATGTGAAAACATAGTTTATAATGTCAACACAGTAAAGTGATATATTAGTTATGCAATGAAGGGGAATATGAATGAGAGAGGGAAATTGTATACATAAGAAAGAAGTCATGATGGAGTTGTACGAGTCATCCGTCCGTACAGCCAATGTTGCATTGGTAATTATTAGTCTGTTAGAGATTATTATGCTTGGATTCACCATGGTGTATGCAGATTTTTACGGTGAATATTTATGGAGATATCGATTCTTTTATGTACTGCTTTTGGCAGTTGCATCATTTTATGTATTCTTAAATCACTATGTAAAAAAGAATATGGTACAACGATATTGGATACTTAATTATGCCAATCCGCTTTGTTCCGCTTTTTTCTTTGGATGGTCTTTGATGGTGACGTATTCGGATGCCATGGTTAACGGAAGCGTTGATCCGGTATCCTTTATGACGTTTTCTATGCTGGTTCCGGTCGGCGCATATATTTTACCTAATGTTTATATTGTTATTGTACTTATTGCAGATCTGGTTTTGTCCGGTATGATTTTTAGTATTTCAGGAGTCGATCCGTCCCTGTTAAATCTGCTGTTTTTCTTCATTTTCCAGTGTGTTATGGGGATGAGTTTTTTACACATCAAGAAAAAACTTGCAGAGAGAATTGTAAAAGAAAAGTATAATTCTGAGGTAGACGGACTCACCGGTTGTAAAAATCGCCGAGTGTACAATCAGGAAATGCATCGATTGAGTAAAGAAGATATTCCGGACGATTTTGTCTACGTGGTATGGGACCTTAATGGGTTAAAAGAAGCGAACGATACCTGTGGCCACGAGATGGGGGATAAGCTTATCATCGGAATGGCAAAGTGTCTTGAGGAGTGTTTTCTTGAAACAGGGGATATATACCGTATCGGTGGAGATGAGTTTGTGGGATTTGTTTATCAGCCAAAAGAAGAACTTGAAAAGAAATTAAAAGAATGTGAAGAAAGGCTGAAAAACTGGTCGAAACGCAATAATACGGAACTTTCCGCATCATATGGATATGCTTCTTATGCAGATTATCCGGATGAAGAACTGATTGATATTGCGCGAAAAGCAGATCAGAAAATGTATGAAGCAAAAGGAAAGTATTATAAAGAACATAATAAAAATCGAAGACAGAATACTATTGAATAATATAGAAATCTAAGACAGAAAACAGCTTCGCAGTCAGGTAAAAGCGAAGCTGTTTTATTGTATAGAAAAGTTCGTTGAACGTATCTATAGAATTCCCTATAAAATAAAAATGCAGGAGATGGGACTTGAACCCACACGATATTGCTACCACAGGCACCTGAAGCCTGCGCGTCTGCCAATTCCGCCACTCCTGCAAATTACAAAAATAAGATATGCTATTATGGTTCAGAGGTAAGCTTGGGGCATCTCCCTGACACCTTGACTATTATAACAAAGGGTGTTGGGTAAATCAAGTATGAATTTTAAAAGTTTGTAATAAAAATGCGAGTCTCTGGTTTTGTGTTTATATGACGTCTGGCGTTACTGTCAACTTCATACGGCTGACGCTTTCGCCCGTTCCTTACGTAGCGGGTACTAAGGTCGCAAAAGACGCAACCTAAGTACCGACGTAAGAAAAGGCAGCCGATGGAAGTAAACAGTAACGCCAGACGCTCTATAAAGCATAAAAGATAGGCGCGCATTTTTTATTACAATTTAAAATGGAGCACCTGAATTGGAGGAGATATAGAATTTATTCAACAAATTCACCCTCCCACATTACGACATATGTGGACGATGCAATATTTAATTAGTGGCGATTAAAGGGGAATGTGCATGATGGGAATTCTTATGAACTTCTAACGATTTTAGTAGAAATAAAAATATCCGGCTGTACTACCGGCTTCAATCGGCTGCCTTTTTTCACGTCGGTAGTATCCGCTACGCAGAAAAACAGAGTGAGAACGACAGCCGCATGAAGGTGGTAGTACAGTGGATGTTTAATAGTTGTAGGAGAGTAGAACGAATCAACAAAGTCACCCTCCCACATAACGACATACGTGGACGATGCTATTTCACCAGTGGCGACTAAAGGGGAATGTGCATGATTGGAATTATTATGAACTTCTAACGATTTTAGTAGAAATAAAAATATCCGGCTGTACTACCGGCTTCAATCGGCAGCCTTTTTCACGTCGGTAGTATTCGCTACGCAGAAAAACAGAGTGAGAACGTCAGCCGCGTGAAGGTG
>JAILQS010000142.1 GCA_024698865.1 Lachnospiraceae bacterium | reverse complement strand
TACTCCATTCTTCAACGAGTACCGTCCACAGTTCTACTTCCGTACAACTGACGTTACAGGTATCATCACTCTTCCAGAGGGAACAGAGATGTGCATGCCTGGTGATAACGTAGAGATGACAATCGAGCTCATCCACCCAGTAGCTATGGAGCAGGGTCTTACATTCGCTATCCGTGAGGGTGGACGTACTGTAGGTTCAGGCCGAGTTGCTTCCGTTATCGAGTAATTACTGATTAAGAATTACATTTTATAGCATTTCGCTATTTATATTTTGTCCAAGCGTAAAGAGGACCCCGGAATCGTATGATTCCGGGGTCCTTTTGTTATGACGTTCATTCATATTTTTGGAATAGAAATTTATATAAATAATAGTTATATTATTAAATGGAAACAAGTTGATCTTAGCGGACAGCAATATGGTGTAATAGGATAGCTCAATAATTTGTTTAACTCAGTCGGAGAAATCCCCCATCTCTAAGCGTTAGCGTAGGTGGGTGTTATGACAAACTATACTCAGTCGGGGTACAAGCTCCGACTGAGTTAAACGCTCCGCGAGGATGCGCACGGATTCGGACAGGAATTTGTCTGCTGAAGCAGACCCGAATCCGGCGCGCAAGACTCGCGAGCAAGTCTTGACTGTATAAAAATAACGAAAGGTTACTTTTCAAGAGTGGGAGGTTTTGCTAAAATCAAAATATCTATGCAACTATATCGTTTGTTTTGCTTTCAACGAGGAGGGAAAATATGAAAGTCAAAAGTATGGGAACGAAGAAACGAAGTCTATGGTTCACAGTGAAGAGGTCACTTGTGTGCATCGGACTTTCTTTGGAACTTGTGTTATCATCTGCTTTTGGGATGATTACGCCGATGAACGTGATGGCGGCGTCAGATTCAAAGAATGTGAACGACATGACATCGCTGGATGCCTTGGGAATCAGCCAGGATAAACCGGAGGATTATGACCAGAATGCGCTTAATCCGTATGGAAAAAGTGTGGTACAAATGCAAACAGTAAGCGAACTGTTCACTGTATCAGGTGCAGGAAAGGTACAAACAACAAGACAGAGTATTCCTGTTACCTACAATCAGTACGGGAATAACAGTGCATTGCTGAAGGGGGAAGGAAGTGTGCTTCAAACCCCTACTTTGTCGAAGAATTATACAAAAACCATAGGACCGGGAGCGGGAGAGACAGCAAAAAACTGGGGGCATGACTCGACTCTGTCCATGGAAGGCAATTTTTCGAAAGATAACAAAGGAAAGAAAAAACAGGTAGTTACCTTTTATCCTTATTACAATGAGAATGAAAGTTTCGTGTTCAAGACTATGTTTGATATTGTAGACGCAGATAATCCGGATAAGCGGACGGATACTTCTATTGAAGGGATTTCTATGAATCCGGGCAATATCAGAAGGAATTCTAATACCAGCATCCTTGTGAATGATTGGGACTGGCTTAGTATGCTGGAATTGCGAACCGGAGATTTTGACGCGGATGGAATCGACGAGATTCTGTATACTACCAGAGACAATGCAGAGGATATTCACAGTCCGGAAGCTGAATATGTCCGATTTCATATTTTGAAATTGCAGAAGCAGGATGGCGATAGCTGGACGAATGCAGCGAACTGGAAAGAGGTATTTAGTTCACAGATTTCATATGAAGAATATGTGGGCAATCTGTATGAGCAGACAGGAGATATTGTTCAGTATTCTACAGCGGTTTCTGTGGGAGATTTCAATAGAGACGGTGTAGATGATATTGCAACCATTTGTAAGGAGAATGCGACCTTTTTTTGGGGAGCACGCGCCGGAGATATGTTCAAGGAAAAAACATCTTTGCAAATTGAACGTCCGGAAAAAGATGATTATTTAAGCAAAACCAACATATCGTTGGGTGATGTTGATGGTGACGGTGAAAATGAAATGGTTATCGTCGGAAAAGGATTGGATGAGTTTACATATTACGTTCTGATTTATGATTGGGATGGAGAAAAATTCGACCTGTCAACTTCCAAGACGTTTCATCTTTTTGAAAAGGATGATAGCGGCCAGTACGTGAATGAAATTATGAACGGAAGGAATAATGGAGAGTTTTATTCCGTTGCAGGTGGATGCGTAAATTTGGCGGTTGGTGCCTTTAATGGTTTTGGAGAACCGGATGCAATCTATGTAAACAGTCTTCTTATTACAGCAAAAGACAGAGATCTGGAAATAACAGGACTTTATGATAATGTATTTTCTACCACTGGAAGTGATTACGCTGAGTTTAATGTAAGAGCGTCTGATTTTGATGGTGATGGAAGAGCGGTACCGGTTGTACAGATTGCATATCTTAACGGGTTTGTGGATAAAACAAATTATCCTTGGTCATCGCGTACTATGAAATATTCTGCAGGTGAAAGGGTTGATGTTGCTATCCCTTATATGGAGAAAAGTGGCGATCAGGAAGTTATGAGGCTTAAAACCTATCATTCTAAGAATATGTCATTTGCACTGCCTGACATTGACAATGACACCACATATCTAAGATATAAGAATGTGCATTATTACACATATTCTGATCCAAAAATATTGGCGGTACTGGCATCACCACCATTCTTTAAAGATCTGGATAATGATGCTTTTGATGGTGCAGGGGAACTTAACTGTACTTCTTATGCCACAACCAAGGGAACCGGTTCCGGAAAAACATCTTCCGATACGTTCCATATTGGAGCATATGTCAGCTATCAGCATGACATCAATGTGTTTGGAGTTAAAGTTGCGCAGGTAGAATGGGAGACAGAACTGCAAAACCAGTTCACGTGGGAAACAGAAAGAGTTGCCACAAAAGAATATGAGGCAAACTATGAAACTTTGTCCGGACAGGATACCGTTGTACTGTTTTCCGTTCCAATGGAAACCTTTGAATTTGAAGCAGAAATTCCTGTGACAGATGGTACAGGTAAAGTGGTAAAAACCAACAAGGAAACCATAGGAATCAATCTTCCGCATACTCCTTGTGTGAAAACAATAGCACTGGATAAGTATGAACGAATTGCTAAGGATTTTAACGAACTGCCAAAGATTTCGGATGAGATTCTGACACATACGGTCGGATTTCCTGACTCTTATCCGAGAAAAACGTCTGAGCTCAAACAGGTGGATCCATGGTCAGAGGTTTTAATCGCACCGGACATGAAATCAGCAGCACCGGCTACTGATTACGGTAAAGGGGCGCAGACCCACACTATAAGTATGGGAACTGAAAAGACAGATAGTTATACTTATGAACTTGGAATGGATTTTAAAGCCGGAGCCGGAGTCGGTGATTTTACGGTCGGAGCTTCTACCGGATATTCCAATGCCGGCGGTACGGTTAAGATTACTACAAGCGGATATTCCTATTCCGCACAGATTTACGATTTACCAATGGAGGCAGAAGATGCCGGATACGGCTTTAATTGGAGAATGGTTGCATATAAATACAGAGATGCAGACAATGAATTTCCAATTGTAACGTACTTGGTAAACGACGTTACACAGGGACCGCTTTTACCTAATAATTTCTCTCAGAACGAAGAAAATACCACCAGAGATCAGGTGGCATTAAATTGGGAATACAGCGGTAATCCAAACGGATTTATCATTAGTAAATACTACAAATCCGCAGGAAATGCAGGATTTTATGAACTGGCATATGTAAAAGCGGGTGATGAGAACAGTATTATTGAAAAAGATGGTAATACAAAAACTTATCAGTACATAGACGAAGGTTTGGAACCGGATACTGAGTACCAGTATCAGATTCAGACAGTGAGCAATCGCTTTAATGTAAAGAGTGTTCCAAGCGAGACACTTGTGTGCTATACCCTTCCGGTTGGAATCGTTCCGGAGGTAAAAGTTCTGTCAAATGAACTGACTGCATATCCGGATACGCCAACCACTCTTTCTACATACCTGAACAATGAAGATGCATTGCAGGGAAAAAGAATTACCTATCAGTGGCAGAAATATAATACAGAAGAAAAGTCCTGGAAGGATTTAACTTCAAAGACAGAGGCATCGTTGATAATTCAAAATGCCGGTCTTGATGATGAGGGACAGTATCGTTGTATCGTAAACAGCAGAGGCGGTAACAGCATAGTTTCCTCTAAATCTCCGGTTATTAAAGTGAATTATGCAAAACGTCAGGTTGTTTGTGAGCATTTTTGGATTGATAAAACGAATGGTACGGCGAATTTATCACTCAAGTCCAAGGATAGTAATTCAGTTCCGTCCGGACGTGTGTATTTCTATCTATCCGGGGGTGGATACGAGGAAGAATTCCCGGTGGACCTGGATGAGAAAGGTATTGCCAGTGTAGAACTGGACGTTCCGGACGGTGCTTATAAAGTGACAGCCGATTATCAGGGTAGTAGAGTATTTTCAGCAAGCCATTACGACAAGTCAGACGGAAATCCACTGTTCTATACAACAGGAATGGATAATGAAGCAACGGTTCTTGATTTTGCGAAGTCGTATACCTATGGAGACAAACTGAATATTTTACAGTATACACTGGATGTAAACGGTAGCGTGAAAAACGTAGAAGAAATCGACTATGAAGACGCAGTATTTGGAATCCCGGGAAGTACGCTTGTTACAACCAGTGGAGGAAATTGTTCCCTCGAACACGATATGACAGTGGATGGAAGTGTGTTTGATTCCAAAGGTTACGAGATGGCGGACGGAAAAAAGGCGCCAAGTGAAATCGTATACAAATTCCAGGATCCTGCAATCATCTTTCCGAATGAAGAAATGAGAACCAAGGTTGTTGAGCGTTTTGAAAGAGGATATGCTGCATATGTAGGACAAGTATACATGAAGTATAACAATCAGATGGTTATGTTTGATGTTGCACCAAAACAAATCAATCTGTATTTGGATATGTCCGAAGTGCCGGAGATTGTAAATTTTGGTGAAGAAGCGGAAAGATATTATTCACCGGAAGCAATGAGATCTTATTTGACCAGCAAGGAAATGCCAAACTTCGGAGAAGAGTCCAATAACGATTTGGATTACCTGGATGCAACTCCAATTATGGTCAGCTACTGGGGAACCTGGTTTTATGAAAATGCAACTGCTACTATGGAAATGACAAAGGATGAGTCACTTGTACTGCAGAGACCTTCTGCGGGAAGTTATAAAATTACCAGAAAGAACCCTTTTCCTTACTTCACGGGAGAAAATAATATATTCAGATATGCAACAAGTCGTGGTATGGGATTGTACGGTGACCTTAAGAATCTTGGACTGAATAATGATATTTCAGGCACTGTAGTGCTTAAAAACGAAAGTTCAAATATGACGGTTGCACGTCTTTATACAGCGGCAAGTATTTCGAACTGTTATGAGTGGCAGGATTTTTCGAAGGAATTAATCGTAAGCAGTGGAAATCTGAGTTCTTGTACGGTAGAAGCTGCAAAGGTGAACGGTATTGTGGCAGGAACGGTAGCAGAAGTAAGTCCTGCACTTTATAAAAACTATCCGGTCGGTACGCAAATTACATTCGAGGCATCTCCTTTTGAGGGATATGAAGTTGACTACTGGGAAGTAAACGGCAAAAAACTGAAAGATGAGACGAGTAACACACTATGTGTTTCCCATACATTAGAGGGTACGAATGCCGTAGTACATTTTAAACGGAAAGCACTTATTCTCAGCTATGATATTTCACCGGAAAATGCAACCGTAAACGGAAAAAACGTGGAGAACAGGATTGAACTGTCTCCTGCTGTAAAGAACAATACGGTTGTTACCTATGGTGCAAGTATTACGGCGACTGCGCTTCCGGCAGAAGGCTGGCACTTAAAAGAGTGGGAATATCAGCCTGAAAAACTGGCCGCAAAATTTGTGACCGATCCGGTGTATACGTTTGAGATGCCGAATAAAAATGTAAGACTCTATGCTAATTTTGAGAGAGATAGTTATAAGTTGAGTCTGGCAGAAGGACTGACTGCATATGATGATAAGGGTACTCAGATTCCGGCAGATACTTACGTGGTTGGTGATACAAAAGTAACAATCAAAAAGGCAGATGGCTATGAATTTACAGGTGAACCGGCATTTAGCACGTCTGTAGCAACAACTGATACCGATAACAACAAAACAACCTATACCTTTGTAATGTTAGCGGATACAACGGTAAATGCAAATATGGAGAAGGGCGAATATCAGATTTCGCTTGCCGATTGCCAGCATGGTGAAATTGTTGCAATGGATCCAAGTGGCAAAAAAGTGGATTTAAGAAAGAAACTCAAAGGTGGT
>JAILQS010000124.1 GCA_024698865.1 Lachnospiraceae bacterium | reverse complement strand
TGATAAAGGACGCCATAGAAGAAGGTGAGAAGATAAAGGATGTGAGTTTTGACGAAAAGAATCTTACTATAAAAGTTGATATTTCCAAAACTGATACAAGTGTTCTTACCGCAAAGGAAATTGGCGAGATGAGAATTAGTTCTATTACAGATGAGATTCTTGCATTGGATGATAAATATTATAATACATGGGAAACAATCACAATAGATTTCGGAAAAGAGGGAAAAGCTGTTTGCGATAAGAGCATGGTAAAAGATGAGGGATTTGGAAAATTCTTTGATATTCCTATAGGAATTCTTGAATAAAGGGGGAACGAACAATGGCAAACGACAAAAAAGAACTATTTAAATTTGTGAATAATCCAAAGTATAGAGATAAGGTGATTGCTAGAATCCATAAAGAAGCAGATAGTGCTTATAGCAAAAAAATAAGGGTGATTGAAGGAGAGAAAGATAAATTATCCAGAAGTAGAACATCTGAAATTTCTCGCATTGCTAGTGCTAGATGGGAAAAACTTTCGGGCGGAAAAGTGATGGTTAACAGAACCGAAGGAAAAGTAAAGATTAATAATGTTGAGAACCTGTTTTCGAGCATCCAAGGTGCTGAAATAAATATGATATCTGGTGCTAGAGTTGTTACTACTGAAAACACTAAGACTAAGTCAAAGAAACATGCATCGCTGGGGGGTGCAGTAGTTGGTGGTGTTATTGCTGGACCGATAGGTGCTGTTGCCGGTGGTGTTGGCTTAGGGAAAACAAAGGGCAAAACTACAGGAACTACAGTTTCAAAACAGATTCCAACATGTACACATTTGGGAGTAATGGTCAATATCGATGGTTTTGTTACTGAAGTTGTACTGATAAGCTCTCAAGTCGACCAATCAAGTCAATCTTTTTCAAAGGCACAGAGTGAGGCACAAACGTTAGTTTCAACATTAGGTGTATTGGCTAAGACACCTGTTCCGAAATCTTTCTTAAAGCCGGAAGAGGAGGATAGTGTAAAGAATATCGATGATCAGATTGAAAAGAAACAGCAAGAATTGCAGGAAGCGATTGCAGATCATCCAACATATGCTCTTCCCAATGTATATAGAACAGAAGAACAGAAAGATATGACTGACGCGGAATATTTGCAATATTTACAGGATACAGATGCTGAACGTATTTCACAGCGAGAATTGAATAAAGCAGCATTCAAAATGGAACAGGCAGAGATGAAAGCGGCTGCAAAAGCTAAGCGAGAAGAAGACAGAATTGCTAGAAAGCACCAAAAAGAGCAGGACAAAGCTAATGGAGTATATACAGGAAATAAGGTTTTAAATGCGATATATTCAGTGGTATTTTGGGCCCTTTCTATTGCAATGCTTTTATTTGCATTAGTAGGATTTACTTCTGCCGGGGGAGTGGTAAGTGGAATGGTTTTCTTAATTACAGCTGTTGTTATAAACCCTCTTATTGAAAATCTGGTTAGAGAATATTTGTTTGAATTACCCAAATGGGTTGCAATTATTGTTTTTGTTATTGGATTTATAGTAGCAATTATCCTTTTCCCAAGTAGTGATAACGCGGAAAATAGTAAGGCTGCGGAAATTGGTGTAGAATATAACGACGTTGTACAAGGTTGATAAATATTGTAGAAAGAGTTGTTCAATGGAACGGCTCTTTTTTACTTATTTCGTTTATAGCACGCTTTCATGTATTTGTGAAAACTCTACCGGATGTACGAGTGAGATAAAGATTGCTTTTTGCTCTATTTTTTATGAGTATATTATGTTGTATGCAAGTTGCAAGCCAAAGTGAAATCTACGCTGCACACATTGAAAAAACAAGCGAAAAAGGATATAATTAAAGGTAAGTAAATTCATGCTGGGGAGTGTTACTTTTTTACTTGGATGTGTGAATTGTAGGGAGGAATACGATGAGTGGATTAATAATATTTATTGTATTAATCATTTTAATAACTAAGATGTCTAAGAAAAACGGAGAGACCAGTATGCCCGGCCCGGTTGCGGGTAATCCACCGATAAGACCGGAGGAGAATAATCAGCGTTCATCAGGAATGAATGGGCAGAAGCAGACGACAGGACATGACTCATCATATAAAAGAACACAAGACAAGAGTGATGGCCATGGCTATGAAGCAGGACGGAGAGAACAGAAAACACAAACATCCGAATACAGACGCAGCGATACGAGATACCACTATGCAAAGAATGGAGACAATGGACAGATTCCGGGCAAGAACGAGCAGGCAGTTACCTGCAGTTATTGTGGTGCAATCAATATTATACCAATCATTCGAAAAGGAAGATATGACTGTTATTTTTGCAGGGAACAATTACGATAGAGAAGTAACACAATCCGGGGCCGGTGAGTTTTCACAGGCTCGGGATTGTTTGCATATCATACGTATGTATGTGTACGTATGTATGTATACGCAAGTATGTAACATACGTAAGTATGTATGGGTAGTACGAAAGGAAAAGGAGTACAGCAGATGGTGACATTTAGTCTTTGTATGATTGTAAAAAATGAAGAAGAAGTTTTAGAGCGCTGCCTTTCGGGAATTGCATCTGCAATGGATGAAATAATCATTGTAGATACCGGTTCGACCGATCGTACAAAGGAGATTGCGCGTAAATATACATCAAAGATATACGATTTTGAATGGTGCAATGATTTTGCCAAGGCACGTAATTTTGCCTTTTCCAAAGCGACCGGAGACTATATATACTCTGCGGATGCGGATGAAGTTATGGATGAAGAGAACCTCGATAAGTTAATGAAACTTAAGCAGGTGATTTTGCCGGAGATTGATATTGTACAAATGTATTATTGTAACCAGCTTGAGATGGGAACGACATATAACTTCGACGAGGAGTACCGACCGAAGCTGTTCAAGAGGTTGCGTGAGTTCTTGTGGGTGGATCCGGTACACGAATCTGTGAGACTGGAGCCGATTGTTTTTGACAGCGATATACGTATTCAGCATTGTCCGTTGAGACCACATCAGAATCGAGATTTTGCAATTTTCAAAGAAACGCTTGCAAAGGGAGAAAGTCTTTCCAAGAAACTTAGAAATATGTATGCAAAAGAGTTGTTTATCAGTGGGGATACAGCGGATTTTGTTGCAGCAAAAGAGTATTTCCAGGGGATTGCTGAAGACGAGAACAGTTCTATGGATGAAATTGTACAGGCATCCTGTGTTGTGGCAAAGGCTGCTCGGCTGACAGAAGACGTTGTTTTATTTTTAAAATATACGCTGAAGAATTTTGCCAATGACCCATGCGCAGAGATTTGTTGCGAACTGGGGGAGTTCTATTTTGGACAAAAAGATTATAAGGAGGCGGCACTATGGTTCTATAATGCGGCCTACGAAACAGAAAGCCAGTTGGACATTCGTTGCAATAAAGAACTACCAATCCGAGGAATGATAAGATGTTATGAAGCACTTGGAGATACGGAGACGGCGGCGATGTATGAAAAGGAACTGGAGAAATAAGAGATAGAAAGAATATGAAGATATAGAATCAAAGTCAGACACAGAAGCAGACATATGAGGCAAAGCCGGAGACAAGATACAGAAGCAGACATATGAGGCAAAGCCGGAGACAAGACACAGAAGCAGACATACGAGGCAAAGCCGGAGACAAGACACAGAAGCTGACATACGAGGCAAAGCCGGAGACAAGACACAGAAGCTGACATACGAGGCAAAATCAGACATAAGAAGCAGTAGCGATAGACGGTGGATAAAGAGGTTAGGAATATGGAGAAAAAAATAAAAACAATCTTTGACGGCAATATTGAATTGCTGGAAAGGGCAGATAAAACGATATATTTTCTGAGGCGGCAGCAGATGACGAATGCAGATCCTGAGATTGTGGGAACCATTGATTTTCTGCATTTATTTGCAAAGGATTTAATCGAAGTGGTTGCCTATTTCGAAGAGGCACAGAAGGAATTTTCAGCGGATGATTTCTTTTACGTTTTGCAACAGATATTAGATGCGGTGAAAACGGAGGACTATGTGTGGCTTGCGGATCTGTTTGAATTGAAACTGGTTCCGTTCATTTGCATGGTACAGGAGATTATTATCCAAAAAGAAGGATATACGTACCAGTCGCAGTGTTATCACAATAATCTTGACGTGTTTTCTGAGAGCAACAAAGAATTGTACAAAGAACTGAAACGTCCGACGGAACCGGAGAAACTGCTGAAGAACGGCTACAGTGTTGAATTCACGACCTCCGGCAGAATGACACTTGCCAGAGATGCGGAGGAGGGCAAACGTTATTTCCATACGAATGGTCACATTGCGCTAGAAGCGTTTTTGCTTGCTGACAGCTGGAAGAAAGACGGAGTTTTGGAATACCACATATATGGGCTTGGGATGTCGTATCCGGTGTGGGAATTGAAGAAAATGTGTCCGGAGGCGACAATTTACGTGTACGAGAATCATCTGGACATTATCCGGTTGGCTGCCAATTTTGTTGATATGACAGAACTATGGAGCGAGAAGGTTGTGCTCGTATATGATCCGGATTTGGATAAACTAAAAGAGGCCTATAGTG
Organism: Lachnospiraceae bacterium; assembly: GCA_024698865.1. Classification (GTDB taxonomy): domain Bacteria; phylum Bacillota; class Clostridia; order Lachnospirales; family Lachnospiraceae; genus JAILQS01. The sequence continues at coordinate 2,269 of JAILQS010000124.1, read as the reverse complement.
AGAAAAATGCGCAAGAAGATGTTAAGTTTGTTGCGTTGCAGGCAGAACTCGCTTTTGTGGAGGATGAAGAAATAAAGAACCTTTTTGTAAGGGATGAGAAATAAAGAAATACAGGATTTCTCTTGAAGCATGAAGAAATATAGTCTTTTTCTGCGAAGGAGGAAGAACGAGTAATTATTGGGGGATAGTCGCATGAGATACATTATGTTAATGGTTGCGCTCATATTTGGCGATGGAGCGGTAAAGAACCACATAGAGGAGAATCGGGCCGTAAATGAAACGACTGCGTATCTTGAAGACAGGCTCGTTATAACGAATCATCACAATTATGGTGGGGTAATGAATTTCAAGGATGACAAGCCACATATTTCACTGTTTTCCGGCATGATAGCACTGCTGGTATCGGCGGGACTGTTCCTTCGGTCGTTGGCGGATGGCAATGCAATAGAACGCACCGGAGCATCGATGCTTTTGGCAGGAGGAATCAGTAATCAGTGGGATCGTCTAAAGAAGGGGTATGTTGTTGATTATTTTACCATTCGGATAAAAGGGCTTTCGAAGATTATATTTAATATTTCCGACTGGTTTATTTTTCTCGGGGGATTATTTCTTGTGATAGGTAAAATTATTCGAAACAGATGAATTACTAGAGAAAGGGCTTAGTATGGTTGGATTTGCAATTGGTTATGGTGTAGTAATTGTAGTTATGCTTATATGCATCTACAATATTCGTAAATTTCAAAGCGAGGTTGCGAAGGTATTGAGACGCCTGTTGACAATTGGCGTCGGTTCAGTAGGCGTTGGCCTGGTGCAGATTATTGTGAATAACGTGTTTGTATTGTCCGTGTGTAGCAGTCTGTTTTACGTGAGTATGGTCTGGATTTGCTATGAACTGGATGAATATATCAGTATATTCTCAAACCAGAGAATGCATATGAATAAGGTCTTTCGTTTTTTGTTCCTGTTAGTGCCGATATCGGATACCATTTCCATGCTGCTGAATCCGTGGCTACATCATGCGGCAGATTTTCAAGTGGTTTCCTACATGGGAGGAACATTTCTGAAAGTTGTAATTAAGCCCCTGTATCTGGCACATATGCTGCTGTGTTACGCAATGATTCTGGATGCGATTATCCGCCTTATACTTGGATTTGTGAAGAGTTCCATCGTATATCGCTTCCAATATGTATGCGTTGGAGTGACGCTATCGGTGGTTGTATTTTTAGATGCAGTATTTGTATTTTCGGATATGATAATTGATGTTTCGCTTGTACTTTTTGCACTTGCAGCCGTTATACTGACGTATTTCTCGCTATATTATATACCGGGATATTTGCGAACGAGAATGCAATCACTAGTATTTGAACAAATGAAGACATACACGTTTGTGTTTGATAATACAGGTCGATGTGTGTATAAGAATCATGATTTTGCGGACAGCGGACTAAAGGAGGATGCAACACTGGAAGAATGTCAGGAGTTTGTTCGCAAGAATTCCCTGCGATACGGTGAGCTATGTATAGAAGTTGGTGGACGAAGAAAAGTATTCGAATTGGATTACAATGACCTGAAAGATGGTAATGAGAATGTGATTGGATGCTATTACCGCTTAGAGGATGTTACCCGCAAACGGAAGGAAAAAGGAACAGAACATAAACTAGCCAAATATGATATGCTCACCGGGGTGTATAATCGCCAGTTTTTTATGGAAATGGCAAGTACATATATGCACCAGAACAGGGAGCGGGAATATGTAATTGTATGTTCGGATATCCGACATTTTAAAGCAATTAATGATAGTTTTGGAACAGATGTCGGTGATTTGATTTTGAAGGCAATTGCACAAAAACTGATTGAAGGCGATGACAAAGACCGGGTGTATGGACGAATCGGAGATGACAGCTTTGCTATTTGCATGCCGAAGGATTCCTATTCCGAGCGGTACTTCTTTGAAAATGCAGTATACGATAACACAGATGTAAAAGGGCTGTATCCGGTAGAAAGTCATATTGGAGTTTATGAGGTAGAAGATATTGACATACCGGTAACTACGATGTGTGACCGTGCAATGCTGGCATTGCGTACCATTCAGAATGATTTTCAGAAGAAAATCGCTTATTATGATACGAAGCTACGCCAGGAACTGATCGATGAACAAGACATTATCAAAGATTTTATCCTTGCTGTAGAGGAAGATCAGTTTGAGATATATTTGCAACCGCAGATTAACCACAAAACAAGAGAAATCACCGGAACAGAGGCGCTGGTA
>JAILQS010000114.1 GCA_024698865.1 Lachnospiraceae bacterium | reverse complement strand
GGCTTCTCGAGAGGGTTTTGGTGGTTTTTCCTTTGACTTGCTTTCTGAATTTACCACCATTTCGGCTTCTCGAAGGGGTTTTGGTGGTCTTTCCTTCGACCTGCTTTCCGAATTTACCACCGATGGCGCACTTTCCGAGCTAAACGGTGGTATTTACTTTGACCTGCTTTCCGAATTTACCACCGATGGCGCACTTTCCGAGCTAACCGGTGGTCTTTTGCTTCTCGCTCCGCACGTTGGCTCCGCACGTTGCACTTTGAATTCTCTTTGGATTTCCCCAAAAAAGGCAACCTGCTGGCGACTTCTCACCTTTCTGGTTGCCCTTTTGACTTGACCTTTGACTTGCTTTTCAACCTATCTTCTAACTTGCCTTCTACTCCTCTACCTACCGTAGCTCTACCTATCTTTCTCCCTGTACAATTGACTTGCTACACAGATAAGTTATTACAAAATACCCACCGTAGATAAACAATATAATTGCGCTGGTCAGGAAGGTCGAACTGAGCATTCCTTCCGTTCCCATGCTTTCGAGAATGTAACCGGAGAATTTCATTCCAAATACCGAATGCACAATTGCAACTAACAACGGCAGTAGGAAAAAGAGTCCCGTCTGTCGAAGAAGCGATTTGGATATCTCGCCTTCATCCGCACCGATTTTGCGAAGGATAGCGTAATGCGGGATGTTATCCACGCTTTCGGAAAGTGACTTCAGCGCCAGTATTGCCGCGCACGAAATCAGGAAGATCAATCCGATATACATACCTAAGAAGGTGATAATCGCGCCAAGTCCTGTAGTTACTTTCGCAATATCAATTCTGGTATTCACACTTATCATAACCGACTCGTGCTTGACATTCTCTTCATCTATGGCATACTCTATTATTTCATCTAATAACTCATCCATAGGCTTTCCGCTAAGCTTCTCATTCAGCTTCTGTATCTTTGCTTCTATTTTCTTCTTTTCTTCTTTGGTAGTTGCTGCATAGTTTCCTGCCATGTAATATGCATTTGGAATCTGCCCCTTTACCACCGCATCGGGTACCACGACGATACCTACATTGATTTGTTGTGCAGCTATATCCACAAAACCGTCGACACAATAATCATATTTGGATCGAAGCGTGTGTCCGAACACCTTGATTTCTCTCCCTCCGGCAAGCACGGAATTACGTACCTTTTTCATATTGCCGTAATTGCAAAGCATGATAAATTCATCTTCAGCAAGCGATACCGACTCGTGTCCATAGAGTTTTTGCAACTTATTATACTCACTTACAGAAATAATCGGCTCCACCTGCTCATGAAGCGCCAAATAAGGATACTGCTTTTCTATGCTTTTGAACTTTTCTCCGCAAAACTCCGGAAACTTAAATGCACCATCCTCGTACATTTGAAACGTCAGATACTCCGACATATATTTTGAAAAATCTACGCCCTTTTCCTTGCACATATCAAATACCGGGCACTCTTTGTTCAAATTCTCAATTGGATCTACCGGTACATAAATCTCATGCATAAAATCTACCGGACAGTATTTTTTCAGGTTGTCATTCATCGAATTACGAATGGAAAATGCAGAAGAAAGCGTACATATGGTAACAAACAGCATTAGACAAATAACAGTCATAGATACTACCATCGTATTAATTCTACTGCTTAGCTGGCGAAAGGTGAAACTGTTAAGTCCACGGTAGTAAAGTGGTTTCATTGTCATCACAATACGAAGCATAAGCCCGGATACCGACCAGAAAACCAAGAACGTAGACACCGCTCCAACCACAATCATCGCCATAAGCATCCTACCACTGATATCATTCGCTTTCCACCCTACCTGATAATACGCATACGCCAGTGCTGCTGCCGCAACAAAGAAAATTGCGACGCACAGCCACGGATTTTTCAATTTCATTTTCTCTGTTTTTTTGTCTGACTGTAAGAGTTCAATCAGCTTATATTTTCCGATTACAAAGCTGTTAAACAGTATAACCACTACATACATCAGCCCGAAATAAAGCACCGTCTTTTGCAGAGCTTCCCACGACATCCGGAAAGTGTAGGCGGTCATATCGGCTTCAAACAGATTTGACACGATTGCACTCATAAACTGTGAAACTCCGATTCCAACAAGCATTCCCGCCGTCAGGCAACCAAGCACGATTAACACTGATTCCAGAAATAAAATGATAGAAATCCTCAGTTTGCTCATTCCAAGTAACAGATACAGCCCAAATTCTTTATTTCTTCGTTTCATCAGAAAACGACTGGCATACACAATCAAGAGTCCGAATACGATTGCTACAAACACACTCAAGCCGGAGAGCAAGTTTTTAAGAAGGACTACGATTTCTCTGGTGTCCTTATCCAGTTTGAGAAATGCCGCCTGTGAACCAATAGCGTTAAATACATAAAATACCGCAACGCCGATAATTAATGTGAAAAAATATACCGCATAGTCGCGCATACTCTTTCTGATATTACTGATTGCAAGTTTAAACAGCATCGCCGGTTTCACCTCCTAACAGTGTAACCACATCCATGATTTCATCGAAGAATTCCTTGCGTTGCATTTCTCCGCGGATTAACTCGTGAAACAGTTTTCCGTCCTTGATAAAAAGGACTCTGGATGCATAACTTGCCGTGTAGGAATCGTGTGTAACCATCATAATGGTCGTTTCCTGCTCCGTATTCAGATAACGAAGTCGTTCCAGTAACAGCTTTGCTGACTTGGAGTCCAGTGCGCCGGTCGGCTCATCCGCCAGCACAATTTTAGGATACGTTATAATGGCTCTTGCGGATGCTACTCTCTGTTTTTGACCACCCGACATCTGGTATGGGTATTTGTTTAATACCTCCGTAATTCCAAGTTGTTCTGCCACCCGGCGAACTGCCTCGTCTATTTTCTTTGCCGGCATTTTTTGAATCGATAATGCATGGGAAATGTTCTCATACGCGGTCAGGGTATCTAACAGATTAAAGTCCTGAAAAATGAAACCTAAGTTTTCGCGTCGGAACTGATTTAATTCCTTACCCTTTAGTGTCGTGATATCCTTTCCATCCAGATAAATATTTCCGGCGGTCGCCCGGTCAATTGTCGAAATGCAGTTTAACAACGTTGTTTTTCCACTTCCGGACGCTCCCATGATGGCAACAAACTCTCCCTTGTCCACCGTGAAGGATATTTCATCAAGTGCTTTTGTCAGACTTGACTTGTTTCCATAATATTTTTCCAAATCTTTTACTTTTAATAATTCCATTGTGACCTCCCATTTATCATTTTCTAAACCCGATTATACATAAACCGCTTTTTCGTGTCCTTCGTTCTAAATAACGTAACCTTACATTTTTGTAACCTTGCTTATTGTTTCAGAAAATAGCCCCTTCCGGATTCCTAGCCTTCTCTACAGCTTCAAAAAGGTGTCCTTTCCAAAAATAAAAGAAATCTCCGTATATTCG
>JAILQS010000106.1 GCA_024698865.1 Lachnospiraceae bacterium | reverse complement strand
ATTCCTGTCCGAATCCGTGCGCATCCTCGCGGAGCGTTTAACTCAGTCGGAGCTTGTACCCCGACTGAGTATAGTTTGTCATAACCCCCACCTACGCTAACGCTTAGAGGTGGGGGATTTCTCCGACTGAGTTAAATCATCCCGTTTGTTGCAGACATCACAATTGCAAGGCTAAGCACTATTAACACAGCGGAACAAATCACGCTTTGAAATAACAGATTCACAGCCACTGCGCTGCTCTCCACGCAACGAATCATCCGCTTATCTGCAACCGGTTGTAAAAACGCAGCTCCCAGCCGATACATCAGCTGACTGACAAAAATTTTCACACTGGGAGCAAACACTATGCCTATAAGTACCAGAATCCCCGCCGTACCGACAGCATTTTTAACGAGTACCCCGGAACCAAGCATCGTCTGCCATACACCAGCCAGTTTATTTCCGATTCCGGGAATTGCGCCGACGCTCCGGATCAGTATATTTTTTTGTAACCGATCTGCCGCCGGCACCACGAGCGACTGCACAAAATTGTAACTGACACATATTCCAAGCAATCCCCTTAGAAGCCATTTTACAATCGTTTCAAATAAACGAAGCAGCCTTGAAAGCATGTCTCTTTGCGAAACGTAATTCGCGATAGAGACTGCAAAATAAACTTTGGACAGTGGCAATACAATTCCGAGCAAAACCTCCTGTACTGCAGCAATCAGAAATATCGTAAACTGATAAAACACATTTGCAGAGGCACTTCCCGACGCAGCCGTTACGCACACAAAAAAGACAGGTGCCAATGCACGCGTAAACTCTGTCGTGCTTTGTAAGGCACTTTCCGCTATCCCTGCGATTTTCCCGTAAGATACAGTAAGCACCGCGACCAAAAGCAGATATGCGATATAAAACCCCGTCTCTGACGTCTGCCGAATGGAAATACTTTTGGATAGTACCGTAAAGATACTGCCCACAATTCCAATCGCAATCAGTTCCCAAAAAGATACCGCACTTTTACTCACATTTGCAAAGAAATAACGTTTCAGCCTTTCAAACAAACCGGTTACAGACAGTACTTCTTCCCCTTGCACCAATTGTTTTACTAGTTCGGGAAACTCTTCTTCTGCCATACCACCACTTTGCGCCCGTCGGGATAACTCATCAAAATCCAGTTCGGACAAGTAGATATCTGCAATCTCGGATACTCCCGGCTCTTCTTCATTTTCCGCAAAAATATCCCTCTGCGTACTTGCACTTACGATTTTTTTACTTCCCATTGAAGCAATGCCAATCCACAGTGCTGCACACACGATTCCTATGAAGCATATGCTTTTTCCTATCTTTTTCTTCACCTTCTCACCTCTGCATCAATATCTGTAAATTTTCAAACAGACTCCCAAGTACCGGCACGCAATTTACAAGAATCGTTATCTTTCCAACCATATCCACCTGCGACGCGAGTGCCTGATACCCCGCATCCTTACAGATCAAAGAAGTGAATTCCACTATGTAAGTAATACCTACGATTCTAAGCAGAACCAGGATGTATCCTCCTCCGTCAGACATAAAATCCTCAAATCCAAGAATTTCTTCTACAAGTGTAGAAATTCCACTCATCGCCTCCATAAAAATAATCAATCCGCATGCCAGCACAATATAAAGTCCATACTCTTTTTTCCCCTGAACAAACTGAATTGCGAGCAACACGCCGCTAATTCCAATCAGTGCTACCTTTAACATTCCTTACCTCCGTTTGCATATCCCGTCCCGACCCGTACATGCCAGTCCCCTGCTTCATTTACAATGCAAACAATTCCTGTATCGTTACAAACAACTGGGAAATATACGGAATAATCCAGCTAAGAACCAGAATCAGTCCCGCCAGTGTACACAAGAAAGCCTGTTCCTCTCTGCCCGAGTGTTTCAATATTTGATTTAAGACGGAAACTAATATTCCGACTGCAGCTATCTTAAATAATAAACTTATTTCCATTCTTGTCTCACATTCTTTCAGATCAAAATCAGGCTTACAAGAAGTGCACTCGCCACGCCGAACACTCTACTGACCTTTCGCTTGTTTTTCAATTCAGACTTTCTTTCCATGCGCAAATCCTCCATTTGCGTAAGGAAAAGTTCAATTGCCGACAACTGATAGTCAAGATTTAAATAGCCCAGCGACGAACCGAGTTCTTCAAAAATCTGCCTCTCTTTTTCTGTTAGCAAAGAGTATTCTACACTTGTCTCCATCATTTGCTTCCAGACCTCCAGAAACCTTTGCGCCACATCCGTCGATAATCCTTCCACCATACGCAAAAAGAACGTCCCCATATAATTATTTTCCCGATTGCCGATTCGCTCCAGCGCTTCCGGTAAGGGTGTATGACCGACCTGTATTTCCTCGCGGAGCCGTTCTACTGCTTTCATCATAATAATTAACGCATCATACTCTTTTTTTATCAGCTCTGCGTACGCAAATCCTCCACCTGCAAAAGCGACGCTCATCAGCATAATGCCTACGACTCTAAGCAATCCAATAATTCTCCTTTTTCATTGTAGATTTTATACCGGCGAAGCATTATCCCTTCTTTGACATCGTTGTCGTCCAAGTTGTTCTCTAACGTGACGTTATCCCCATCTTCCCGTTTTTTTTCTATCAAAATAATCCTTTCAAATGCATTTTCCTTCCCTAATTCCCTGACATACTCCTTGGAAAGAAAACGCTCAATATCTTCTCCATGTGCACTCATCAAAATTTTCACTCCCGAATGGAGTGCAGTTTTTATTGCCTCTACATCCGACTGCGAACCGATCTCGTCCACCGCCAGTACCTGCGGTTTCATTGAACGAAGCATCATATTCATTCCGATTGCCTTTGGACAGTTATCCATTACATCCGTATGACGCCCTACATCATTTTGGGGGACTCCCCGATAGCACGCGGCGACTTCCGAGCGTTCATCCACGAGAGATACTTCCTGTTCCGTATAAGCGCCGTTTCCATCTGACAACAGGCGGATCAGATCCCGCAAAAGCGTTGTTTTCCCTGCGCCGGGCTCTGAAACAATCATTGTATTTTGAAAATGATGCTTCTCCCACAAATGTGGAAATACTTTTTCCCCGCAGCCAAACACTTCATGTGCCACGCGTATATTTAAAAAACTGATATTTTTTATGTATAGAACCTTATTTCCTTCAGAAACAATTTTGCCGGCCACGCCAATCCGATGTCCTCCCTGTATCGTTACAAATCCATGCTTTAATTCCTCCTCATACGCATACATGGAATAATTACATACATACTCGATACATTCGTTAAGATCACTTTCCTTCACATACAACGCCTTTTTACTCTCCTTTGTAAGCCCGGTTTCTTTTGAGAGCATCCAACGCTGCCCTTCGTAAAGTATACTGACCGGACGTTCGATGCGAAGCCGAATCTCCTCAAGTTTGTCCGACTCCGGATTCGCATTTTCCATGGCTTTACGTATTCCTTTTGGGAGAATTCTAAGTATCTGTTCCACTGGTTGCTTTTTGATTTTATTACGCATGTCCTTCCCTCCATTCTTTACAGTATATGTACGGAGTGTGGATTTATGACTACGTATATTCTGCATCGTTTCATCTTAAATATTTCCTACCATCTCCGAAAAATGTTTTCGATACTCAGATTTACTTTTTGATCATTTGGGTATAAAATTATAGTGACTATAATTATGTAAATCTGGAGGGGACTTATGAATCAGAAAATTACCGGGCACACGATACTTACCGGACTTCTTGGAAGCCCTGTAGCACATAGTATTTCACCACTTATGCACAACGAAGCTTTCCGTCTTCTTGGACTGGATTACGCTTATCTTTGCTTCGATGTAAACGAGGACAAGCTTGCTACTGCAGTAGAAGGATTGAAAGCATTAGGGGTACGTGGTTTTAACTGTACAATGCCTGATAAAAATAAAATGTGTGAGCTTGCGGACAAACTCTCACCGGCTGCCAAAATGATTGGAGCAGTCAATACTGTAGTGAATGATGATGGTATTCTTACCGGTCACAATACCGACGGCATGGGCTATATGCAGGCTGTTAAAGATGCAGGTCACGATATCATTGGTAAAAATATGACTTTACTCGGTGCCGGCGGTGCTGCTACCGCTGTTTGCGTACAGGCTGCTTTAGACGGCGTTGCCTCTATCAACGTATTCAGCATTCGCGACCGCTTTTTCGAAAGGGCTCAGCGTATGGTAGATACCATCAACAAGGAAACCACCTGCAAAGCTACGCTTTACGATTTTGATGATATGACAGAACTTAAGAAATCTATCGACAACAGTGATATTTTAACAAACGGAACAAGCGTAGGTATGGCTCCAAATACCGATGCCTGCATTATCCCGGATGCCTCTTATTTTCACGAGGGGCTCATTGTTTCCGATGTCATCTATAATCCTCAGGAAACTAAGCTTCTGAAGATGGCTTCCGACGCAGGCTGCGCAACCTTTAATGGAATGTATATGCTTTTGTACCAGGGTGCGGAAGCATTTAAGATTTGGACCGGCAAAGAAATGCCAGTTGAAGTAATTAAAGAAATGTATTTTAGTGCGTAAAGGGATTCTGTACATTGGGTGAATATGGAAATCTGTATATTTTAGTGAGTAAAGAAATTCTGTACATTGAGCGAATATGGGAATCTGTATATTTTAGTGAGTAAAGAAATCGGAAAGGAGTGGTGAGAATGATTAACGGAATCAGTGGTTATTCTCCATCTGCGTATTACACGCCGGGTGCATATTTGAATACTGCCCATCCAACCGGCAAAGTCAGTGGCGTACATAATACGAATCCTGTGGGGAAAGTGCCGCCTGTTACCGGTGTTACACGTTCTAACCCTGCGCAGGAATTGACCTATGCCCAGAAAGTCAATCGTGCCCGTCAGGGCGATACCAGTCTCCTCTCCTCTACTGAACTTCGTGCTCTGAAAAGAACCGGTCAGATTGAATGTGCAACTTGCGCATCCAGACAATATCAGGACGGTTCTGATGAAGCCGATGTATCCTTTAAATCTGCCGCCCATATTGATCCCGGTTCAGCTGCCGGCAAAGTAATGGCACACGAACAGGAGCATGTGGCAAACGCATACCAAAAAGCAGAAAAGGCGAACGGCAGAGTCATCTCCGCTAACGTATCCATTCAGCATTCGGTATGCCCGGAATGTGGACGTAATTACGTGTCCGGCGGTCTTACCAGAACCACTATCGCTTATCCAAAAGATACGCCTTACGGCAAGAACCAGAAGGCAGCGGATTATGGATATCTGGCAGGCGCTAATTTTGATTCGAAGAGTTAATGAATTAATATAGAACAGTTGAATAAATTGATTTTGAATATGGTGATTTACCTTTTTTGCCTAAATCGTTGCTGAGCACGCGGTTTAGGCATTTTTCTTCCGCCGCCCGGCAAGCTTCCGACAAGCTATTTGTGCCTTTTTTTGCAGGTTCGCTTCGTTTAGGTAATTTCCCTCTCGCTCCCGGCAAACTTCCGACTTGCTTTTTGTGCTTTTTTTTGCAGGTTCGCTTCGTTTAGGCATTTTTCCTCTTGCTCCCGGCAAGTTCCCGACAAGCTATTTGTGCCTTTTTGAACAAGTCTGCTCCGTTTAGGCAATTTTCTTCCACCACAGAGACAACCTGCGGTGGTCTCGGACAACCTGCGGTGGTCTCAGACAACCTGCGATTGTCTCGGACAACATGCGGTGATCTTTCCTTTGACTTGCTTCATTGAATTGCTGTAAGCAAGACTATATCACGATTCACCCTCGTTCTTCCATTCCCAATAAGCCATAAATCAACAAAGTGTTTTTGATAATCTTACACCAAAAGCAAAATCGAGTAGGCTGACTGCTACTCGTTTTCGCATCTGAACATTCCGCACTCCGTGCTCCATGTTCTTACGACCGGCAAATGGATTTGCATGCAAGCATGCATCCGCTTGCCGGTCTTGTGCTACAAAAAATTCCGAACCCTACATAATGTAAAATTCGGAATCTATTATAATTACACTTATCAAATTTGATTCGTATTAAACACGTTTCATATATTCTCCGGTACGTGTATCAATCTGAATGATATCTCCCTGTTCTACGAACAATGGAACGTTAACCTTAGCACCTGTTTCAACAACAGCAGGTTTGTTAGCACCCTGTGCGGTATCTCCTTTGAATCCAGGCTCTGTTTCTGTAACCTCAAGTTCAACAAAAAGAGGTGGTTCTACTGCAAATACTTCTCCTTTGTGAGAAAGCATTTTAACCATTTCATTTTCTTTTACGAACTGCATAGAGTCTCCGATCTGATCTTTGGTAAGTGAGAACTGATCGAAAGTTTCTGTGTCCATAAAGTTATATAAATCACCATCAGAGTACAGATACTGTTTGTCTGACTTGTCGATAATTGCCTGTGGATACTTCTCTGTTGGACGGAATGTTTTTTCTACAACTCCACCACTCTTGATATTTTTTAATTTGGTACGTACGAATGCTGCACCTTTACCTGGTTTAACGTGCATAAATTCGATAATCTGAAAAATATTTCCTTCAAATTCAATTGTGATTCCGTTTCTAAAATCTCCTGCTGAAATCATATTAAATAATCCTCCTTAAAATGTTCCAATCAAATAATCATACTATGTAACTGTGTGTTCACAAAAAATCACAGTACAGCGTATATTTTATCTTATTATTCGGCTTTTTTCAACTGTTTTTTGTTGAACGGATATATTTTTCTTTAATCTACCTTCGGAAGTTTTGCAAAACTTGCTTCTAACTCCTCATCCGTAGGAATGTAGTCGCTCATTTCTCCGTCATTAAATTTGCCATATGCAACCATATCAAAATAGCCCGTTCCGGTAAGACCAAATACAATATTCTTTGCTTCTCCGGTTTCTTTGCACTTGAGTGCTTCGTCAATAGCAACTTTGATTGCATGACTACTTTCCGGCGCCGGGAGAATTCCTTCTACTCTTGCAAATTCCTGTGCTGCCTTGAATACTTCTGTCTGCTCTGCCGTTCTTGCTGTAAGAATACCGTCATCATACAACTGCGAAACAATGGAACTCATTCCGTGATAACGTAATCCACCTGCATGGTTGGCGGATGGAATAAATCCACTTCCTAATGTATACATTTTCGCTAATGGACAAACCTTACCTGTGTCACAGAAGTCATATGCATAACGGCCTCTTGTAAGACTTGGGCAGCTTGCAGGCTCAACCGCGATAATATCATAATCTGCTTCTCCACGAAGAATCTCTCCGGCAAATGGAGAAATAAGTCCGCCAAGGTTAGATCCGCCACCTGCACATCCAATAATGGTATCCGCTTTGATGCCGTATTTATCTAATGCGGCCTTTGTTTCAAGACCGATAATAGACTGATGTAACAATACCTGTGATAATACAGAGCCTAATACATAACGATAACCTTCCTGTTTCGTAGCCGCTTCTACTGCTTCTGAAATTGCACAACCAAGGCTTCCGGTAGTTCCCGGGAATTCTGCATTTATTTTCTTACCGATTTCGGTTGTCATCGATGGAGAAGGTGTTACCTGTGCTCCATATGTTCTCATTACTTCGCGACGGAATGGTTTCTGCTCATAAGATACTTTAACCATATAAACCTGACAATCCAAATCAAAGTATGAACAAGCCATAGAAAGAGCTGTTCCCCACTGTCCTGCTCCGGTCTCTGTTGTAACTCCCTTAAGCCCCTGTTTCTTTGCATAGTATGCCTGTGCAATTGCTGAATTCAACTTATGGCTTCCGGAAGTATTATTTCCTTCAAATTTGTAATAAATGTGTGCCGGCGTTCCAAGTTTCTTCTCTAAGCAATACGCACGAACCAACGGAGCCGGACGATACATTCTGTAGAAATCACGAATTTCCTGTGGAATCTTGATATATGGTGTCGTATCATCTAATTCCTGTTTTGCAAGTTCCTCACAGAAAATCGGAGTCAACTCCTCTACTGTGATCGGTTTTAACGTCGCCGGATTTAGAATTGGTGCCGGTTTATTTTTCATGTCTGCTCTGACATTGTACCAACTATCAGGCATCTCCTTTTCTTCTAAATAAATCTTGTATGGTATTTCGTAAGACATACTCTCTCCTCCAAAACTTCTTTACTTTATCATTTTAATGTATCACAGATACTACTCTATTTTATCACAATATGACGGATTTACAAGAAGAAATTGCATCTAATATACGCCTGTATGTTTTGCTTTAGATACTTTGAATAAGCAACCTGTTTTGAACTCTTCTTCTCAGGTTGCTTTTAAGCTTCTCGCTCCGCACACGGTTCTGGGGATTCACCACCGAAAGACTCCTTTTCTTGCTTTTCTGCCTTACAGTATCTCCAGACAATTCTCTTTCTCTAGATTTCGATCAATTCCTTTGGTGAATGTGTCAGATTCTCATATCCACCTTCTTTTACTACTATCATATCTTCGATTCTGACTCCGCCAAAATCTTCTATATAGATTCCCGGTTCCACAGTCATTATTACATTTTCTTCGATGATTCGTTCTTCTTTTGGAGAGAAGCGTGGCTCTTCGTGGATGTAGAGTCCTACACTGTGTCCCAGGCCGTGTCCGAAACATCCGGCATAGCCTGCGCAGTCAATATAGTCTCTCGCTATCTTGTCAACCTCACAGCCTTTTACGCCGGCATGGACTGCCTCCAGCGCGCGTTTCTGTGCTTCCAAAACGGTATTATACACTTTCTTTTGTTCATAACTCGCTTTTCCAACCACAATGGTTCTAGTCATATCAGAACAGTAGCCGTCATAAATACATCCAAAATCCATTGTGAGAAAATCTCCGTTCTCAAGCTTCTTCGTTCCCGGAATTGCGTGCGGTTTTGCACTATTTAAACCAGAGGCTGCAATCGTGTCAAAACTCAACCCTTGAGCTCCACTCATTTTCATGTAGTACTCCAGATGTGCTGCCACCTCAAGTTCTGTCATTCCCGGCTTAATCACCTCTAAAATTCGCCCGAAGGCAATGTCTCCTATATGCTCTGCCTTTCTGAGTTTTTCGATTTCATCTGCACTTTTTATCATGCGAAGCAGTTCCAGGCGTAAGCCAACAGAAACCATTTCCTCCACGTTGAGTTTTTCGTGCATACGTACATATGTGTCATAGGTCAAATGATTGCCCTCAAAACCGATGTAACGAATGCTTTCTTGTTCAAATAAAGAATTCAGATGTTCCGTATATGCCTTTTTAATTTCTATTACCTTAAAACCTTTTGCTTCTTCCTTTGCCATAATTGTATAACGCGAATCAGTAAGCAAATAGTTCTTGTTTTTCGTCAAAAGCAGGAACCCTTCTCCGCCGGTAAAACCGCTGATATAACGCAAACTAAAAGGATTATTTGTTATAATTCCTTCGACCTTTAGTTCCTCGAATATCTGATTAATTTTTGAAAATGTTTCCTTGTTGGATAACATAGCCATTCCACCTTTATATTCTTATTTAACGCATTCATCTTGCGACTCCGCTGAAATTATTGCTTTTTACCGTCATCCTTCTTTGTCATAAGTTCATAATTACGGATAATCTCATCCATAATCTCGTCAAAACTCTTGTCGTCCACATCTACAATCAAATGTGCGGTATACTCATAAATCGGATTGCGGAATTCCAGCATGCTCTGCACTTTTTCCTCTACGTTATCGCCTTGCAAAAGCGGTCTGGAGGTATCCCCGGAAAGACGCTTTAAAATTGTCTCCTTCTTAACACGCAGAAATACGACGAATCCCAGTTCTTTTAAAATCTTGCCGTTCACCTCACGCATCGGAAGCCCGCCACCGGTAGACACAATACTATGGTTCACCTTCTTTGCCATTTGTTCAATGGTCTGTGTCTCCAGGTTTCTAAAGTATTCTTCCCCTTTTTCCGCAAAAATAGAAGAAATACTGGTCTTTTGCTCCTTTTCAATCGTCTGATCCGTATCAACAAAACGATACTTCATTTTCCTTGCAAGGCGAAACCCGACTGTGGATTTACCGGAGCCCATATAACCGATTAATACAATATTTTCCTTCATAAGTACCCTCCCATTTCTTTCGTATATCTACTTCCTGTCATTTTTCGTGTTAATATTTATGCCACGAAACTTTTTCCTTCTTAATGTTGTTGTTTCTTTCTTCTTTCATAGAAAAATAAAACAATCCGTTCCAGATAGCGCTTCAACACAATCTGTATCTCTTCCTTTTTATCGATTGGCTTCACGAGAATTGAATGAATTCCCGTTCGCTTCGCTCCCCACACGTCCGTAAACAGCTGATCGCCAACAAACAGCGTGTTACTCTCATCCGTATGCATAAGCTCCATCGCTTTTCGATAATTCTTGCGCGAAGGTTTGTGTGCGTTGTAAATATATTTGGTATTTACATCTTTATTAAAACGAAGCACTCTCTCTTCCTGATTATTGGACAACAGACAGCTTTCAAATCCAATTGCTTTCAGCTGTTCAAAAAAATCGATTGCACGCTGATCCGCGTCCACTCCATGCTCAACCAGTGTGTTATCAATATCAAAGATGACCCCTCGGTAACCTTCCTCGTATTTCTTATCAAAATCAATGACAAAGGTGGAGTCCTCATATTCGTCGGGGTAAAATGTTTCAAACATAATTTCTGTTACATTTTCCTTTCTAAAATTCTAAACCGAAACTATTATAGCGTTTTTGGTGGAACGAAGCAATCCAAAAACTTCTCCACCTCTTTATTAAATGCATCCGCCTCTTTATTGGCAACGAAATGATCGCCTTGGATAATCGCTAATCTGGCCCCCGGAATATTCTGTGCAATCATTTTGGTATGTGCTTCTTTTATCATGTCTTTATTCCCTGCAATCACCAGAGTTGGTACCGTAATCGCTGCCAATTCCGCCGGCTCAATATTGGGTTCATTTACCATAAGTCCCAACATCTCTGCATTCTTTAACGCATCTTTCGATTTACCGGCAAATCGCTTTGCGATTCTGTATCCAATTTCAATAGGAATCTGAACTCTGCTTTTTACGCCTTTGGGATTCAGATTGCCACCGTTTAGAATCAACGCCTTTACCATATCCGGGTATTTCAAGGCAAATTTCATCGCAATATTGGCACCATCCGAAAAACCAAGAATAATTGCATTTTCTATTGCATGCGCAACCATAAAATCATGCAAATCGTCCGAAAATTGCGCAATAGTAAATGGTGCCGTTCCTCTGTCTGACTTTCCATGCCCTCTTGTGTCAACAGCAATCATACGATACCGGTCGCAAAAATAGTCCATCTGATGCACAAAGTAACTACCGTCTTCACCATTTCCGTGAAGTAGAAGAAACGGTTCTTTATTCCCTTTTTGGGTATAATGCAGGCTAATGTTCATTGTAACCTCCATCTCGCAAATATTTTAATCTAATACGAATCTTATATTAATCTAGTCTCCAATTATTTTAATCTGGCACATTTTCATTGCCTCTAATGCATTTGCATGTGACTGTGGCGTAACACCAGCGCAGCAACTTGCATCAACCAAAATGGGCACCTCCGGAAGCACTGCCTTAAGTCCAAGTGCATTTGAAATCACACAAATATCCGTACACAGACCAACCAGTTCAATCTCATCCCCTTTTATGAGATTTCGATCCCACACATGACCAAATGTTACTTTATTTATTACCAAGTCATCCTCATGCACCTCCAACTCATTTGAGATTTGCCAGCCTTCTGTTCCCTCAATACAGTGTTCAACCGGCAGATTTCTACCTTCCTGCGTCTCAAGATAGTTTTTTTGATGCGTGTCTCTTGTAAAAATAATCTGGTCACCTTTTGCTCTATACTCTTTAAGCTTCTTAGCAACGTTAGGAACAATTTGTACCGCTTCCTTTGTCCCAAGTGATCCGTCTATAAAATCTTTCTGCATGTCAACAACTACTAATGTTCTCATAAATATCTCCTCTTCGTGTGATTATTTACTATAACCTGACCACATTGGTTAAGATACGGTTAGGTTACTATCTTGCCACTTATATCATATATTCATTTTGATTACATATCAATAACTCATTTTAATCTAAAAAAAGAGTACATATATGAGACTTGATTCTCTCTGATATGTACTCCAAACAAAAGTTTGCCAACCGCTATTGTCCGGTCGCTTCTTTATATTCCTTTAATACTCTTTTATATACACCTTCATCTTTTAATTGGATGAGTTCTTCAAATCTTTTATTCTCTGCAAGCCATGTTGTGACTTCAAGGGTTTCTTCACGGCCTTCTCTTATAAGCCCTTCTGCAATTGTACACATACTGATTCCACCTTTCTTTTCTTCGTCAGATAAATTGTATACTATTCTTTTATACCTGTCATCATGGGTAAATGTCGAAAGAAAATCTGCCACTGCTTCCGGATGCTTGAATTTTATCTTGTTCGTCCGGAAAAACTTATCTTCTCCAAGTCGCCTTTCTTTGAAAAAATATGCTATTTCTTTAAAATCACTTTGGAACGATTCTATCACACCATTCTCAAGATATGCAATATCGTAAACATGAAGTCGATAATTCTGAAATTTCTTATTTAGGTTTTCTTTCGTCTGTATCATTCCGGAAATTGACTTTGCCTTATCCCATCTGTCATCCGACATATTTAATACAATTGTGTAAACCGGATGTATGGCTTCTTTTTCTTTTATCTGCCGCATATAAGATGCTGCATCATAGTTAATAATACGTATCGGCATAGTATCATCAACTGTAGTCTGGTTCTCAATGCCAAACGTGGTAACCACCTTATTATTATCATCTATATATCTCTTTAAAATATCTCTGCACTGACCTTTAGTATCTCCTGTCTCAGACTTGTATATAGATTCCGTCGGTCCGGATTTAAGCTTATTTTCGAGAAGTATCTTCTCTTTGAAAAACAATACATTAAAAATGTCTGCAAATACATCTGCGTAGTCTTCCAGTTTCTTCGTAGTTAAGTCTTTCTGTCCCAGTGAATCTGTCCTCCTGTTGTGCTGCGATCTTTGGTATGGTTTTATTTTATCATCTGTTACTATATTTTCAATTGATGAAACAAACAAAGAATTCACTGCATTTTTATAGATAATTACATACGTAATTGGATTAGTACTTAAGAATTCTATTTAGTGTTTTGTATATTTGTAACATTCAAATAACGATATCTTTGTATAATTCTATAAAAATCAAGTGCCATACAGTTTTTAGTATGGCACTTGAGTTTAAACCAATTATTATTTGATTTTCATTGTTTTTTTGTATCCGGTTTTCTTACTAAATAACTTCTTATATTTAGAAATCTTTTTCTTAGGAACTTTAATTGTTGCTTTCTTATTGATTCCGTTGATTGCATTTCTACCAATCTTTTTTAGAACTGACGAATTAACAGTAACTGTTTTTAATTTTTTACAACCGGCAAATGCATTCGCTCCAATCTTTGTAGTGTTTTTGCCTATAGAAACTTTCGAAACCTTTTTGTTGTTTTTTAATGCTTTATCCGCTATTTCAACAACTTTATACGTGATTCCGTTAACCGTTACTACATCCGGGACAACAATCTTTGATGCCTTCTTATCTGT
>JAILQS010000100.1 GCA_024698865.1 Lachnospiraceae bacterium | reverse complement strand
ATCCAGCGGCCCATAGCGAATCGGCATATCCACCACCGTGGTGTTCTCCACTACGGATTTGCTATGGGTGAAGGTATCGAAACTGTATTTTCCGTGGTATCCCCCCATACCGCTGTTACCCACGCCTCCAAAAGGCATATGATGGTTGCTGATATGAAGGATGGTGTCGTTTATACATCCTCCACCAAAAGGAATTCGTCGCAGTAGTTCTTTGGCCTGCTTCCTGTCTTCCGTGAAAATGTAGGTGGCTAGAGGGTGTGGCCGATCATTGATTCGGTCTACAGCCTCCTCCAGGTCTGTATAGGAAAGTACAGGAATAATCGGTCCAAAGATTTCTTCCTCCATGATTTCGTCCTGCCAGTTTGCATTTGTAAATATTGCCGGGGCAATCCGCCTCTCCTGTGGATTGCTTTCTCCTCCCAGGACTCCCGGGTCCTTTTCCTTTGCCCTGCTGATTAGTCCCATTAACCGTTCATAATGATGTTCGTTGATGATACGCGGGTAGTTGGGGTTATGGGCAGGATTCGGGTAACGCAGAGCGATTTCCTTTTGCATAAGGGAAATAAGCTCCGCCTTTACCTTCTCTTCCACCAGAATGTAATCCACGGTAATACAGGTCTGTCCGGCATTTAAAAGTTTTCCCCAGACTATGCGCCTTGCGGCGGTTTTCAGATTGGCACTGCCGGTTACGATGCAGGGGCTTTTTCCTCCAAGTTCCAGCGATACAGGAATTAGGTCCCTGGCTCCACGCTTCATCACCGTTTTCCCTACCCGCGGACTTCCGGTGAAGAAAATGTACTGGTAGTTTTGTTCCAGTACCTCATCATAATCCAGCCCGGCATCCACGCAATAGGCCTGCTCCGGTGAAAATGCCTCTTCTATAATAGAAGAAATAACGCCGGCACAAGAAGGACTGCTTTTAGAGCATTTTAACACCACACAGTTTCCTGCCGCAATAGCTCCCACCACGGGAGACAGAGCCAGCAACAATGGATAGTTCCAAGGAGCCAGCACCAGAACAACGCCGTAGGGCTCTGCATAAATCCGGTTTTTCGCCGGAAATGTTCCAAGAGTTCCCCCTGCTCTTTTTGGGGTGGCCCATCGGGACAAATGTTTGCGAATATATTTGATTTCCCCTAACACCATGGAAATCTCCGCCATATAAGCCTCTGCCTTTCCTTTTCCAAGGTCCGTTTCAAAGCTTTGGTACAACTCCTCTTCGTGATGCAAAATGCTTTCCCTTAATTTGTCCAAAAGCGCCTTCCGTCTTTTAACCGGCAGGGTGTTGCCCTTTCGAAAATACTCCTGCTGCCTTTTTACAATCTGTTCCAACTCCATTTATACCAATCCTTTATCTGTTTTCTTTACATGTTTGAAAACATTTTCAAAGCGATTTAATGCTTCATCAATAATTTCCGGTGTATCTGCCAAAGATGTATACAGTCGGCTTCCTGCCAGTGTAACAATACCGTTTGCCATATAAGCTGCACCCATTTTCTCCATGGAATCTTTACGCACATACATCATATCCTTGTTTTTCAGCAGTCCCATGGCTGATTTCAGGAAGGACATGGATGAGAAGTCAAAGCTCATGGCTCCGGTACATTCCAGATGAACAATAGAACCCTGGTTGTAAGCCACAAACGGCAGGCCGTAACGGTCAATCAGTTCTTTCAGACCATCACACAGACGGTCTCCCATTTTGCCTGCCACCTCACAGGCATTGGTGCGCTCGATTTCCTGAATAGCCGTGTATCCGGCGATACAGCTTAACGGGTTGGCAGATAAGGTTCCGCCTACATAAGCCCGGTGTTTGCCTGTGGCAAGTCCTGCTGCCATCAGGGATGCGTATTCTTTCTTGCCTCCTACGCCTCCGGCTGCCGGATATCCACCTGCCACTATTTTTCCGAAAATGGTCAGATCAGGTACCACATCGAAATATCCCTGGGCACCGGACAGTGCTACACGGAATCCCGTTACTACTTCGTCAAACACAAGAAGAGCACCGTATCTGTCGCAAAGTTCTCTCACGCCTTTATTGTAGTCATGGGCAACCGGTCTGGTTCCGCTTTCCGGTCCTACCGGCTCCAAAAGTACTGCTGCCGTTCCTCCGCTAAGTCTGTTGCGTTTCAACATTTTCTCTAACATATGCAAATCATTTGGACGAACCTCGTCTGTTTTGCCAAAGCTTCCCCCCGGAATACCGTGAGACTCTAACAGGGCACGGCTTCCCGGAATCTTAAGTCCGTATACCATCTGATCAGACCAACCGTGGTAAGCGCCACCGATTTTAATGATATGTTTCTTTCCCGTGGCAATTCGGGCAATTCGAAGTGCCGCCATTACGGATTCCGTTCCGGAACCCAGCATACGAAACATTTCCACATTTGGCATATGCTTATTAATCTCTCTGGCAATAAGCATCTCCGACTCGTGAAGCAATCCCGTAACCGGTCCGCAATAGTTTAACAGTTCGAAGACCTTTTCTCTGACAGGCTCGTAGTTACTTCCCAAAATCGTCGGTCCTCCTGCCTGAAGAAAATCGATGTATTTGTTGCCGTCCTTGTCGTAGAGGTACGCTCCCTCTGCCTTTGCCATACACATTGGAAATGGTTTGTTAAAGGCAAGATTGTGCTGTACCCCTCCCGGAATATATTTCTGGGATTCCTCAAATACCGCATAGCTCTCCTTACATTTTTCATTGTAGTAAGGCATAATCTCCTTTTCGTAGTATTCATCCGTTACTTCCCATATTGGCTGTGAAGTAAGCTCTTTTAATTTTTTATTGATTTCCTTAGGGTCATCCCAACGACTGATTCCACAATTCTTCATATTATACCTCCTGATATCCACGCGTTTTTCACGCTTTTCCTCCTACTTTATTTGTATCAATACTGTCGCAAAATACAAAGTACCGGTCATAAAGGTACTCCGTTGTCAAATTCAATCCCATGTTCAGCGCTGTCACAAGGTAGTCATTCCAGTGCAGACTCTCCACCAGAAATCTTCCGCCAAAGGTGGTAACCGGCATAAATACTGCATAAAACAGGGCTACCTTTAACATCGCCACCGGCACATTGTTGGCACTTCGGAAAGTAAACTTCCGATTCATGGTAAAATTCCAAAGCACGGAAAGCACCAGAGCAATCAGATACCTGGGCGCATAGGGCATTCCGGTAAACTCTGTCAAAAGCGTAAAACTTCCGATTTCAATAAGCCCTGCCGAAGTGGAAAAACATACAAATTTGATAACACGAACAAGTTCCTTTTTCTTTGTCTGCTCCATAATACCCCTCCTACTTTTTCTTGGAATACTTCCTCTGATAAACCTCATACATCAGTAAACAATCAAGAAATCCCAGGGTCTTCACCTCTTTACACTCCCGACTGTGCAGTGCCGTTACCGCTGCTTTCTCTACCAGAATCTTAAGAGCCTCGGTATCTCCGGAATCTTTGCCTTTAACGTAAATCCCCTTATTTGGCACAATAACTGCCGGGCACTTAAGGAGCGCTTTCTCCGGCTCCCCTTCCACCACCGGAATTTTCCGTCCAATCATCTGTGCCATGTCATCAAGCTGTGCCTTCAAAGGAATACCCAGCCGTGAAAATGCCACTGCTGCCTTTTCTTCCGTGTTGTGTCCTTTGTAGTTTCGCTTACATATTTCCTCCAGAAGAAGAATCTTTTTCATGGCGTCTTCTCTGTCCTCTCCTACTACCACGGCTCCGTGATGTTTCATCAGCACGGTATGACAGCCATTTTCGAAACATTTTCTCACTGCCTTTTTCAGTTTTCCCGTTCCCGGAAGTCCGTAGGATGCTTCCCCGATTCCTCCCAGACTTTTTCTCTCTTCCTCCGTCATCTTAAGGCGGTCAAAGCCAACCACGCCAAAGGCGGAAGCATAGGTCTGATGGGTGTGAATTACCATACCGGCCTCAGGAAAAATCTCATAGGCGGCTGCATGAATCCCCTTTTCGCTGGAGGGCTTCAAGGGACCTTCATAGGTCTTATTCTGTATGTCGTAAAGTGCCAGTTCCTCCGGTTTTGTGTTCTTGTAGTCCCGGCCACTGGGAGTAATAAGAAAATGTGTGACATCCGTTCTCCTGCTTACATTTCCCCAGGTCCTGGCTACCAGCCCCTCTTCAAGAAGATCAATTCCCGTGTCCACCACTTCCTGTCGTAACGTCTTTTCGTCCATTTTCCTCCTCCTAACTGTTCAACGCCTTAAAGTTCTTGGCATTGCTTTTATATAAATTTTTAAATACTTCGTAATTTCGATGGTACACCTCTTTGGTTTCCGGGTTTGGAGTATAGACCTTCTTCACCTTGACATAGTCCTTCATGGAAGACAGATCCTTCACCTGACCGCTGCCCACTGCCACCAGCATGGCTGCACCAATGGCCCCCACATCTTTGGTATAAGGAACCGTGGCTATGTTGCGCTCAAGAATATCCGCCAATATCTGACACGTCACCTCAGATAATGCGCCTCCTCCCACAAAACGAATGGTTTCGGAGGTTTTTATCTTTTTGTCCTGACTTTCCACCATCCAGCGAAGATGGAAACATATCCCCTCAATTACCGCACGAAGCATCTGACTCTTTCCCGTTTCTATGCCAATATTGAAAAATATTCCTGCTGCCTTGGGGTCTTCAAAAGGACACCGGTTGCCGTGAAGCCATGGGGTGAAAATTACTCCGCCACTTCCCGGCTCCACCTTACGAATAACTTCCGAAAGATAATCGTAAAGGTTGATACTGGTTGCCTCTGTCGAATGCTCTACATCCGACTTGCTCAGATAGATGTCGATTTCATCCAACGCCAGATGATCCTTTACCCATTCAAAACATTTTCCTGCCGTCTCCATTTCCGCAAAATAGTTGTATCTGTCTTCCTGGGCACCTACAATGCCTGCAATCATGGAAACAATGTCCACCAGCTGTTTGTCAACTACCGTACCTACCCAGCCGGAGGTTCCGCAGTAAATGTGCGTGTCCCCCATTTGCACTGCGCCGGCTCCGATACCGATTAGGGTTGCGTCGCCACCACTGCCATACACCGGAATACCTGCCGTAAGTCCAAGTTCCCTAGCCTGCTTATCCCGAAGGGTCCCTGCCACCTCGGTACAGCCCACAATCCTTGGCATATGTTCATATTTCACGCCGTACATTTTACATAGCTCTTTGCTGAATTTCCCACGGCCTTTTCGGGTGTCATAGAGAAATGTAGAATATGCCGAATCCGGTGTCATAATGCACTCCCCTGTCATGCGACAAATCAGATATTCTTTTACATCCAGCCATTTGTGTACTTTTTCAAATATCTCCGGCTCATTTTTCTGTACCCACTTATACTTCCAAAGCGGATCCTTCACGCTGGTGGATGCCGCGTGGGTTGCCCGCAGGCTCCTTAACAACATCCCCGCATTTACACCGGATATCTGCAAACCGTGCTGTTCCGTCTCTTTCATCTCCCGGGCGCCTCGCTGGTCCATGTAACTCATGGGACGTCGCAATGCTTCTCCATCCCGGCCTACCAGCACCAGGCCCTGCATCTGGGAGCAAAAAGTGATTCCCGATATATCCTCCGGTGAAATACTCTTTCCCTCCATGAGACGCCTTGTGCTTTTACACATGGCTTCCCACCATTCTTCCGCATCCTGTTCAACTCCGCCATTCTCCAATATATAGAGGTTATAGGTTTCGTACTCGCCCCCCAACAGTTCCACGGATTCACCGATGCGAATCAGACAAGACTTTAATCCCGTCGTACCAATATCATAAGATAATACATACTGCATAACCTTCCCCCTTTAGATGCCTAAAGCGGCTGCTATGAATTCTACAAACCGCTCTGCTCGATGCCTAAAGCGGCTGCTATGAATTCAATAAAACTCTCTGCCATCTCCTCCGGATTATCTACGGCTTCATCACCACAGAAAATCCGCATACGTTCCTTGTAATACTCGCAGCTGAACGCAAACTGCAACATCATTAACAGGCTATCAAAGTAAAAAGCAAACATTCGGGGATTGCCACGATATCGAACCCGTCCTTCATTTTCCGCTTTTGCTACCAGTCCTTCGTAGATTGTCGCCGCATTTCCCTCGATCTTTTGGGCTAGTTCCTTCGCATATTTCTTACAGCTTCCGGAAGTGATTTCGTTATACATCACATAATAGTTGGCATGTTCATCGGCGCCTTCCATCAGGCGGTGAATCAGCAGACGGATGCAACTCATAATATCATCTTCCTGCTTCATCACTTCCTCAAAGGTTGCTTCCAAAAGTTTTAAGGAATGCTCCACACACGCCAGAAAGAACCGGTCTTTGTTCTCGTAGTACTTGTAAATCACCCCTACGCTAAGACCTGCTTTCTTCGCAATCACGTTGATGTTGGCCCGGTCCAGTCCCTTTGCGGAAAACTCGTCAATTCCCGCCTCCAATAGCGTTAACATACCTGTGTCATCCAGTTTCTTATGCACGTTTACCTCCTTCCCTTCTCGTGAACCACCACTCACGTCCTTAAGTATATTATCAATCACTTTGGTGATTTTGTCAAATATTTTCTATCAACTTCTTTATTCACCCTCAAGTAAACAAACTTTTCAATGATGTACACTTATATTTACATGAATCTTCATAACAGTGCTCTAACACTTGGCTGTCCCGTAAATTACCTGTACCAAAATACCCCCTTTACCAAACAATAATCCGGTAAAGGGGGTATCCATTTTTAATTTAATGTGCAAACCAGATTCTTTGAAAAATCCCGGTTCCTCATCCTACTCCAAGATCTTCACTTTTCGTATCATTTCGATAAATTCTTTATTATTCTTTGTCTTCACAAACATATCTATAATACGCTCTGCTGCCTCATCGCTTCGAAGTCCATGATTCAGTGCTCTGTGCATCAATGCATTTGCCTCTATCTCATCCGGCGCAAACAGCAAATCATCTCTTCTTGTTCCGGAACGTTTCAAATCAATTGCCGGGAACACTCTTCTTTCGGAAAGATTACGGTCAAGTACCAGTTCCATATTACCGGTTCCCTTAAACTCCTCAAATACTACATCATCCATACGGCTTCCGGTCTCGACTAATGCTGTTGCAAGGATGGTAAGACTTCCGCCTTCTCTTGTATTTCTTGCAGCACCGAAGAATTTCTTTGGCATATGAAGCGCTGCAGGATCCAAACCACCGGAAAGTGTTCTACCGCTTGTCTGTACGGTAAGGTTATACGCTCTTGCAAGACGTGTAATGCTGTCTAACAAAATTACAACATCCTTCTTATGCTCTACCATTCTTCTTGCATGCTCAATTACCATCTCTGAAACTCTTTTATGGTTTTCCGGAAGTTCATCAAATGTGGAATAGATGACTTCTACATTCTCTCCCTGGATAGACTCTTTGATATCCGTTACCTCCTCCGGTCGTTCATCAATTAAAAGAATTGTGAGATAGGTCTCCGGATGATTTTTCAGGATTGCATTGGCTACCTGTTTTAATAAAGTAGTCTTTCCTGCTTTGGGCTGCGAAACAATCATTCCACGCTGTCCTTTACCTATTGGGGAAACCAGATCCATCATTCGCATACCCACACTGCAACCCGGTGTCTCTAAGTGGAGTCTGTGGTTTGGATAAATCGGTGTCATATCTTCAAATCGTGGTCTGTGCACTGCTTCAATCGGTGCAAATCCATTTACTTTATCCACAAACAAAAGTGCTCCAAACTTCTCATTGGAACTTTTCACGCGAATATTACCGCGCACAATATCGCCGGTTTTCAGATTGAATTTGCGAATCTGCGCCGGTGAAACGTATACGTCATCATCCCCGGGAAGGTAGTTGTCACAACGGATAAACCCGTATCCGCTGTCCGAAATAATCTCCAGAATACCTTCTTTGGTAATTCCACTGTCCAGTTCAGACATATTACTTCTGCCCTCAGTATTATTATTCTCATTCTGTGCGTACGTATTTCTGCGCATCGGACGCTCCTGGTCTCCCCTGTTGTTGCGAACGCCTGTCGTGGCACTGTGGCTTGTGGACGCTGTTCTGCTGTTGCGGGTGCTTGTCGTTGCACTTGTAGTTGTACCACTGCTTTCGGACGCTGTTCTGCTGTTGCGGGTGCCTGTCGTTGCACTTGTAGTTGTACCACTGCTTTCGGATGCTGTCTTACCGTTAACTTCGTGATTTGCCCCACTCTGCGCATCCGCATTTTCCAATAATTCTACAATCTCCGACTTTCTTGCAGCCGAAGAAACTTTTATTCCTCTTTCCTTCGCCATCTCCATTAATTGTACACGCGACAAAGTATTATAATTAGCCATATTTATTTCCTCCTGTAAATAAATCGCGATCACAGCATCCTACTATATTCAAAAAGCCGGAACGTTGCAACCATTATCGTATTCATAGTGTCTATAGGAATCTTTGACAGAACTGTCTCGATCTAAGAACTGATATCTCTTATTTGCTTTCGCATTTCTGTTTCTACATTATATACCAACTTTTTTTCAGTTGTAAAGGAGTTTTCTACGTGTTATTATAATCAATGGAATTTTTTTAATGCTACAATGGAGGAGATTTATATGACTACGAACGAAAAAGCACTTATGCTTCATAAAGAATGGAACGGTAAATTAGACACAGCTCCTAAATGCGAAGTAAAATCCAGAGAAGACCTGGCGCTTGCTTATACACCCGGTGTCGCAGAACCTTGTAAGGTAATCGCCAAAGATACGGAAGCTGCCTATGAATATACGATAAAAGCCAACACGGTAGCTGTAGTTTCCGACGGAAGTGCGGTTCTGGGACTTGGAAATATCGGTCCTCATGCTGCTATGCCGGTTATGGAAGGTAAAGCCGTATTGTTCAAAGAATTTGGAAATGTAAATGCTTTCCCTATCTGTCTGGACACTCAGGACACAGAAGAAATCATCAAAACGGTAGTAAATATTGCTCCTGCATTTGGTGGCATTAATTTAGAAGATATTTCGGCACCACGCTGTTTTGAAATTGAGGAGCGATTGAAAGAGCTTCTCGATATTCCTGTTTTTCACGATGACCAGCATGGTACCGCCATCGTTGTTCTTGCCGGAATTATCAATGCACTGAAAGTTGTCGGCAAAGACAAAGAGACTTGTAATGTAGTCGTTAACGGAGCAGGTTCTGCCGGAATCGCCATCACCAAGCTTTTACTTAATTACGGATTTAAAAATATTGTAATGTGCGACAAGGTTGGTATCCTTTCTAAAGAAACCAAAGACCTTAACTGGATGCAGCAAAAAATGATGGACACTACCAACTTAACCGGCAAAACCGGAACTTTAGCTGACGCCCTCAAGGGTGCTGACATTTTTGTTGGTGTATCCGCTCCAAACATCGTAACAAAAGAAATGGTTGCTTCCATGAATAAAGATGCCATTATTTTCGCTATGGCTAATCCGGATCCTGAGATTCTTCCTAACCTCGCCAAAGAAGCAGGGGCACGAATCGTAGGAACCGGACGTTCTGATTTTCCAAATCAGGTAAATAACGTAGTTGCCTTCCCTGGAATTTTCAAAGGTGCTTTGGAAGGTCGCGCTACACAGATTACAGAAGAAATGAAACTGGCTGCTGCACTTGCAATTGCAGGCCTTGTAAAAGATGAGGATTTGAATGAGAATAACATTTTACCGGAAGCCTTCCACCCGGACGTAGCAAGAGTGGTTAGCGAGGCCGTAAAATCTCACATCAAATAAATCGCGAAACATCAATAGAAACGGAGTTTGAAATGAATCAACAGTTCTGGGATGACAAAAGATACCATTCACTTAACTACTACTTAAAGCATCGCTTTGGGGAAAAAGTCTACAAGGTTGCTCTTGACGGCGGGATGACCTGTCCAAACAGGGATGGTACTCTTGATTCCCGGGGCTGTATTTTTTGCAGTGCGGGCGGTTCGGGTGACTTTGCTGCACCTGCCTGCCAAAATGTTACCGGTCAGATTGATCATGCAATCGCCGGAATCCGCAGGGCAAAGGTGAAAAATAACACCGTAATTTCCACCAACAAAACAATCGATTGTAATAAGTTCATCGCTTATTTTCAGTCTTATACAAACACTTACGCTCCCCTGGATTATCTGAAACC
>JAILQS010000136.1 GCA_024698865.1 Lachnospiraceae bacterium | reverse complement strand
CCTTTTCTTTCGTGTTTACATGTTTTCTCTCCATAAAGTAAGAAAGCCGAACAAATGTCCGGCTTGGTCCCCAATGCTGAAAAGCTTCGGGCAACACTGTTAAGTATATTATACGATATAAAGATAAAAATACAATATTTTTTTAATTTAATTATTTTTGTTTTTATCTTATCTGTAACAGCCATTACGCACCAACCTTTTCTTTTCCGTACTCATAAATGGTATCACTTGGCAAATCTATATAATCATTCCAAAAAACACAGGTTCTACTCTCGTCAATCTTCACCTACTTCATATTCTCCCTCTCCAGCTTCTCCATCACTGCTTCATACACAAACGCATTTCTGCTTTTTCCGGCTTTCTTTGCTGCTTCTGTAATCAGTTCTTTCTGTCCCTTTGGAACAGTAAGGGCAATGGTATCATAGTTTGCCTTGTTCCACTTATTTTTTGCTCTGGTTGCTGATGAGCCGCTTTTCTTTTCTTCCACACTCCTCTTGATTATTTTATTTTTTCCTGCTATATTGTAATTATCACTTGGGGCGGTCAGCAGGAATGTTTAGGTATCCGCCCCTTGTGTGTTCTTCTTATTCAGAAATCACTTTCTGATTTCTTCTAAAATTTTGTTTATGTGTTCTACGGTTTTTTCTTCACCGTTCGTTTTTTGTTCCCTTATTACATTATTTATTGCATACTTTTTCAAGTATTTTTTTATTATCCAACGAATATTGAACTAATAGAACGGAGCTGATGTATATGAACTACGAACTAATGAAATACAATATAGATAAACTATTGCCCGGTGAAGTGTGCGAATACCTTCGAAAATCACGAAGTGACGACCCTGCACTCTCTGTAGAAGAGGTTTTGCAGCGCCACGCAAGTATTCTTAATGACTGGGCAATCCACAACCTGGGGGAATCCATCCCGGAAGAAAACATATTCCGTGAAATCGTGTCCGGTGAAACCATTGCAGACCGTCCGGAAGTGCAGAAACTTCTTACTATGATTGAATCCCCTCGAATCAAGGCAATTCTCATTGTAGAGCCCCAGAGACTTAGCCGTGGAGATTTGGAAGACGTGGGAAGAATAATGAAGCTGATTAAGTATTCCAACACACTTGTAATCACCCCAACCAAGATTTACGACCTGCAGGATAAATATGATCACGAAGCCTTTGAGCGTGAACTGAAACGTGGAAATGAATTCCTTGAATACACCAAGACCATCCTGCGCCGTGGAAGAATACGTTCTGTTGCTGAGGGGAACTATATCGGAAGTAAACCGCCTTTTGGTTATGACCGGTGTGTTGTTTCGGAAAATAACCGCAAATACCACACTCTTAAAATCAACGAAGAACAGGCGAATATCGTAAGAATGATATATGATATGTTCGTAAATCAGGACTTGGGAATGGTGCTGATCTGCCGGAAGCTTAATGCAATGGGAATCAGGCCCCTTGTTAACACCCACTGGACAAGGGCAAGCATTGACACCATTTTAAAGAACATACACTATACCGGGAAAGTCTACTGGAACCGCAGAAAAGCCGTCAATGTTGTAGAAGATGGAGAAATCCTGCGCACAAGACCGGTCCAAAAGGATTACCAGGTATTTGACGGCAAGCATGAAGCAATTATTTCTGATGAACTCTTTGCAGCTGCACAGGAAAAGATGGGCAGACTTTCCCGAAAGAGACCAAACACAGAACTGAAAAATGTACTTGCAGGAGTTTTATACTGCAAATGCGGTTATTCTATGTCCCTAAAGCACTACCCCAAAAAAGACGGCTCCAAGAGATGCGCTTCACGTCTGATCTGTGACAATCAGGCAGTGTGTCACACCGGGTCCTCAACCTATGAGGAAGTATATAACCGGGTGAAAGAAATCCTTGCGGAAAACATTGCTGATTTTGAGGTTCAACTGGCAAAGGAAAAGGCAAACAAGGAGAACCTTACAGATTCCATCATTGCACAGTTAGAGAAACGACTTCAGGAGCTCAACGAAGCAGAACTGAAACTGTGGGATGAAAAAGCACAGAACCGTGGAACAGAGGACGAAATGCCGGAGCACATATTCCGAAGCCTGAAGAACAAAATCAAAATAGAACAGGCTGAGGTTATAAATGCACTGGAACAGGCTAAGGAAGTGGCACCGCCCAAAATCGATTATGAAGAACGCATTGTTCGATTCAGGGATGCGTTGACAACTTTAGAAAGTCCGGATGCATCTGCATCACTAAAGAACCGTTTGTTGAAGAACTGTATTGAACGGATTGAGTATTCCAGGGAAAAACCTGTGAGAATATCTAAAGACACCTGTGAGATATACCACATAGACAAATCAGCAGTACATTCTCGTGGAAACTGGTTTGCGCAGCCTTTGGAATTGACCGTAAAACTCCGTGTTTAACTGCGTTTTTCTTGACTTCCATCATATATGTGCAAAAGAACTCGCCCATCTTGAAATAGTTGGCACTATCGTACACCAGCTTACGAAAGGACTTTCACCGGAAGAGATTGAAGCCTCCGGGTTTGCACCATATTACACAGACCATACGCTTGCCCTTTGGCCGCAGGCGGCAGGTGGCATTCCATTCAATGCTTGTGAATTCCAATCCAAAGGCGATGCCATCACCGACCTCGAAGAAGATCTGGCTGCTGAACAAAAAGCCCGAACGACGTATGATAACCTCTTACGTCTGGTAAAAGATCCGGAAGTTAGCGATCCGCTGAAGTTCCTTCGTCAGCGGGAGCTGGTTCATTTCCAGCGCTTTGGCGAAGCTCTTCGACGTGTACAGGAGAACCTGAATCCGAAGAATTTCTATATCTGCAATCCGGAATTCGATAAGTATTGCGGACGCCAGAGATAATGACTTGAATAGGGGAGGATTTTTCCTCATTGAACTGCTCACCTAAGGGCAAAGGTTGCCTTTGGGTGGGCAGTTTGTACATTACTTAAGATA
>JAILQS010000072.1 GCA_024698865.1 Lachnospiraceae bacterium | reverse complement strand
TTCGGGTCTGCTTCAGCAGACAAATTCCTGTCCGAATCCGTGCGCATCCTCGCGGAGCGTTTAACTCAGTCGGAGCTTGTACCCCGACTGAGTATAGTTTGTCATAACCCCCACCTACGCTAACGCTTAGAGGTGGGGGATTTCACCGACTGAGTTAAACATCTTTATTGTCTACGCTTTCAGATAGTTTTGCATATTCCGCAATGCCTCCTTTTCCAGTCGCGATACCTGCGCCTGCGAAATCTGAATTTCACTTGCTACTTCCATCTGTGTTTTCCCGGCAAGATACCTCAGATGAATGATATTTTTTTCTCTCTCCGGCAATTTTTCCAGGGCATCCCGTAAGGAAATCTGTTCCACCCATTTATCTTCCTTATTTTTTTTATCCGAAATCTGATCCATCACATAAAGCGCATCTCCTCCCTCCTGATAAATCGGTTCATGTAAAGAAATCGGCTGTTGAATTGCATCCAGCGCAAAGGCGATATCACCTTCTTCCATATCCAGTTTTTTGGCGATTTCTGAAATCGTCGGTTCGCGATTCCACGCTTTCACATACTCCTCTCTTGCATGTATCGCTTTATAAGCAATATCGCGAAGGGAACGACTTACCCTTATGCTGCTGTTATCGCGCAAATACCGGCGTAATTCTCCCATAATCATCGGCACCGCATACGTACTGAATTTGACGTTCTGCTGAATATCAAAATTATCAATTGCCTTAATCAATCCAATACAGCCGATTTGAAAAAGATCATCTACATTTTCACCGGACTGCGAAAACCTTTGAATGATACTTAACACCAAACGCAGATTTCCTTTGATATATTCTTCCCTTGCAGCCACATCACCTGCTTTTACCCTCCGAAACAATTCCTCCTTTTCCTCATTTTTTAAAAGTGGCAGACGTGCCGAGTTCACTCCACAGATTTCGACTTTAAACTGTTTCATTGAAAGACCTCCAAAAGTTATTCATGGTATCATCAAATACCTATGTACAAATTCCAAGGTCACATTGTTTTTACTATGCCTCTAACCGCATAATTTCTTTTTTCAGACGCTTCATAATCTTTTTTTCCAATCGGGAAATATACGATTGTGAAATCCCCAGACAATCCGCCACTTCTTTCTGTGTACGTTCTGTCCCCTCTTTTGTGCCAAGTCCATAACGCAGTCTCACAATCTGCTGTTCCCGTTCCGGCAGACCTTCTAAGGCTTTATTCAGCATTTTCTTATCTACTTCACTCTCAATATCCCGATAAATCAAATCCTCCTCCGTTCCCAGAATATCTGACAGAAGCAATTCATTTCCATCCCAATCAACGTTTAACGGTTCGTCTATTGACACCTCCAGTTTTGTTTTGTTGTTTCTTCGCAAATACATCAAAATTTCATTTTCAATACATCGCGATGCGTATGTCGCAAGTTTGATATTTTTCTCCGGATTATACGTGTTAATTGCCTTTATCAAGCCAATCGTTCCAATAGAAATCAAATCCTCCACACCAACTCCGGTATTGTCAAATTTCTTTGCAATATAGACTACAAGACGAAGATTATGCTCGACCAGCAGTGACTTTGCATCTGCATCTCCTCTTATCAATTGATGAATCGCCTTTGCCTCCTTTGCACTCTCTAATGGCGGTGGCAGAATCTCTGCCCCTCCAATGTAGTGAACTTCACCTCTTGGCGCAAACAACAGTTGCGTTATCTTTGGTATCATTTTCATCCGAAATCCATTTTCTCCCGATACTTTTATAATCATACTTCACCCTCACAAATCTTTATGCAATATAAAACGGTACTGTCCACTTTCAGACACTCTTTCTTTGGTAAATGCTACATAGACACCTTTGTAAATCGCATCCTTTGTTTCACTTTGAAATTTGTCAATCAATAGCGCCGGCAAGACTCCCTGTTCCTTTCCGATGGAATGATACGGCACAAATCGTACCTTTGTATTTATTATTGTCTTCGGTAAATATTTCTTCGCCTCACTTTCTTCCATTATAATTACGGGTTTCCCCGAAATTGGCTCTCTCAAACAATTGCCTGTATCCCACAATCCTTTTCCTTCTAAACATATCCCGTCTATCCATAACGAAACCATTCGTGTTCTCCGCTGTTGTCCCTGTCGACGCTGATATGCCATGTACAACACAAGCATAAAAATTCCGACAGCGCCACCTTTTTCCAGGAGGCTTCCAAAGGAATACCGAACGCTCCTGTCTTCATACGGAACACGCAATACAAAAGCATCCATCATCCCTTTGAAAACAGCTCCGGACACCCCAACAAATAGAAGCTCCTTACAATACTGTTTATAATATTTCCAGCGAAACATACGACCTTCCACCATACAGAGCATAAAAAGCAAAAGAATGTAACCAAGCAGTATTTTGAACCCTGTTTCTTCTATATATATAAGTATCAAAACACCAAAAAGTGCTCCAAATACTCCTGCCAAAACGCATCGAACCAATGCAAATCTGCGTTTTAAAACACCCTGCTTTTTTCTTTGAAATACTAAATAGTATCCGGTTAATAGAATGGTGTTAAGAACTGCACTCTGAAAGAAAAGAACATCCACATAAACTACATATTTCAACGTTTCCTCATTTCATCCTCCCAAGTGAATACTTACTCACCTCATTTCTTTTCGATGCCTGCATTATAGCATGTTTCAGATGCAAAATTTGTCATATCCGGGTATGATACATATAAAAAAAGCCGTTGCACTGATTATTCAGTGCAACAGCTCCTAAAATAAACTCTTTAAATATCTTTTTTAAATTATCTGTTATGACGATTCTTCTGTAAGAATTCCGGAATCTTAATTCCACCTGCATCCTCTGTATCTTTTGCTACAGGCGTAACCGGTGTAGATGCAGTAGTCGGCTGTGATGGCTGCGCTACTGTCTGTGTTGGTGTTGCAGTTGCTGTACTACCTGCAGTTGTAAAACTTGGAGTCTGCATCTGCTTAGATGATGTCGAAAAACTTGGTACGCTGGTTGTTGTCTTCAGATAATCTGTATTGGTCTTGCCGATACCATTTAAGAAGTTAGGCGCTTTCGGAACATTCTTGCTAACTTCAGAATCAACACCCGTTGCAATAACTGTAATCGTAACATTATCCTGCATATTGGTATCGTATGTTGTACCAAAAATAATATTGGCAGATTCTCCGGCAAGTCCCTTTACATAATCTGCTGCTTCATTTGCTTCAAACAGACTAGTATCACCGGCAACATTAATGATAACATGTTTTGCACCTTCCACGGTTGTCTCAAGCAATGGACTGGAAATAGCTTTCACCACTGCATCCAGACACTTATTATCACCCTGTCCGTAACCGATACCGATGTGGGCAATTCCGCTTCCTCTCATAGCTGTTTCGATGTCAGCGAAGTCAAGGTTGATTAATCCATTAATATTAATCAGGTCGGTAATACCCTGAACCCCCTGCTGTAACACTTCATCTGCTTTTCTAAGTGCTTCCGGCATAGAGGTTCTTCTATCTACAATTTCTAATAAACGATCATTAGGAATTACAATAAGAGTATCCACATTTTCTTTTAACTTCTGGATACCACCAAGTGCATTATTCATACGAACCTGTCCTTCAAACTTGAACGGCTTCGTAACAATACCTACGGTAAGAATTCCTTGTTCCTTTGCAACACTGGCAACAACAGGTGCAGCACCGGTTCCGGTTCCACCACCCATACCACAGGTTACAAATACCATATCCGCTCCGCGAATAACGTCTTTCACTTCTTCTATACTTTCCTGAGCCGCCTTTTCACCAACTTCAGGTTTTGCGCCAGCTCCTAATCCCTTTGTAAGTTTCTCACCAATCTGGATACAGGTTGGTGCTTTCGAATTCTGTAAGCACTGCTTATCTGTATTGACACAAACAAATTCAACTCCGATAATGTTCTCTTCTATCATACGGTTAACGGCATTATTACCTGCACCGCCAACTCCAACAACTACGATCTTAGCAGTTGATAACTTCTCTTCTCTATTAATCTCCAGCAAGGTTCTTCCTCCTTCATCCTTCTCACTAATATATAACAAATAGGATACATTGCTAAAATCAAACCCTCCATATATTCGATCTTAGTTTTGATATGTACCTTGGTTAATCATTTCATTACAACCTATAGTATATGATATAGTTTTTTCTGTAAATAATCAAGGGGAAATCGCAACAAATTTTATTTAATCCGAATTTACTATTCCGGATTATTGGACAAGCGTATAATGTCGCTTCGTACATTCTCCTAACTACTTCATGCTTCCAGGAATACACTTTAGTACTCCGCTAAATACAAACCGGGGCACGCTCTCGCACAACTAAGCACGTAGCGGTATTGGTTTGTAAAGTACAATCGAGTAGGCTGCCTCCTACTCGATTTCGCATCCGAACATTCCGCACTTCGTGCTCCATGTTCTTACGA
>JAILQS010000052.1 GCA_024698865.1 Lachnospiraceae bacterium | reverse complement strand
TGCTACAGCTGGTTCTATCTTTGATGCAACACAGACAATGGTTGGTGAAGATAACCTTGTTCAGGTTGTTTCTTGGTATGATAACGAGAACAGCTACACATCTCAGATGGTAAGAACAATTAAATACTTCAGTGAGTTAGCATAATTCATTCGGTATTGTTCTTGAACAATCAAATATTTCAGTGAGTTAGCATAATTAACGAGGTATTGTTCTCGAACAATCAAATTCTTCAGTGAGTTAGCATAATTTACTGTATATATAAGTTTTGACTCAGATTGGGTCCGGTCAATTTGGACCGGACCCTTTTTATCTTTATAAAATAAAGGAGGACATATTATGTCATTAAACAAAAAATCCGTAGATGATATCAACGTAAAAGGACAAAGAGTTCTTTGCAGATGCGATTTCAACGTACCACTTAAAGAAGGTAAAATCACAGACGAGAACCGTCTTGTAGCAGCACTTCCTACTATTAAGAAGTTAATTGCTGACGGTGGAAAGGTAATCCTTTGCTCACACCTTGGTAAACCAAAGGGAGAGCCAAAACCGGAATTATCTTTAGCACCTGTTGCAAAAAGATTATCTGAATTATTAGGTCAGGAAGTTAAGTTTGCAGCTGACAACGAAGTTGTTGGAGCTAACGCTAAAGCTGCAATCGAAGCTATGAACGACGGAGAAGTTGTGTTACTTGAGAATACACGTTATAGAGCAGAAGAAACCAAAAACGGAGAAGCTTTCTCTAAAGATCTTGCTTCTATCTGCGATGTATTTGTAAATGATGCATTCGGTACTGCTCATAGAGCACATTGCTCTAATGTAGGTGTTGCTGAATTAGTAGACACAGCAGTAGTTGGATACCTTATGCAGAAAGAAATCGATTTCCTCGGAAATGCTGTAGAAAATCCGGTAAGACCTTTCGTAGCTATCCTTGGTGGCGCAAAAGTTGCAGATAAATTAAATGTTATCTCTAACTTACTGGAAAAATGCGATACACTGATTATCGGTGGTGGAATGGCTTACACATTCTTAAAAGCACAGGGATATGAAATCGGTAAATCATTAGTAGATGATTCTAAACTTGATTACTGTAAAGAAATGATGGACAAAGCAGAGAAACTTGGAAAGAAATTATTACTTCCTGTAGATTCTGCTACAATCACAGATTTCCCTAACCCAATCGATGCACCTGTAGAGGTTGAGGTTTATGATGCAGATAAGATGCCTGCTGATAGAGAAGGATGCGATATCGGACCTAAGACTTCCGAGATGTTCGCTGACGCTGTTAAATCCGCTAAGACAGTTGTTTGGAACGGACCAATGGGTGTATTTGAGAACCCAACACTTGCAAAAGGAACAATCGCCGTTGCAAAATCTTTAGCAGAGACAGACGCTACTACAATTATCGGTGGTGGAGACTCAGCAGCCGCTGTTAACCAGTTAGGTTTCGGTGACAAGATGAGCCACATTTCTACCGGTGGTGGAGCTTCCCTTGAATTCTTGGAAGGAAAAGAACTTCCGGGAGTAGCAGCA
The DNA here is from genome assembly GCA_024698865.1 of Lachnospiraceae bacterium. Lineage (GTDB taxonomy): Bacteria > Bacillota > Clostridia > Lachnospirales > Lachnospiraceae > JAILQS01. Next base: position 2,803 of record JAILQS010000052.1, on the reverse strand, counting down.
GCAAACGACAAATAAGAATCAATTAATTACATTATTCAATTAGGAAAAGAGGATAATATTATGGCAAGAAAAAAAATTATTGCTGGTAACTGGAAAATGAACAAAACTCCAAGTGAGGCAGTTGCATTAATCGAAGAATTAAAACCATTAGTAAAAAATGACGAAGTAGACGTTGTATTCTGCGTACCTGCAATTGATATCGTACCTGCTATGGAAGCAACTAAAGGTACAAACATCCAGATTGGTGCTGAGAATATGTACTTTGAAGAGAGCGGAGCTTACACAGGCGAAATCGCTCCAAATATGTTAACAGATGTTGGAGTAAAATATGTTGTTCTTGGACATTCTGAGAGAAGAGAATATTTTGCTGAAACAGACGAAACCGTTAACAAGAAAGTATTAAAAGCATTCGAACACGGAATTACACCAATCATCTGCTGTGGTGAGTCTCTTACCCAGAGAAAACAGGGAATTTACATTGACTGGATTCGTATGCAGATTAAGATTGCATTCCAGGATGTAACCGCAGATCAGGCAAAGAAAGCAGTTATCGCTTATGAGCCAATCTGGGCTATCGGAACAGGTGAAACAGCTACATCCGATCAGGCAGAAGAAGTATGTAAAGCAATCCGTGACTGCATCGCTGAAGTATATGATGATGCTACCGCAGCTGAAATCCGTATCCAGTACGGTGGATCAGTAAATGCAGGAAATGCTGCAGAACTTTTCGCTAAACCGGACATCGACGGAGGTTTAGTAGGTGGAGCTTCCCTCAAAGCTGATTTTGGTAAGATTGTGAACTACAAATAGGAGATTAATATGAGCAAAAAACCTACAGTATTAATGATTTTAGATGGTTATGGACTGAACGACAAAACCGAGGGCAACGCGGTTGCACTTGGAAATACACCTGTTATGGACAGACTTATGAAAGAGTATCCGTTTGTAAAAGGTAATGCAAGCGGAATGGCAGTAGGTCTTCCGGACGGACAGATGGGTAACTCTGAAGTTGGACATCTTAATATGGGTGCAGGAAGAGTTGTATATCAGGAATTAACCAGAATTACGAAAGAGATTGAAGATGGAGATTTCTTCAAAAACGAAGCATTACTTGCAGCAGTTGAAAACTGCAAGAAGAACGACTCTGCACTTCATTTGTTCGGACTTCTTTCCGATGGTGGAGTTCACAGCCACAACACACATATGTATGGACTGTTGAAACTTGCAAAAGACAACGGACTTGAGAAAGTATATTTACATGCTTTCTTAGATGGTCGTGATACACCACCAGCATCAGGTAAGGACTTTGTAGAAGAGGCAATTGCCAAAATGAACGAAATCGGAGTAGGTAAAGTTGCTACCGTTATGGGTCGTTACTATGTAATGGATCGTGATAACCGTTGGGATCGTGTAGAAAAAGCATACAAGGCAATGGTAGAAGCAGAAGGTGTAACTGCAAACTCTGCAGTAGAGGCTGTAGCACAGTCTTATGAAAAGGGAGAGAATGACGAATTCGTACTTCCTACTGTAGTAATGGAAAATGGTGCACCTGTTGCAACCATCAAGGATAATGACTCCATTATTTTCTATAACTTCAGACCTGACCGTGCAAGAGAAATCACCAGAACATTCTGCTGTGATGACTTTGACGGATTTGAAAGAAAAGGCGGAAGAGTGAAAACTACTTACGTTACTTTCTCTGAATATGACGCAACTATCCCGAACAAACTGGTGGCTTTCCACAAAGTTGAGATCACCAATACATTTGGAGAATATCTGGCTTCACTTGGTAAAACACAGCTTAGAACAGCTGAAACTGAGAAATATGCTCACGTAACCTTCTTCTTTAACGGAGGTGTTGAAGAGCCATATTCCAACGAAGACAGACGTCTGGTAAACTCACCAAAGGTTGCAACCTATGATTTACAGCCTGAGATGAGCGCATATGAAGTATGTGACGGACTTTGCGATGCAATCCGTTCCGGCAAATATGATGTTATCATTATCAACTTTGCAAATCCTGACATGGTAGGACATACCGGAATTCAGGAAGCTGCAATCAAAGCAGTAGAAGCGGTTGATGAGTGTGTTGGTAAAGCAGTAGAAGCAATTAAAGATGTGGACGGACAGATGTTTATCTGTGCAGACCATGGTAATGCAGAACAGCTTGTGGATTATGAAACCGGTGAACCATTCACTGCACATACCACCAATCCGGTTCCTTTCATTCTTGTTAACTATGACGAGAATTACACTTTAAGAGAAGGCGGTAAACTTGCAGATATCGCACCGACTCTTTTAGAAATGATGGGAATTGACAAACCGGCAGAAATGACTGGAGAATCATTACTCGTTCGTAAATAAATTTTTAGATTCCAATATTATAACGGAAGAGAAGTTCTTTTGTACTTATTGCAAAAAAACATCTCTTCCGTTTTTTTGTGATATTGTAAGATAAATGTTCGATAATTTAACTAATTTGCAATTATTGAGCGTATTATATAAGGTTTGTATTGAAAAAAACTGTCAGAATGATTTATAATATAAGAAATAGTTTTACATACTAATTTTAAATCTTGAAGTGCTTGGAGGGTATCTAATGATTAGAAAAAAACAAACGGGAAACAATAATGATTTAATTAGAAAATTAATTAATTGGGATTTCACTAACTTCATTCATCTCGAAAGCGGAATCTATCAATTTGTGAGATTGGTCACTCATCTGACCGATTTTATCTACTACTTCATCTGAAGCATCCAAACATACACGAACGTCCTTTGTCTGTTGTTCTGCCCCCTGTGC
>JAILQS010000050.1 GCA_024698865.1 Lachnospiraceae bacterium | reverse complement strand
GCTATCGTACAGAACATCTGGATCTTACAGAAGGAGACTTTGGAACATTGGTTTTAGGAGAAGATGACGTATTGATGGAAATAAAGGTAGGGGGTGCATACCCTATCTGGATGGCGCAGTTACTTAGTGAACTTGAGATTTATCAGACGTCATTTTCAAAATACGGAACTGCATATAAATTGGAAGTTGCGAAAGATATAGAAAACAGGAGTCAGTTATTTAGCGTTCCTTATGTAGAGAAAAAGAAACACTACGGACAGTATATCCCTGCAGAAGTTTTAGAGGCAGGAATCTAAATTGAAAGAAAAGAGGAGAAATATATGTTAGATACAATTTTAAACACAGAAACAGGAGTTATGGATATTCAGACCGCAATGATATGCACAGTGGCATCGTTAGTTTTGGGACTTGTCATTGCGTCCTTTTATATGATACAGGAAAAGCGTTTTTCCAAAAGTTATGTAACAACACTGGCACTGTTGCCGGCTTTGATTCAGGTTGTAATTATGCTGGTAAACGGAAACTTAGGGACTGGCGTGGCAGTAATGGGCGCCTTCAGCCTGATTCGTTTCCGTTCGGTGCCGGGAACGGCAAAGGAAATTGCAACTATTTTCTTTGCTATGGTGGTTGGTCTTGCAACGGGAACCGGTTATGTGACATATGCAGTGATTTTCACCGTCATTATCGGCGTTGCTATGCTGATTCTTACCAAATCCTCATTTGGAGAGATGAAAGATGTGGAGAAGAATCTGAAAATTACAATACCGGAGAATCTGGATTACAACGGATTGTTTGATGATTTATTCGAGGCATATACGAATAAACATGAACTGTATTTTGTAAAAACAACGAATTTGGGAAGCATGTATGAGTTGCAGTATCACATTGAATTGAAAAACATGGAACAGGAAAAGAAATTTATTGACAGTCTGCGTTGCAGAAACGGTAACCTGACAATCGTGTGTGAGAGAAAAGGAAATCGCATGGAAGAACTGTAAGGGGCATCGCCTTAATGCAGGTAGGAAAGATATAGTCGCGTAGCAATGAAAAAGTGTGGAGGTAATCTATGAAGAGAAAGATAGTAGCAATCATAATGGCGTTAAGTCTGATGCTTACCGGTTGCAATACCATTCGTAGCATCACATCATATATAACAGGAAATGTCACGTATACAACCAAGGGCATCCAAACGGATATTACAGGAGAATATTCCGAAAAAGCGTTGGATAGCAGCTGGTCGAATGAGGAAGCAACAACAGTTGCAGCTTCCAACGAAAACGTAGAAATAAGCGGAGACGGCGCCGAAGAAAAAGACGGCGTGATTACCATTTCTAAGACGGGAACGTATGTATTTTCCGGAGAAATGGCAGAAGGTCAGATCAAGGTGAGCGCAAAGGATGAAAATGTAAAAATTGTTTTCAACGGATTTGCCATTTCCAGTACTTCTGTAGCGCCAATTGTTGTGGGAGAAGCAAAAAACGTGTATGTGACGCTCGCGGACGGAACAGAGAATACGGTGACAGATGGAAGAAGCGAACTTACAGAAACAGAAGAGTACACGGCTGCAATATACAGTAAAGACGATTTGTTCATTAACGGAACCGGAAGCCTGAAAGTAGAAGCAAATGCAAAAGATGGAATCAAAGGAAATGATGATGTGAAACTCGTGAGCGGAACGATAAATGTAACGGCAGCAGATGATGGAATTATCGGAAATGACACAATCAGTATAAAAGAGGCAGCAATCACAATCAAAGCGGAAGATGATGGCATCAAGGTAACGAATGAAGAAGACACAACCAAGGGATATCTTGTCATGGACGGCGGAAGCCTTGTAACAGAGTGTAAAGATAAAGGTATTGATACCGTAAGTCTGGTTGTAATAAATGCCGGAACAGTAGATGTAACTTCCGAAAATGAAGGAATACAATCACTCAACATAGTCATTAACGACGGTGAAGTAAAGATAGATAGCAAGGATGATGGATTAAATATTTCGGATGGTTCCGGATCAGATCAGATGGAATTTGGACCGAGACAGCTCGATGAACAGAATCGTAATACTACAAATCAAAGTCTGGATAGTACAAATGAAAGACCGGAAAAACCGCAAGGAAATCCGCAAGACAATGGACAACTGGAAGAAAGACCGGAGAAAAATGGGGATACGGACATGGAGAATTTCACCCCGCCAACCGGCGATATGCAGGGACAGAAACCGGACGAAACCGGAGGCGGAATGATGGATCAGGACATCGATGGCGCGCTAATTATCAATGGTGGAAATGTGACCGTATATGCACAGGGAGACGGGCTGGATTCCAATGGTGACATTCAGATAAACGGCGGATATACACTGGTATACGGAACAACAAGTGGCGGAAACGGTGCCATTGATTATAATGGGACATTTGAAGTAAATAATGGTATTATTATAGTAACCAGCAACGGTGATATGGAGCAGACAATCTCAGATAGTTCTGCCGCCGGGATGGAAACGACACTTTTGGAGCAGTCAATCAGTGCGGGAACAAAAGTAGAGATTCGGGGCGATAACGACGAAGTGCTCTACTCATTTACGGCAGAGAAGGAATGCAGATACATCGCGGTTGCATCAACGAAGGTCAAAGAACAAAGCAACGTTAGTTTTGTTACGGATGGTGATGAATAATTATGAAAATCCTGTTTGCAGAAGATGATAAGGACATTTCAAAGGCAGTTGTAACCTTACTTGAGAAAAACAGTTATACGGTAGAAGCGGTATATAACGGAGAAGATGCGTTGGATTATGCCACCTGCGGGGAATATGATGCCATCGTTATGGATATCATGATGCCAAAGCTGGATGGCGTTACGGCTTTACAAGAAATGCGAAAGGCCGGTGTGAATACACCGGTGCTTTTGCTAACTGCAAAAACAGAAGTAGAAGATCGAATTGAAGGACTGGATGCGGGGGCAGATGATTATCTGACCAAACCATTCGCAGGCGGGGAGCTACTGGCAAGACTTCGTGCCATGCTTCGCCGAAAAGGAGATTATCAGTCGGATGTGCTGACGTTTCGCGATCTGAGTCTGGATCGGGGAAGTTATACGTTAACCTGCGGAGAAAAAAGCGTGAAGCTGGTTGGAAAAGCCTATCAGCTTATGGAAATGCTGATTCGTTCCCCACACCAGATTATGTCGGTCAATCAACTGATGGAACATATCTGGGGATGGGATTCGGAGGCGGAGATAAACGTAGTATGGGTAAATGTGTCATTTCTACGAAAGAAACTCACGGAAATCGGTTCTTCCGTGGAAATCCATGCAACCAGAGGTGTAGGTTATTCATTAGAGTGAGGACAACGTTATGATAAGAAAACTACGAACTAAGTTTATTATAATTGCAATGACGGCATTTATTGTAAGTACAGTTATTCTCGTATGTGCCATTAATCTGGTGAATTATTATTTTGTTGATGTAGAGCTGACGCAGATTGTAGAAGCTATTGCATCCAATGACGGAAAGATGCCCGTACCTCCCAGACCGGTAAAGAGAGAGAATGATGAGTCCGATGGACAGCAGAATCATGATTTTTTCAGGGGATATCGTGCAGAAATGGCTTATGAAACCCGTTATTTTGTATTGCACGAACATGAGGATGGAAGCAAAGATGTGGAGCTTGCAAGAATTGCAACACTGACAAAGGAGAGTGCGCTGGAACTGGCGGACCGGATTTTAAAAGAAAATAAAACCATCGGTTTTTATGATGATTACAAATATCTGGTTCAAAGCAAAAGTGACGGTGGGAAAATATTAGTTGTAATGGATGCTGAAAGCAGGTTGTCAGCCGTTAAAAAACTGGCGATGATTTCCGGAGGAACGGCGCTTTTTGGTATAATTCTCATGTTTGTTTTCATTGCCGTTTTCTCGAAGCGAGCGATTAAGCCGGTGCTTGAGAGCAGCGAAAAACAGAAGCAGTTTATTACCGATGCCAGCCACGAATTAAAAACGCCACTTACGGTCATTGCAACGAATATGGATATACTGGCGATGGATCTGGGAGAAAATGAATGGGTACAGGGAACGCAGAAACAGGTTTCCAATTTGAGAAAACTCGTCAACCACCTGGTTTCTTTGTCCAGGCTGGAGGAAGAAAAGACGCCAATCATGCATGCGACTTTTGATCTTGAGCGGGCAATACTTGAAGTCACAGAAGCTTTTGGTGGAATGGCAGAGTTTGAAGGAAAACAGTTTGGATGCGAGATTCAAAGCGGTCTTTCAATAAAAGGAGATGAAAATGCGACGCGTCAGTTGATAGCGATATTATGCGACAATGCGGTGAAATACGCGAAAGCGCAAGGGGAAATAAAAGTGACGGCATATAAGAAAGGCAAAAAGACCGTGATGGACATTTCCAATGATTGCGAAGAAAAAGTGGAGGAAGAGGTACTTGGACGCCTGTTTGAGCGGTTTTACAGGGCGGATGCTGCGAGAACAAAAGAAGAAGGAAGAGGTGGTTACGGTATTGGTCTTGCCATCGCGAAGGCAATAGTTGAGAAACAGGGTGGAAAAATCCGTGTGAAGCAGGATACGGATTTAAAAATTCATTTTACGGTAACGCTACCGTCATAGAGGATACGGAAAGACTTCAGTGACAACAAAAACACGGTTTGTTATAATAAGAGAAGAAAACGTAGTTTTAGTTTGTATGGAGGTTTTGGTATGCAGTACAGAAGAATGAAAGATGGTAGTGAAGTATCGATACTGGGTTTTGGGTGCATGCGTTTTCCGATGAAGGGCGCAAAAATAGACTATGAAGAAACCGAAAAACAAATCGTGAAGGCGGTACAAAAAGGTATCAACTATTATGATACGGCATACATTTATCCGGGAAGTGAAGAGACACTTGGAACCATTCTCCAAAAGAATAATTTGAGAGATATGGTTTATATTGCGACCAAACTGCCGCAGTATATGGTGAAGAAACCCGGTGATATAGATAAATATTTTAATGAGGAGCTTTCCAGACTAAAGACCGATTATGTGGATTTTTATCTGATGCACATGCTTGCGGACGTGACACGTTGGAACAACTTAAAGGAATGTGGAATTGAGGAATGGATTGCAAAGAAAAAGGAATCCGGTCAGATTAGAAATGTCGGATTCTCTTTTCATGGAGATACGGATACATTCAAAAAACTGATTGATGCATACGATTGGGATTTTTGTCAGATTCAGTACAATTACCTGGATGAGAATACGCAGGCAGGACGTAAAGGACTCAAATATGCTGCAAAGAAAGGAATTCCGGTCGTTATCATGGAACCGCTTCGTGGCGGAAGGCTTGTAAATTTTATGCCGGAAACGGCAAAAAAACTGATTGCAGATTACAAAATAAAACGTTCGCCGGCAGAATGGGCGTTTCGCTGGTTGTGGAATCAGCCACAGGTTACCTGTGTGCTTTCCGGAATGAATTCCATGGAAATGCTGGAAGAGAATATGCGGGTTGCCTCGGAAGTGATGGTCGACGAATTTACGGAAGAAGATAAGGAACTGATTGCCGGCGTAAGAAATGAAATACTTCGTACACACAAGGTAGGGTGCACCGGTTGTGGTTATTGTATGCCATGTCCAAAAGGTGTGGATATACCGACAACATTTGCCTGCTATAACAGCATGTATACAGAGAATAAGAATAAAGCCAGAGTTAATTATATGATGAACACATCCATGAAGAAGGAAGCCAGCGATTTTACCAAGTGTGTGGAATGTGGCAAATGTGAGCAACATTGTCCGCAACATCTGGAGATCCGTAAGGAATTAAAGGTTGCCGGTAAGCACCTTAGACCGTGGTATTTTAAAATTGGATTGTACTTTTCCGGACTTTTTTTGAAAAAGTAGTTGAAATATTATGTCTTTTATAAGAGAATAAGAAAGTACAAAAAACTGTTGTATTTTAGATGTGAGACAATTCCCATCGGGATGAGACTCCCTCTTGGTACTTCAGAAAAAGAAGAAGGAGAGTGTAACATGTTTGAGAAAATTTTTAAACTCAAAGAAAATGGCACGACAGTAAGAACCGAGATTATCGCCGGTCTTACAACATTTATGACAATGGCTTACATCATTGCCTTGAATCCTAACCTTTTAACAGGATTTGGAGCAAACGGTGGACAGCAGCTTTGGAACGCAGTATTTGTAGCAACTTGTATTGCTTCAGCAATCGGTATGTTTGTGATGGCTTTCGCAGCGAACAAACCTTTTGCAATGGCACCGGGAATGGGACTTAACAGTTTCTTCGCATTTGTTGTTGCTAACATCGCAGCAATTACCGGAACAGAATATGTTCAGTCTTTCCAGGCAGCACTTTGTATTATCTTAGTGGAAGGTATCGTATTCGTTATCCTTTCTTTATTCAGTGTTCGTGAGAAGATTGTTGACGCGATTCCACTTGGAATTCGTCTTGGTATTGCACCTGCAATCGGACTTATGTTATTAAACATCGGACTTGGTTCTAACGCCGGAGTATTTGACAGCGAAGGAAATCAGTTCTTTGTAATGAGAGACTTCTTTGGTTCTCTTACAGCAAACTTTGCGCAGACAACCATGAAAGATGCATATCCAACGATGGTTCTCTATGTAGTAACTATGTTTATCGGATTATTTGTAATCATCATCCTTGCACACTACAATGTTAAAGCATCCGTAATTCTTGGAATGTTAGCAGCCAGTGTTGTTTACTGGGTTGGTGATATAGCATTTTTAGGTGGTAAACCATTTGCTAGTTTGAAAAGTGCAAGTTTTGTTCCACCGGTAAAAGATATGATAGATGTTACGTTATTCAAGTTTGACTTTGCTACTTTTGCAAAGATTGGCTGGTTCACAATGCTTACACTGATTATTACATTCTGTGTTATCGATATGTTTGATACTATCGGAACTTTGGTAGGAACCGCAAGCCGTGCTAATATGTTAGACAATGAAGGCAAGATGCCACAGATGAAGGAAGCACTTTTAGCTGACGCTGTTGGTACAGTAGCAGGTTCTTTAACCGGAACATCAACTGTTACAACATTCGTAGAGTCTGCTTCAGGAGTAGAGGCAGGAGGACGTACCGGTCTTACTGCACTTACGACAGGTCTTGTATTCCTGGCATGCCTTTTCATTGCACCGGTTGCAGCAATCATTCCGGCACCTGCTACATCAGCAGCTTTAATCTATGTTGGAATTCTGATGCTTGGTGGATTATCAAAGGTTGACTTTACAGATATTTCACAGGCAGCACCGGTAGCACTTATGTTAATTGCAATGCCGATTTCAAGCTCTATCGGACACGGTATCGGACTTGGATTAATCAGCTACACAGTAATCAAATTATTCACAGGAAAAGCAAAAGAAGTATCTGTTCTTACATACGTACTTGCATTGATCTTCCTTGTTAAATTTTTCTTAGCTGTATAATTTAGTACGAAATATGAAATTGCTTACGGTTATAATATAATAATCGCATATTACAACCCCGTTTCTATAACAGAAGCGGGGTTTATTATTTATTATAACTTGACAGTTGTTAAAAGATTGCATACAATCTATATTAGAAAACGATAATTCTTAGACTAAGATTTAAGTCTGGAAGGTTGAGGTTAAGTTATGGACAAATACGACACATTGAAGTTAGACAATCAAATATGTTTTCCGCTATATGCGTGTTCCAAAGAAGTGGTGCGCAGGTACAAACCGTTTTTGGATGAGATAGATCTTACGTATACCCAGTACATTACGATGATGGTTCTTTGGGAACACAAGAAAATGAGTGTCAAAGAAATGGGAGCGCTGTTATATCTGGATTCCGGAACACTTACACCGGTACTTAAAAAGTTAGAGAAGAAAGAACTGATTACCAGAGAACGATCCAGTGAAGATGAAAGAGTACTGCAAGTGCAAATTACGGATAAAGGTGAGCAACTTAAGGATCAGGCGCTGGTTATACCGGAGAAGATTGCAGGTTGTGTAAGATTGGAACCGGGAGAGGCTGTAGAGCTGTATCGGTTGCTGAAAAAACTGCTGGGCAACTTTGAAGAGTAAGGTGTTTCAACATTTTGGCTTGTAATTATCCTCTTTTTTCAATATAATGAAATTGCAAAAGTTATAAATAAGAGAAAGAGGTAGTTATATTGATCTCATCAATTGTATTTAATATATTGTTTGGCTGCATTATTTTTGTAGTGCTTTGCATTAGCATATATGGAGTCAGACGTTCTTTGGCAGAACATAGGGCAGATAACATAACAAATACACAAAGAGTTCATGCAGTGGTAGTTTCCAAGCGGATTGACTATAAGGATTACAAGGTTTTATTTCAACTGACAGATGAAGCACAGATGGAATTTGTTGTAACCAGCGAAGTATATAATACTTTGGAAGCGGGTTATGAAGGTGTTCTGGCTTTTCGGGAAGAACAGTACATTGCATTTTCAAGGTAACAGAATAAAGATAAATCAAAGGATTTGGTGTGAATGCATCAAATCCTTTTTTTACTATTGACAAATGCATAAACATATGATTAAATGTTCATATGAAAGGAGATTACTATGAAAGATTTAAAGTTTACCGACGAAACCATTGAAGACTTGGCTTCGTTATTAAAAATATTCGGCGATGCCACCAGAATTCGTATTCTGCTGTGTTTGTCTAAGCGTGATTCCTACGTGGGAGAACTTGCAGAACAATTAGGTATGACACAATCCGCTGTCAGCCATCAGCTTTCCGTGCTGAAGCAGAGTAAGCTGGTGAAGACGCAGCGCCAGGGAAAGAACATTTTATACGCAATTGCAGACGATCACGTTTCATCTATTATTGAAACCGGATTAGAACATGTTATGGAGGATTAGATTATGAAGAAGAATTATAAAGTAGAAGTAGATTGCCCAAATTGTGCACTTAAGATGGAAGAAGCAGCAAAGAAGACTGCAGGTGTTAAGGAGGCTACGCTTGCGTTTATGACGCAGAAAATGAAAGTGGAATTTGAAGATAATGCAGATGTAGACGCTGTTATGCAGGAGGTTGTTAAGAACTGCAAAAAGACAGTTTCTGACGGAGAGATTTATTTGTAGAGGTAGTGATAATTTATGACAAAGAAACAAAAAGTTGTTTTATATAGAATTATTCTTACAGTGATATTATTGGTTGCCATGGTTGCAGCGGATAAGGTTTTGGGAGTTGAGAATGGTTATATACGATTTGGAATGTATATGATTCCGTACCTTGTGATTGGATATGACATTTTGAAAAAAGCGGTGCTCGGAATTATTCATGGGGAAGTTTTTGATGAGAATTTCCTGATGGCGATCGCAACGATTGGAGCGATGGGGCTTGGCGAGTATCTTGAGGGGGCAGCAGTTATGCTGTTCTATCAGATTGGTGAGCTATTCCAAAGCTATGCGGTAGGAAAGAGCAGAAAGAACATTGCTGCACTGATGGACATTCGTCCGGATTATGCAAATATCGAAGAAGACGGTCAGCTTGTACAAGTGGATCCGGATGAAATTGCAATCGGAACGATTATTGTAGTACAACCCGGTGAGAAGGTAGCAATCGATGGTGTTGTCGTGGAAGGTAATGCTACACTTAACACGAGTGCACTTACCGGAGAAAGTATACCGGTTGAGGTGGCACCCGGAGATTCTGTTATCAGCGGAAGCATCAATATGTCCGGCGTTCTCCGTATTCGTACTGAGAAAGAGTTTGATGAATCTACAGTTTCAAAGATACTGGAGCTGGTTGAAAACTCTGCAATGAAGAAAGCAAAAACAGAGAATTTTATCAGCAAATTTGCCAGATACTATACACCGTTTGTGTGCTATATGGCGTTGGCTTTAGCAATTGGTATGCCGGTTATACAGCTTCTTATAAATGGAACACCGGAGTGGAAGCTTTGGTTTATTCGAGCGCTTACAATTCTGGTAATCAGTTGCCCGTGTGCGCTGGTGATTTCCATTCCGCTTAGTTTCTTTGGCGGAATCGGTGCAGCTTCGGCGAGAGGGATTCTTGTAAAAGGTTCCAACTATATGGAGGTGCTTGCAGATACCAATTATGTGGTATGTGATAAGACCGGTACTTTGACAGAAGGCGTTTTCCGGGTGAATCAAATCAATGCAGCGGGAGAATTCAACGAAGAAACGCTGCTTGAAGTAGCAGCACTTGCGGAAGGATTTTCGAACCATCCAATCAGCAAGAGCCTGAAAGAGGCCTATAAGGGCGAGATTGATTTGACAAGAGTGACAGATCTGGAAGAAATCAGTGGTCACGGTGTGATTGCCCGTGTGGATGGTAGGGAAGTTGTCGCAGGCAATGAAAAACTGATGAAAAAGCAGAATATTTCTTATGAACTGCCTAAGGCAGTCGGAACGATTGTTTATGTCGCAGTGGATGGTGAATATGCCGGTCATATTTTGATTGCCGATGTAGTAAAGAAAAATGCAAGGCAGGCGGTGAAACGCATGAAAGCCTCCGGAGTGAAGGAAGTTATTATGTTGACCGGTGATGCGCAGGCCATCGCAGAAAGCGTTGCAAAAGAAGTCGGTGTTGATAAGGTGTACAGCGAATTGCTTCCGGCGCAAAAAGTTGAGCGGCTGGAAGAGATTCTTTCAGGCAAGCAACCAAAGGAAATGGTGGCTTTTGTCGGGGATGGAATCAACGATGCACCGGTGCTGTCACGTGCAGATCTTGGAATTGCAATGGGCGCACTTGGTTCTGATGCTGCGATTGAGGCTGCAGATATTGTTTTGATGGATGATAATCCGGATAAGATTATAACAGCGATTCGTATTGCAAGAAAGACACTTGGAATTGTGCGTCAGAACATCACATTTTCACTGATTGTTAAGTTTGGGTGCCTATTCCTTGGCGCAATCGGACTTGCAAATATGTGGATGGCAATTTTTGCAGACGTAGGCGTTATGATTCTTGCCGTGTTAAATGCAATGCGCGCTTTACGAATTCGATAAACCAGAGGAGCTGTTGTATCGATAATGAATTGATGATAAGGAGAAACAGGTTGACATGAAGGGAACTTTAAAAATACGCACAGCAAGCGTCGGTGATGCGAATGAATTACTTGAAATTTATGCTCCATATGTGGAGAAGACCGCGATTACTTTTGAAACAGAAGTACCGTCGCTTAAGGAGTTTAAGGGCAGAATAGAAAAGATAAGCGCAAAATACCCATATCTTATACTTTTTTGTGATGAGGAACCGGTGGGATACGCATATGCTTCCGAGTTTAAAGGGAGGGCAGCGTATGACTGGTCTGTGGAAACGACAATTTATCTCAAATGGGATAAAAGAGGCGAGGGATATGGACATATTTTGTTAGAAGCATTGGAAAATGCACTGAGAGAGCAGAATTTTCTAAATGCCAATGCGTGCATTGCCTGGGCGCGCAGTGAGGATGAATATCTGACCAATGCGAGTGCATATTTTCATGAAAAAAATGGATACAAAATGGTAGGAACGTTCCATGACAGCGGCTACAAATTCAACCATTGGTATGATATGGTCTGGATGGAAAAGATGCTTGGAGAGCATCCAACAGTGCCTAAGCCGCTAACCTTGCCACAAAATAAATCCTATACATTGGCGAAAAAATAAGTTTGTAGTTCCCGTGCATTGACGAAAAAATAAATTTGTGGTTGCATTTTTTCAAAAACGGTACTAATCTTAATAAGGTTGTGAAATCTCAAAGTAAGATTGGAGAGAATGAAAATGGAGAAAATGAAACCAAAACTTTTTTCGGTTATGAAACACTATTCGGTAAATCAATTAAGCAAAGATATTGTATCGGGTATTATCGTTGCAATTATTGCACTTCCGCTGTCGATTGCGCTGGCACTCGCATCCGGAGTATCTCCGGAGCAGGGTATTTATACCGCTATCGTGGCAGGATTTTTGATTTCCTTTTTAGGCGGAAGCAGAGTCCAGATTGCAGGACCAACCGCAGCTTTTGCAACAATTGTAGCAGGTATTGTTGCAGCAAAGGGCATGGACGGTTTGGTAGCGGCTACATTAATTGCAGCAGTTATTCTTGTGATCATGGGCTTTTTGCGTGTCGGTAGTCTGATTCGATTTATTCCTTATACGATTACGACAGGTTTTACCGCCGGTATAGCAATTACGCTGTTTATTGGGCAGATTAAGGACTTCCTGGGGCTTACAATTGTGACCAAGGAACCTTTGATTGAAACGATGGATAAGCTTACTGCAGTTGTAAAGAACATTCATACAGTGAATTTTCATGCGCTCGCAGTCGGAGTGGTAAGTCTTTTGATTTTATTCCTTTGGCCAAAGAAATTACAAAAGATACCAGCTTCTTTGATTGCGGTTATTGTTGGAATTTTGATGGTAAAGGTAGGCGGACTGAAGGCTTTGACGATTGGAGATTTATACGAAATATCCAACAAACTACCGGCATTCCATATGCCAAAAATGAGCCTTGCTTTGTTCCGTGCGGAAGTCAATGATGGATTTGTTATTGCAATATTGGCAGCTATCGAATCTTTGTTATCTGCAGTAGTAGCAGACAGTATGATTAACAGCAAGCACCGTTCCAATATGGAATTGGTAGCGCAGGGAATCGGAAATGCCGGTTCCGTTCTGTTTGGCGGAATTCCTGCGACAGGTGCAATTGCGAGAACAGCTGCAAATATCAAAAACGGTGGTCGTACACCGATTGCCGGAATGGTACATTCGATTACGCTGGTATTGATTCTTGTATTATTAATGCCTTATGCTGCGCTTATTCCGATGGCAACTATCGCAGCAATATTGTTCCAGGTAGCTTACAACATGAGCGGGTACAAGAAAGTGGTTGCACTCTGCAAAACAGCTTCTAAGAGTGATGTATTCGTATTACTTGTTACGATGGTACTTACCGTTGTATTTGACTTGGTAGTAGCGATTGAGGTTGGATTTATTGCTGCACTCGTATTATTTATGAAACGAATCAGTGACGAAACAGAAATCAACGGCTGGAAATATGTTGATGATGAAGAGGATCCGGACAGCTTAACACTTCGAAGAGTTCCGGAGAAGACATTGGTATACGAAATTAGCGGTCCGTTGTTCTTTGGTGTAGCAGACAAGATTATGCAGATTGCTTTTGCAGAAACGGATAGCTGTGTTGTTGTTCGTATGCGTGGTGTAAACGCTATGGACGCATCTGCAATGCATGCACTGCAGGAATTATACGAAGATTGTGTACGTAAAAATGTTCAGCTGGTATTTTCACATGTAAATGAGCAGCCAAGAAAAGTTATGGAAAAAGACGGCTTTTACGAGAAAATCGGAGCAGAAAATTTCTGCCCGCATATTGACGAAGCTTTGGAGAGAGCAGAGGAAATCGTAAATAGTCAGAAAATC
>JAILQS010000048.1 GCA_024698865.1 Lachnospiraceae bacterium | reverse complement strand
GCTGTAGTAATTGGTTCCCGGTGAGGATTTCAGTACATAGTTACTTGCAAGATTGCCGGACTCATTCCATGTAAGAGATGGGTCAATGGTAACCGGATAAGTTGTATCCGCTGCGTTTAGATATTCACTGTCTGCATACAGCGTGATTAGATAGGTATGTGTATCTTTGTTATGAGCTGTTTCTTCCAGTGTATAATACAGTTCATCGGAATACTTCTCTCCTGTTGCATCGTTCATATTTGGTGCTTCGATTCCACCAACGAGCGCATTGGTTTTTTCGTCAAAAAAAGAAAGCCCTGCATTGTAATGATTACCGGAAAGCATTGGTTTCTCAGGTTCTAATTTATCTAACTTTGCATAGGCACCCTTTAAGGAAAGTTCAAACTTCCAGATGTTACTCTCTGGTGCATTCTGTAATACGATAGATTCTTTTACTCCATCTTCCATGGAACGATAGGTAAAAGTGGAATCTTCGCGAGTTGCCTCATAAGATGCATCAATGGGAACGTTTTTTTCCTTCTCATAGGCATCTTCGATAGTATCATTGGTTACTTCTACTTCCTTAGTATCTGTAGAAACCGGTGCTATAGAAGCCTCGTAATTGTCTTTTATAAGATAAATAGGGGAATCCGCAGAAAGAGTTTCCGGAAAGAATTGTTTACTGTCTCCCTGTTTATTAACGTAAGTATAGTCCTCAGATAATGTATTTGTACTCAATGTTTCTCTCGAAACATCTGCTGTCTTATCTTCCTTGTAAATATCTATACTCTCTAAGATTTTTCTATCTTTCTTACCGATACGAACAAGTTCCGGTTCGTAGTCTACAAGCTTGCCGGATGCATCTTTGTATCGGATGTCATCCATGTAGGTAACAAGCTCTTTCTCCCCATCAGAAAGAAGATAGGTGTTCGAGTTTAGTGTTCTCTCTTTTGGAAGCTCTGTTACAACTTCCGGTTGTGATTCTGTGACATTGGTCGCTATTGTCTTTGCTTCTGCTGTCTGTTCTGTCGGTGTAGTTTTCGCAGCGTCTACAGGTGCTGCTGGCGATAAACTCTCCGATAACAGACAAGCTGACAATACAATCGCTGTTATCTTTTGTAACATTGTTCTGAAAAATTTTGTCATTTGATTTCTCCTCCTCTAAATATTTTATTCTGTGTTTTTTTTTTTTCAGAATGATGTCATTTTACTTTAACAGGCAGGATTTGTCAATTATTTTTTTACGGAATTTCACAAGATTTGTATTTGCAAACAAAGAACCAAAGCCGAAACCCACGACTTTGGTTCTTTGAAAGAAACTATTCTGTTTAGGTGTTATTTTTTTATCTTGATCTGCTTTTTATTTGACCACTTACCGTATTTGCCGGATGTACCAAGTGCACGAATCTGGAAGTAGTAAGTTTTCTTTGCTTTAAGGCCTTTTACAGTGCAAGACTGCTTCTTAGCTGCAACGGTTACGGTCTTTGCTTTCTTCATATTGCTCTTAAGCGCATAGCGAATCTGGTACTTTTTCACTTTGCTAAGTTTCTTAAACGTAACAACAACTTTTTTTCCTTTTACATTAGAAAGCTTTTTGATTACACCCTTCGCCGGAACAACTACCGGTTTTGGTGTCGGTTTTACTACCGTTGGTGCATTCGCATTCTTTTCAAGCGTTGCAACTACTGTCTTGAATTTTGTTGCTACTGTGCCAGCTTCTTCTGTTGTAACCGTGTAGTCTCTTACCGCCTGACGAAGTTCAACGAAGGCTTGCTTATATGCTAAAACATCTGCTTTCTTATATTTTGTCTTTGCAAGTTCTGCATTGGTGTATTTAGCCGCTGCTTCCCTGCAAAGCTTTAACTGTTCCGTCTTGTCATTCTGACTGTGATCATAAACTTCAAATTCATAGATTGAGTTAATAGAAGTTTCCTTCGGGAAGTACACTCTTACGTATCTTGCAGTAACCGGTTTATCAAAGTATTCATTTACTTTGTAAAGTTCAATATTATCATAATTAGAACCCTTTTTCTCGCATTCCTCCGGTGTCCACTCTCTTGTCTCTGAGATATCTTCCCATGTATCTCCGTCGTTGGAAATCTGGAACTTCATATTGCCGTCTAAGAAATCCCAGAAGCCAAGTCTTTGGAATTTGAGGTAAATATGGTTAAATGTTTTCTTCTTTCCAAAACATACACCAAGATACTGGCCACCGCCGGTACCACCTTGCTGCGCCCAACGGCTGTCACTTGCAATCATTCCGTCAAATGCTTTTTCAGGTCCATAGTTGTCACCTTCCACAGTACGTGCAAAGTATGTACACTCTTTATTACGTGCAAGATTCTGGATGTTAATTTCGTTTTGTTCAATCCAGTCCCAATTGTAGGTCATTCGAATCGGCAAAATCTTACCATCTTTGTCAAAATCCATTTTATCAATGCAAACAGATCTTAAACCGGCACCGTTGTCCTCTTCCTTCATGAGTCTACGTCTATGATAACAAATCAACCACTGATCATGCTCTTTATCATATACCGCACTGTGATGACCTGCCGAGCGTGTGATCGCATAGTCTGTCGCCATGATTTTTCCTTGGGACGTGAACGGTCCAAATGGATTGTCCGCAGTTGCATACTCTATTCCGTAAGAGGAATTGGTCCATCCTCCGGTTGAATACATCAGATAGTACGTACCATTTCTTTTTATCATAAATGGTCCTTCTACGTATTCATGTAATGATAACTCCTTGAACACTGTGGATTTAACAAACTTATTGTTTTCCTGTGCATTAGGATCCAATGGTCCCGGATCCTCCACCGGTATAAATCCATCCATTGTGTCATTCAGAATACCTACGTTACAATGACGCCATCCACCATAATAAATATAAATAGTTCCGTCATCATCTTTAAACATATGTGCATCGATTGGCTGTGCACCATTCTCGATTGTATCCAGAATTGGTTGTTTATCTTTTCTTACATTGCGGTATGGTCCTTGTGGTTTGTCGGCAACTCCCATATAGAAACCACCCTTATCTCCGTTGTACTGAAGATCGTTCGCTCCAAATAAAATGTAATACTTACCGTTCTTTTCAATCTGTGTCGGAGCCCACACCGCTCTCCAGATTCCATCAAACGTACTCATATCCAAAATACTTTCATATTTCGTCCATGTCTTCATATCCTTGGAACTAAAACAATCGAAATTCATCTGTGCCTCATAAGACCAGTTATCATACGTCGGAAATACCCAAAACTGATCGCCGTAAATATGCATCTCCGGGTCGGCGTATGGTCCCTCGATTGTTGGATTCTTATACAAATCCTTTGTTTCATTCTGCTCCACCGTAGCAGCTTTTGCTTTGTCCATAAAATTACCGGTAAGCGGTGTTACCGGTTGTGCCAGCATACTTGCAATACATACTGTTGCAAGTGCTTTGTGAAATAACTTTTTCATAACACTCCTCCTAAGCTTTTTTATACTTCTATTATACCGAAAAAAGATATATTTTTTGAAAAAACAATCTATATTTTTTTGCAAACAAGCACCTAATATACCAAAAAAACGTAGGCATTTTTCATAAGGAGCGACGCCCGAATTATCATAGAAATGACTGCTTGCCGGTCTTGTGCTACAAAAATCCCCTTCACCAGAGGTATGATTCTTCTGATGAAGGGGGTCTGAATAACTTTATTATCTCATCGGATTATTTAATTTTCACTTTTCTACTCTTAGAATCAGCCGAAGTAGCAGTTACTTTTCCGATTGTCGCATATGCAACAATCTTATACGTATAAGTTCCCTTCTTAAGCGACTTTTTATCTGTAAAGGTCACTTTCTTCGCACCTTTCACTGTAGCAATCGCTTTGAATTTGCCTTTTCCGACTTTGCGATAAATCTTATAACCGGTTGCACCTGCAACTTTCTTCCAGGTAAGTTTTACTTTCTTCTTGCCTGCCAGACTTGCCTTTGTAAAGTTTACTTTTGCAGGAATGCAAATACCGGCTGTATTACTAAATACACTCTTAACCTTACCGTCTGCTGATACCGCAATCACCTTGAAGTATGCGACTTTTCCATTGGTAACATTTACTGTGTATGTTGTGGTTTTTACCGTTGCCACTTTCTTAAAGGCTCCCTTTGCACTTCCTGCGGTATATACTTCAAAGCTTGTTGCTCCCTTAACCGCACTCCAGCTCACTTTTACTTTTTTGCTGCCTGCCTTAGCAACCTTAATGACAGGTGCTGCTACTGCTTCTGTTTTATCAGAAACAACAACACTGACTACTGCCGGTTCAACCGCCTCTGCGCTGTATACTTTGATTGTTGCCGTTCCGGACTTAACACCGGTAACAACTCCGTTCGCATCTACCGCTGCCACTTCCGGATTGGCACTCTCAAAGAATAATTGTTTATCCGTTGCCGTTGCCGGAGTAATTGTTGCATCAATAGATACCTTTGCACCCACTGTCACAGTAACCGGTTTTGCCTCTACTTTGGTTACATAAACATGATCTGTATCATCAATTGCCTGCTGTGGTACTGCTGCCAAATCGTCGAAAGCAACATCTTTTTTATCTGACATAAGGATAACCACACCGGAACTGCTCTTTAATTCTTCTTTCACAGATAACGCTTTTTTGTCATTTACATAAATAGCGGTTGTTGTTCCATCATTCACTACCGTTACTTTGTAATCCTCATCTGCC
>JAILQS010000047.1 GCA_024698865.1 Lachnospiraceae bacterium | reverse complement strand
GTTTCTGCCTTCACCGGTCGGATAATTTTGCTCCATAATCCTTGCCACAGAGTATCCTCCGGCACAACACAAAAACAGAATGACAAACACGGCAAATTCCAAAATAATCTGAAACGTCATTCCACGTGTATCTGTTTCCGGATCCACATACCCTCTTGTCTTGTATACCTTCTTGAGTGCCCAACTCAACAGCAAAAGTGATGCGCCTCCCAGGAAGGAAAAACAATAATACGGATTGGTAATGCTGTTTTCCCAAAAGTAGCAGGAGGATGTCCACATACCGTACTCACATGTGAAATATGCCAGAATAACACCATGAAGCCAGGGAAACGCAGCACCGTTTTTTCTGTTTTTCACATAAGATATTATGGCTTGACAGCTCACACAGACCGCCGCTGTCGCTACCACGCCCTCATATAAGTTATTTAAAAATCCTCCAAATCGGTTGTAAATCATAAATTGCCAGATATTTAAAAATATAGGAACAAGGAGTACCGGATGAAAGAGAAGCTTCTCTTCCTTTGGCCGCATATGAATAGCCAGAATCAGTAGAATCGCATAACTGACGTTCCACCCAAAATATGCCATGAATGCTGACACATCGGGATTCTCTCCGATGACCAGCGTATAGATTGTCCAATAGTAGTCACTCAACAGGTGTGCAAGAAAAAAAAGAGAAACTGCCATCCAGCCACGTTTTGGTGTCTCAATATAATTAAACAGCGCCATTAGCAGTCCTACAATCGTAACCAGAAGTGTTAATACATTTTCTATGATGTCAATGCTCATACTTGCCTCCAGTGTCAATATTACATTCCATCGAAAAGTCCTAATTTGGCAAACTCTTTCACATTACATAATTGTATCACAAAAAACACTTTATCGCATTACAAAATTGAAGAAGAATAAACACAAATGGCAGGCAATCCAAAGATTACCTGCCATTTGTGTACAAATCCTTTGCCCATGCAAATTTCTAATTGAAATCAGCGGGCTTCGAAAGAGAATGTTCCTCTGAAAACTTTTCAGCAGCCTCCTTCTCACCATGTTTTTCATTCCTTTTTTAATCAAGGGTCATAAACAGCAATCCAAATGCTCCGGGTCCGCAGTTAACTGCAATTGCCGGTGATGCCTTTTGGAAATAAATAGTGTCAAACTTCACTTTCGTTTTTACAAGCTTTTCTATCTCCTCAAGCTCTGCCTGTGTAAGTCCCACATGTGTAATAAATAGAATTCTCGTGTCTATGGTCTTTACCGTATCAAGGCAGGATTTGATGTATTTCTCCCAGGCCCGTGCTCTGGAACCGAAATATAGTCTGCCTACCTTCATCTTACCTTTCTTTAATACGATTACTGGCCTTATCATAAGAGATTTAATAAGATTCGCAACTTTAAAACTGAGCTGGCCGTTTCTCGCAAGGTAATCAAGATTATCAACAACAAAGCTTGTATGAACTCTTTTCTTTGCATCTTCAAGTTCACGCACAATCTCTCTAACCGTCTTACCGTTCTCGGCAAGCCTTGTTGCGTACATGGCCATAAGTCCCTGCCCACTGGAAAGATGTCCGCTATCAATAACGAATACATTTTCGAACGTCTTAGAAGCTTCCATGGCTGCTTGATATCCCGACTGAGCGACCTTACTTGAGATTGAGATATGTATTACATTATTGGCTCTTTCAAGTGCTTTTGCAAAGAACAACTCGTGCATTGATATATCCGGAGATCTCGTCGCTACTTTCTTGTTCGGGTCAGCCATATAATTAAGCAAACCATTCTGCTCTATTTCTATTCCATCTCTGAATAAACCTTCTTCGGACAATACCATATGCGGTATAATCTGCATATGATTCTTCTCAACGAAACTTCTCGGAAGATCCGCCACACTTTCCGTAGTAATCGCAACGAGATTCTTCTTCGTATGATCCGAATTCCAGAGAAGGCTCTCCTCAATAATCTCATCTACGGTTCCCGTTAAAGTGACAAGTTCGCTCGGGAGCAGACGACGAAGTTCTGCCTCAAGAACGCTGCCCGTAACAGGCTTTACGATATAGCCGTCAAAACCTTCCCTTGCATAAAGTGCTTTACTTTCGCTTCCTGCATTGGCAGTTAACGCGATAATCTTCGTATCTTTATTGAAACCGCCTATCTGCTCACGTATCCTATGGAGGCACTCGATACCATCCATATTTGGCATAAGATGATCCATAAGAATAATATCGTATTTCTCTTCCTGGGTCTTTTTTAATGCCGCCTCTCCGCTCGTAACGGCAGTAATCTTTACCAGAGTATCTCGAAGGAGTTTTTGCACAACGAGAAGGTTTGCTGCAGTATCATCAACAACAAGTATCTTGGCATTCGGAGCTTCAAATGATCTATGATAATACTCTCTGGCATTCAAACTATGACGCTTCTCAATATCAATGACACCTATCTTCTTTTCGCTCGCAACCTGCTGTGGAATCTCAATGATAAAAGTAGAACCCTTTGTATAAACGCTATTAACCGTTATCTTTCCTTCCATAAGGTCAACGAATTGCTTCACAATGGAAAGTCCAAGTCCTGTACCTTCTATGTGTCGGTTTTTCTCTTCGTCTACACGCTTAAATGCTGTGAAAAGATACGGCATACTCTCTTTTTTGATTCCCATACCGGTATCTTCAACATAGAAGATAAGGTTGGATTTCAAACTGCTGATAGGGTTTGCTTCAATCGTAAGCTTTACTTCACCTTGACTCGTATATTTTATCGCATTATTCAATACATTAATAAGAATCTGTTTAATTCGCACTTCATCGCCCACGAGCTCGTCAGGCACATCCGGGGAAACGTTTACATGGAATTCCAATCCCTTTTCTTTCGCACGGAGCCAAAGCATGCCAACGATATCCGAAAGCATATCGCCAACATGATAGGATACCGGTGTGAGTTCCATCTGTCCCGATTCGAATTTCGACATATCAAGTATATCATTAATCAGATGCAAAAGCATCTTGCCGGCGGACTGAATAGACGCAGCGTTCTCATTAATCTCATCCGAGGCGTTTTCGCGAAGAATCATTTCATTCAATCCTATGATTGTATTAATCGGCGTTCTTATCTCATGGCTCATGCTGGAGAAGAACTGATTCTGCGCACGGTTTAAACGCTCAATCTCCTCTCTCTGCTCCTTCGAGCGAAAGAGTTCGAGGTTCAGAAGCCTATTCTCGTAGCTTACGAGAATCGATATCAGAATACTTATAAACACTACCATAAGGAATACTGCAATATGCTGCATTTCCGGTGTCGGTGGCTTTATAAACCCCACGAAAGCCATCTCAAGATAAATACCACCTGTAAGAATTACCGACTCCAGAAGTATCAAAACTACTTTATACCAGCCGGTAATTAGAAGGCTGATGTAGAATGCCGCCAATATAAATATCATCGGCGCACCGCTGCTCACTCCTCCTGAGGCGTAATAAACCAACGGCAGAACAATTAAAACAATAATTGTGGATACAATCTTCGCTGCAATAGAGATTCTCTTGAATTTCCACCCAAGATACACCGCAATCAAAAGCGAAACACTTCCTATGCCGACCGCAATCGCAATTAATCCGCGTCCACAAAGCAATGCTATAATCACGGTAATGAACAAACAAATAGATACGATTAACGAAGTCAAAACAAACATACGATCCTGCATATTAACATTTTCATCACTGACGAATCTTCGAATTCTGTTGATCATGGCCTACTCCTTCGGATTAAATTCCATTGCAGTACTATCCGGTTCAAATTCCATCGCATCACCTTCGGGTTCAAACTCCATCGCACCGTCATCGTCGGTCGCAAATGCCTCCCCGAATTCCTTTTTCAATGCTGCAAAGATGGCAGCATATTCTTCTATAAACTCGTCATGATTCGCCTTAACGAAATCAAGGTTTCCTGCTTTTGCCGCAAGTTCAAGTGTTTTTGCCTTTTCGGAGAATTTCTCATTACCAATTAGCTTCGAAGTACTCTTCAAAGCATGAACAATGATTGCGTAATTCCCCATATCTCCCGCTTCAAGGAATTTTAAAAGACTGGTCTTCCTTTCCGGTCCTTCATCCGCAAATTGCTTGACTATGGTAAGATATAATTGTTCGTCATTCTGAGAATACATAAGTCCTGTTTCCACATCAAATCCCAGGTTCTTAAGGACTGCATATTTATCTTTCTTTTCTTCTTTCTGTTGTTGTTCCAAATGCATCGTTGGGATGGGACTCTTCTCGATTGCCTCCGGCTCTATTACTCCCGGATCCTCGACTATTATCGTATATAGCGACTTCGGAAGAACTCTCTTTAATACTCTTTCAAGTTCTACAATGTCAATCGGTTTACTGACAAATCCTGAGAAACCTTCCTGCATAAACATTTCCTTTGCAGTACTTACCGCGTTGGCTGTTAAAGCAACGATAGGGAGATCTTTTCTCATCTTCTCTGCCTGAGCCTTAATAAGCTTCATCGCTTCCACACCATCCATTTCCGGCATCATATGATCCATGAAAATAATGTCATAAAAGTGTT
>JAILQS010000039.1 GCA_024698865.1 Lachnospiraceae bacterium | reverse complement strand
ATGACAAACTATACTCAGTCGGGGTACAAGCTCCGACTGAGTTAAACGCTCCGCGAGGATGCGCACGGATTCGGACAGGAATTTGTCTGCTGAAGCAGACCCGAATCCGGCGCGCAAGACTCGCGAGCGAGTCTTGACGTTTCCGGAATATACAGAAAGGAGCGTGAAATACAGGTGTTCCGGCTCTTTTGATAACGCCCGGTTGACAATGAAATTTTAAAATGATAGAATGGATACACTTTCGAAACTGTGCAGAACAGTTTTGAAAACCTGTAACCAAGGGGTTGTACAGGTTTCGACGGGGATTTTGAAGTCTTAGCAGCTATCCGTGGCCTGGGACCACGTTAAAACTCAGATTTAAATATAAACGCTGATAATAAATTAGCAGTAGCTGCCTAGTTGCAGCTTGTCAGACTGATGTGTCCTACAGCATCACGATGGCATCGACTTTTGTAGGGAACCTTATTTACAAAGCTTTGCGTAAGTAAGAGATTTATGAAGCTACTAAAGTGAATTGGGTGTCAATTCCCGGTTCACGGAGGGAATGTCTAAGAATTGACTGTGATAGGAGATACTAGGATGAATGAGTTTTCGGACGCGGGTTCGATTCCCGCCAGCTCCATCCATAATAGTCACACGAAGGTGTGGCTATTTTTTAATGGTAGGAATCTAACCATTCCACATATGTGTTTGGGTGGACTTTTTATGCATTTAAGATTACAATAGTTGAAGATAATTAATTTTTTGGAGGAAGTTGTGATTAAATATACAATCAATCATTTTGAATTTGCTTCGAAAGAAGATTTTGAAAAAGCAAGAAAAGAAGCGGATGCAATTGAATACATGAAAAGTAAGACAGATCTTACAAAACCTGAAGTTGCCTATAAGGTGTACATGAATATTGTGGACAAGCGTTCATTCCGTACGATTGTCGGATATCATTTTCTGCAACAACTTAGAGACTGGATTCTTGAGAATAATCCGGAATATAAGCCGGAGCTGCCGGATGTACCGGTCTGGCGCCTGGAGCAGGTAGTACAGAAGACACCCGAGACAGCAGAACAGATACACACGGAGAACGCACTTGCTTATTACAAAGAAAAATATCATTCTTTGAAAAGTACACGTACAATTCTGATTATTATCGTTTGTTTCCTGACCGTTACGGTTGCTTCCATGATGGCAATAACGTATTTTACACCGAATTCTATTTTTACCAATTATCGCGAGAAAATCGAAAATGAATATGAGGGTTGGAGCGAAGAATTGGAACAGCGTGAAAGTGCAATCGAGGAAAAAGAAGCGGAACTTGGAATTGAAAACGATGATTAATTCACAAAATAACCATATTTTACTGCTAAAATGACGATAAAGGTTAGTTAGCAGACGCCCCTCCCGGTCTGTATCGACTTGAGAGGGGATTTAATTATTTGGAATGGAGTGGCTTATGGACAATATCAGAATTCTTGTAGTAGATGATGAATCGCGAATGAGAAAACTAGTGGGCGATTTTTTAAAGAAAAATGGATACGAGGTGCTGTTTGCCGGAGATGGTGAAGAAGCACTAGATCTCTTTTTTGAAAATAAAGAAATATCTTTAATCATTCTGGATGTTATGATGCCCAAATTAGACGGCTGGGAAACATTAAAAGAAATACGTTCTTATTCAGATGTTCCTGTCATAATGCTTACAGCAAGGGGAGAAGAGCGGGATGAACTGCGTGGATTTGAACTGGGAGTGGATGAATACATTTCCAAACCGTTTAGTCCCAAAATTCTGGTGGCGAGAGTGGAGGCAATCCTCAAACGTGTCACCTCCCATGAGGAAGAAACGCTACAGATTGGTGATATCACATTAGACAAGATGGCACACCAGGTGCTCATCCAAGGTGAGAACATTGAACTTAGTTTCAAGGAATTTGAACTTTTGGAGTATTTTATGGAGAATCAGGGTGTGGCGTTATCCAGAGAGAAAATTTTAAATAACGTATGGAATTATGATTACTTTGGAGATGCCAGAACAATAGATACCCATGTAAAGAAGCTTCGCAGTAAGCTGGGCGAACACGGACAGTATATCAAAACTATTTGGGGCATGGGCTACAAATTTGAGGTGAACAATGAATAAACAATTTTTTCATAGACAGATAACGTTTCGATTAAAAATGGTTCTGTCTTTTGTTTTATTGATAGGTTTTGTGATTGTGATTTGTCTTGTGATGAACCGAACCTTTTTGCTTGGGTATTACGAGAACTACAAAATTAAATCTTTGGAAAATGTCTATAACGAAGCAACCACAATCTATTCCTCTATGGAGAAGGACGGAGAAAGTGTAGAGGAGTCCTCTATGCAGATGGAAAGTCTGATGAATAAAAAAGCAATGAATGCTTACATTTTCCGTTTTGAGACAAACGTAGAGGGGCAGGTTCCAATCCGTTTTTTATATCCGGCAATGGATGTTTTCCAGCAATTCCAGATCTGGCAGCACATTCAAAGCTATCTTGTGGGAGATATCGCACAGGAAAGCGAGGCTGAGTCGGCAAAACCACGAAGAAAGAAAGAACTGATTGTCAATTCGGACAAGTTTTTCATTTATAAAGTTTACGATGAGGCAATGGAATCGAATTTCTTAGAACTGATTGGAACGATTGATGATACAACATTGATTTATATCCG
This sequence comes from Lachnospiraceae bacterium, assembly GCA_024698865.1. Lineage (GTDB taxonomy): Bacteria > Bacillota > Clostridia > Lachnospirales > Lachnospiraceae > JAILQS01. The sequence continues at coordinate 3,346 of JAILQS010000039.1, read as the reverse complement.
CAGTAATTATCAGGGAATTGAAGACAGCACGGATATTTCAAATGAATTTTTGCTGTACGTCGGAATTGGAGCGATGTTCTTTGGAATTCTTTTGATGCTGATTATCAGTCGTCGATTTACAAAGCCGGTATTGGAATTGTCACGTATTGCTGAAAAAATGGCCGGGCTTGATTTTGATGTGAAGTACAATCATGGCAACCGGAAAGACGAAATCGGCATTCTTGGAAACAGCATGAATCGTCTGTCTGACACACTGAAACAGACCATTTCTGAATTAAAGTCTGCCAATAATGAATTGCAACAGGATCTCGAGAAGAAAGAGCAGATCGAAGAACTTAGAACGGAATTTTTATCGAATGTTTCTCACGAGCTCAAAACACCGATTGCATTGATTCAAGGTTATGCAGAAGGCTTGGCAGATAATGTGAATGATGATGAGGAGAGCCGCAATTTTTACTGTGAAGTAATTGTAGATGAAGCCAACAAAATGAATCAGATGGTAAAGAAACTTCTCGACCTTAATCAGCTGGAGTTTGGAAATGATAAAGTAGAGTTCGAACGGTTTGATATCGTAGAAATGATTCGCGCCAATATTTCCTCCAACCGGATTTTATGGGAGCAAAAGGATATAAAAGTGATTTTCGAGAATCAGGCACCAATCTACGTTTGGTCTGACGAATATCGTGTCGAAGAAGTGATTAACAATTATTTGAGCAATGCCAGAAACCATATCGACGGAGAACGGATTATACGAATCAATGTGGAACGGCGTGAGGGAGATATCGTTCGCGTTTCGGTTTCCAACACCGGACAGCCGATTCCGGAAGAATCGCTTACAAAACTGTGGGAGAAATTTTATAAAGTAGATAAAGCGAGAACACGAGAATATGGCGGAAGTGGAATTGGTTTGTCTATCGTGAAAGCAATTATGGATTCGCTCAACCAAAACTACGGAGTGGAAAATACGGAAGATGGAGTATGTTTTTGGTTTGAACTAGATGGAAGTGACAGTATTTGACTTGAGAATCCGATATAACAGTGATATGATATTAGTAGTAAAATGATACAAATATAATACGATATCAGATAGAAAGAACAGTAACGGAGGGAAAGCCATTGAAATGGAGAACAAAGCGTTTTGCCTGCATGGGGCTTATTTTAACAATGACGATGATTGCAGGTACCGGATGCGGAAGTGACGGGTATGAGCTTACGGATGCGCAAAACGATGAAATTGCAGAGTACATTGCAGGTGTCCTTCTGAAGCACGATGCAAGATATGAGGAAGCATTAATTTATGAAGAAGATACCGTTTCTGATGAAGCAGAACAACTCACCAATATTACGGATTTGACAGCGAATAACGAAGCATCACCTTTACCGTCCACACAACCGTTGCCTACAACGGATACAATGAGTTCTCCGGTTCCATCCGGCGAACCCGGTCAGGATGCCAATGCGCAAGTTAGTGCTTCACCGGCAGCGAACACGCCGGATTCGGGAACCACACCGGAAGAGAACGCGACCAATCAGCAAGATGCAGATGGTAATTACGTTGAATTATCGGAAGTATTTAAAGATAAGTTTTTGACCGTAAAATATTTAAAGCGTGATACCCATACAACGTATCCGGAAAATGCAGATAACACTTACTTTTTGTTACAAGCACCAAAAGGAAGTCAATACTTAGTAGTTACATTTACCATCGCCAATGCGTCAAATCAGAAACAGACCATAGATTTTACCAAAAGTGGAATCAAATATCGACTGGAAATGGGAGGTACTACATATAAGCCTTCACTGACTGCATTGACGAATGACATCCAGTATTTGAAGACGACAATTGCAGGAAAGGAATCGACGAAGGCGATTGTTGTATTTGAAACGCCGGATCAGATTTCGTTAAGCGATGCGGTAATGTATGTTTCCACAGACGATAAAACTGCAAAGGTACAATTGAATTAGTAAAATGGAAGACATCAGGGGGTGTTTTCTTAATAAAAAATGAGAAAGGACATAGAACATGGATTTTAAAACATTACAGAATGCAATGATAGCAGCAATGAAAGCAAGAGATAAGGAAAGAAAAGAGTCAATATCCGTACTTGTTTCTGCGGCAAAGAAAGCGGCAATTGATGCCGGCTGCAGAGAGGATATACCCGATGAAATTGTAGATGCTGCGATACTCAAAGAGATTAAGAGTGTAAAGGAGCAGGTGGAAACCTGTCCGGCAGAAAGAACAGACTTAAAAGAGGCGTACGAAAACAGATATGCTGTTATGTCTGAGTTTGCACCTAAAATGATGGATAAAGATGAGATTAAAGAAATACTTCTTAGTAAATACAAGGAAGTTGTGGAAACCAAAAACAGAGGGCAGATTATGAAAGCGGCAATGCCGGAATTCAAGGGTAAAGCAGATGGCAAACTTGTACAGCAGGTAGTTGGAGAGTTAATTGGCTAGTTTTGCATAGACGTATAACCGGAAAGTTCTAAACTTCGCACAAAGAGGAGTTTGGAACTTTTTTATTGCATTTGTCGAATTATATCGAAAGATAATACTTTACAGGAAAATATTGTTATGGTATACTCCTAAAATTGAAAGCCGATAAACGGTATACAAGAAAAGAAAGGAGTATGTTTTATGGAGATGCCAAAGGCGGATAGCTCGTTAACAAAGGAAGAAATTGTAGAACTTAAAAAAAGATACAAGGAATTAAATGAAAAAGGACTCGAGTATTTTGACAGAATCGAAAGTGGACGGGTGACAAAGGAAGAAGTTTTCTATAAAATCTGGGAGATTTGGAAAGAAAGTATCGTAATAAAGAAAAAACTCGGAGTATAAGGAAAAGCACCTTACAATAAGTGAAAGTGCCACGAAAGATAAAACGGAAGACGCTTTCACTATTTCATACTTCTTTTTTTTATCCATATTTAAGATAATTCTCCTCATCATGTCCTCCTCTTAAGTGAGAGGATAGTATACCACATCGGGACATTTTTATTTGTGGTTTAATAGGACATTATCAAAAATGGTTTAGAAAATATGAAAAAAATTAAAAAAAGGTGTTGACATAAAAAAAATCCTGTGGTAAACTGTCATAGCGCTTGAGGGAAAAGACCTGATGAAAGCGCGGTAGAACCTTGATAATTAAACAGTGAAACAACCCTGAAAATTCATTTGAATATTTCAATAAGAAATGGTTAACCATTTCTTCGATAAGGTAAACTTATCACGAACGAACACCAAGTAATATGTAAATATTACACGGATTATTAGCTAGCAGAGATTCTGCAGGCAAACTTTTAATTTGAGAGTTTGATCCTGGCTCAGGATGAACGCTGGCGG
>JAILQS010000181.1 GCA_024698865.1 Lachnospiraceae bacterium | reverse complement strand
AGCTACGGCTTTATATATTTTCATCTGTGTCCGTTTTTCGCGATCATAAGGGCATCGTCATAAGAGCAGTTATGCTCCATAGCGTAATGCGTGATTGCATGATCCAGATCCGGATATTTCCTGGGATCCACAAAGCCCCTGTTACAGTCATACCATGCTCTTTTGTACTGTGCCATTAAGGTTTCTTCGGTTATGTCGAATAAGCCCATAGTGGTCCTCCGAGGGAAAAAAGTCATCTCAGCAGCTCTACAATCTTCTCCTTCACATCGCTGCGAAGATTGTTGTTATATCCATAGTGAATCGCATTATCAATATCCTTCTGCGTCCGCAGCACATATTTACTCTCCACGGGACTATTCATATTGACAAAGAAAACATATCCTTCAATCCAAACATCGATTCCATAGGCCTTAAGATATCTGGATAAAATGAAAGTCTGCCTTTTCACCTGCTTAATGGGATTCTTCACAGTCACCTGAGAAAAATACCCGCCGGGAGAGATCTTATTCTTTATCCATTCCGGATCTTCTTCAGTCCCGTATACCTCTCCGACGTAATTCTTCACCTCTATGATGAACACTCCACGGTTATTGATGATCAGATTATCAATCTCACACTGCTTCCCCTCCGCACTTATCTTAACGTTGGCAAAAGAAACATCACTTTCCCTCAGGATTTCTCTGATAACCTGATTGGCAAACTGTTCGCCCATCCTTCCGGCTTTCTTTTCCGGAGATTCATAATCCCAAAGAAAATCAAGCTTTGGGAATTTGAATTTCGGGGCAGAGGTAGGCGAAGACGGTTTATGTGTGCCTGTATCGGAGATGCGCTTAAATAGTGCACAGATGGCTGCTACCAGGATTGAACCAAATAACAGAAGCAACCCTATAATCAACAATATCCAAAATACACTCTCCAAAAATGAGCGCAATTAAGTTTCCTCCGAAATCCACATAATATAGCTAGCATATCAACCTGTCTTGATTATATCATGTGAGATATTTCGCTCAAATATAAAGAAGCCAAGGCAGTTTGCCAAGGCTTCTGTTCCTCAAATGGTTTTGCTAAATCTTAAACATCCTATAGATATGCAAATTAAGCTCCCAGTTCTTATTTCCCTCAGATTGCAATATGCGTTTATATATAAAGTATAAATCTACAAGTTTCTCAGAAATATGCCCGTAATTTAGACGTTTTTCTTTTCGCAAAGATTTTTGCTCCTCAGGATTTCTTTCAATCCACTAATCATACGTCTTACATCATTCTAATATGAGTATAATCAATGCTTTTAGATTGATTCTATCCTCTTTAGTAAACTCACATCACATATAAATCCTCTTTTGAGCATTCATCAATTGTCTTCTTTAAACTGCTATTAGTATCTACTAAATCTTCAACCACCTTTTCAGCAAGATGCACCAATGGACCTTCACAGATTTCTATAAGTGGGATTACATTTAACAAAATCATCATTATCTCCTTTCGTCGTTTGTAGCAATTGAACGTATTCTATCCCGAAACTCTGTACTTAATGACATTTTAGTACTGATGTAATTGATGCCACTCATGACTTCTTCGGAATCATAACATCCTGTAATTAAACGAATTGTTTCCAAGGACAAATCGTATTTTACCCTAAGCAAATACATGGTTATTTTTCTCGCCAATACAGCTTCTTCTAAACTCAAATCTTTTTTCCGAACATTTTTTGCAACCTCAACCGATTTGATTGCTGTAACTACTGGATTCATAGCTGTCATAAATGTAGAATGTTCTTCATTTTCTTTTTGCTGAGCCCTAGCATACTCCTTGCTCCATACTCTCTTTGTTACTTCAAACATATGTCCCCTCTTTTCCCTTTATGCTGAAAAACAGAAAATTCCACCCTTACAGTATTCAACGGAACCTAATGATTTGTTTCCAATTGTTTATCATTCTCTATACGCCATTCCAATAAGTCAGGTAAATCCTAGATTTATCACCCAAAGTCCTTCTGTTTTTGTGCTAAAAAAGCTGAGAACGGTGACGTCCCATAGTTATACGTGTACCATAATGGATCCGCTAGCGCCATGTAGTGCCTCAGACGATGACAACCAACAATCCTTCCTTCATCATAAATCGGTTCATCAATCACGTACAATCTATCAATATAAGTCGGCGAAAGGCCAGCGGATGAAGCAGCTTTTGCATACGCTTCAGATACTATTATGATGTCATATTGCTCAAAGTTGTAGAGTGTTTCAATACGTCTTGCAAAATCATTGGCCCGAATATCAATTCCATAAACCTGAAAAATAATAAACGGTGCGGCATTATAATTCACCTTTAAAGGTCTTGTTCCGCTCTGCGGAATAATTGTCGCCTTAGCAGCTTTATTCTTTAAAACAAATCGGTTGTCCTTTCTGTTAAACTCCGTATCTCCTTGAGCAAAAAATTTTATTTCATGTGGGGTCCCGTTAAAAATACGCGGATTATTACAAAAACTAAAGTTATTCATTATCAAATTTCTCCTTATCATAAATTTTTATTACGAGGAACCATTTTTAGTGGTTCCTCATCAACTCAATCCTGTAACATGTGCGAAGCCACATCGTGAGCAGCAACGCCAGCCAAAGTTCCGCCGATAATTACTCCGGGTACTGTCCCATTAATAGCGGTTCCGAGCGCGGCGATACCGATTGACGATCCAACAGCACCGCCACCTATGGCACCAGCTGTCGCAGCTGTTAATGTTATTAAGCCCGTCAGAAGCATCTCTTCTCTCCCTTCTTTTGGTTATTGTGATCACATTGTGCATATTACCACCAACGTATCTTACTGTCAAGCTTTTTGTACAAGCTGCTTGTCCACTTATATTATTAACTTGTTTATAAATGAATATGTTCCGCACATATAAACAAGTGCCCATTGTACTTTTTATCCA
>JAILQS010000166.1 GCA_024698865.1 Lachnospiraceae bacterium | reverse complement strand
AGCAGGAGAAAATATCTCCATCAGCTGGTCAGGTGCTGCGGGAACAGACTTTTCTTATGTACAGTACCGTGCAAGAAAATTAAATGCAAGTACAGGTGCATATGAGACATATAAGGACTATTCTTCATCCACCAAGCTTGGTACCGCCAAAAGTGGCAGTGCAGTAATCAGTGGAAGTAGTGGTTGGCCGGATGGTACCTATATGATGGATGTACGAAGTGTAAATACCCACAATCAGACAAGCAGTGCCACAAGCGTAAAGATTCTTTTAGATCATATAGCTCCGGTGATAAATAGCGCGACAATCAGTCCGGCTACCAGTGAAGCAACTTATGGTAATCAGGCACCAAAACTTACATTTAGTCTGACCGAGGCTCATTCGAGAGAACTGCAGCAAAGCATTAATGGAGGAGCCTATACAAAGATTGCAACAGTTCTGTCCGGAAGTGGAATGACTCTTCCGGGAAATTTTGTGCAGGGAAAGAACACCATCAACTTACGTGTTGTGGATTCAGCAGGAAATGTAAGCGCAGTAAAAACACTGTACTATTACTATGATGCAAAGGAACCGGAAGTAAAACTTAGTACCAATATCGCAGGGGAAGCAGATGTCCTTAGCAATAACGACACGCCAAACGTTACATTCCGCGTGGATGATGGCAGCCTTTCCTCCTATGTGTTGTATCTGGATGGAGAGATTTTAGCTCAGGCGCAGGGAATTGTGCAAAACTACGCGGGAGACACGATTAGCCTTGAAAAAGGAAAACTAAAAGATGGGAATCATATATTTACCCTTACAGCCAGAGATAAGGCAGGTAACTTTGCAGAAAAAACATTGTATTACACCGTAGACACCAGAGAGCCTGAAAACGGTACGTTAACAATTACACCATTGAGTGGAAAGAATAATTATCGTAGAGCATTACCAATTCTTGATGTAAAAGATTTTTATGATGCAAATCTTGATTGTGTTGAAGTCAGTGTAAACGGAAGTGCTTATGCAGAATTACCTGAGGAAGGACATGCGCAGTTAGAGAAAAAGTATTTTACAGACACCGGGAAAGAAGATGGTACACTGCAAAGTGGTGGATATCAGATACGTGTAAGAGCAAGAGACACTGCCGGTAATGTATCGAAACCTATCATAAGAAATTATTATTTTGAAGCCAAAGATGTTGTATTGGAAGAGTATGCACCAAAAAATGTTGCAGTAACCGAAAGAACCAAGGCAAATACATTATTAACATTTACAAATGAAAAAGGTGCATTTAGTGATGATATAGAATATGAAGTCTATGCAGATACTACACCAATGTTTGTTCCAAGCTGGGAGAACTATATCACAACAGAAAAATCACTGGGAACAATCTGTATTCCGTACGAAAATACAAAACATTTAATGAACACAACGTACTATTATAAGGTACGAGCTGTCAGTGCAGATGATGCTACAAAACGAAGTAGCTTTAGCGAGGAAGTATCTTCTGCTACGGTGGAAGACAAAGGTCTGAATAAGAAAATAGGTAAAAGAGTATTTGGAGGTGCAGAACCTTTTGATACACCAATCGGTAATGGTGAAGTAAATCTTCGGACCGGTAATCTTTATTACGAGCAGACAGATATTTCACTTCCGGCAACCAATCTGGATATGAGCCTTGTCAGAAGATATAACTCAGAGGATACCGAGAGTGGAATCTTTGGAAGAGGATGGGGCTCTAATCTGGATACTTATCTGATTACAGATGGAAGTAATGGATATTTTAAGGATGGTTCCGGCGCAGAGTATAATCTGAAAACACAAAAAGGTCCATATGTATATGCTGAAAACCCGGATTTAGAATATGGCAAAGAAACAAAAACCATTCCGTGTCACGTTGTATATAAAACAAATGTTAATACAGCGGATGCAGAAGCGATGGATCAACTTAAGACGGAAGATTATACAGTGGAGACATATTCCTATGTAAAAGAGGATGGTGGACAAATCCACTACTTTGATAAGGCAGGAAGGCTTGTTCTGATTAGTGAAAGTAACGATACTTTTATTCTTTGCCTTTATGGAACTAACGGAAGAATAGAGACCCTTCTTTCTAATAGCGGACAGCAAATTGACTTTACCTATGGTCTGGGAGAAGAAAAGAACCTCGTCAAAAAAGCAACTCTGCCGGATGGATGCTATTATGAGTATTTTTATGAGGATGACCTTCTTACAAAAGTTAAACTTGTAGGAACGAAAGGTAAGGAAATCACCTACCGCTATGAATATAATAGTAACGGGTGGATAAGCACGATTAGTGATGCTTTAGGAAATGATTATGAAATTGCGTATCGTTCCGGGGAAGTGGATAAAATTTCATATCCGGATGAAAGTTATGTATCTTATTATACCGGTAGCGGCTGGAATAGTGGCGGAAGTAAGGGTGATGCAAAGGCATATGACAGAAATGACAACCTGATGTCAACGCATGAAAGCCACTTTGATAAGGACGGACGTATTAAGGAAGATATCAATGCCGTTTCCGAATGTTTAAGTTATGACTATGATAACTACAATAAAATTACGAAGACAAAAAAGAACAATGTTTATCAGAAACTTGTAGACGGAAAAGTAGTAGAAGAACAAGGAAATGTATCATCAGAGTGTGAGTACGATGGATATGGCAATATCAAGAAAGTAACAAATGCAGACGGAAGTGTTACAACATATCAGTACGATAACAAAGGTGAACTGTTAATGCATCTTCCAACAAGAGAAATTACCAAAGATATCGCAGGAAACACGGTTGTAGATAATGCATTTGTTTATGACGAAAATGGCAATGTTACAGTAGAAACAGATTTTGTTGAAAATACAGTTACAACAACAACGTATGATATTGATGGAAACCCGGTTAAAAATGTGGACAGTCTGGTTTCAGATGAAGTACTGGAAGCGGCAGAGGATGACCTTACAGGTGCAAGCGATTCAGTATCAGAAGAAGATGTGGAGGATGTCCTTGAAGACGCCGGAGTGATAGAAACTGAAGAGACAGAGACAAACGGTGATGGTAACGTTGGAAGTGATACGTCAACCAGTGGAACAGTAAAAGAAACCTTAAACTTTGAGTATGACAGCTGTGGACGAGTTACCTACGAAGAACTGATTGACGAAAAGACTAAGAAGAAAGTCATTTCCACAAAGAAGTATGATCAGTTTGGACGAATTATTGAGTCAAACCTTTATAAGAGTGAACAGGCTTACAAGAATAACAAAGGCAAGACCACAAAAAGCGAATACGATGCAAATGGCACGGTTACAAAGAGTGTAGATGAGATGGGAAGATGTTGTGTATATCGTTAT
>JAILQS010000160.1 GCA_024698865.1 Lachnospiraceae bacterium | reverse complement strand
AAGCAACAACAACTAAGACAACTGTTACAATTAAGGGCTTAAAGAAAGGTACTTATTATGTAAGAGTTGCAATGATGCAGAAAGATTCTACAGGTAAGATGATTACCGGTAAATATGGAACTGCTAAGAAAGTAAAAGTTAGTAAATAACTTTTAAGTTAGTAAATAACTTTCAAGTTAAGAAATAACTTTCAAGTTAAAAAGTAACTTTTAAGGTCCCGGGGACATAGTCCCCGGGACCTTTTTTGATGAAAATTGTATAAAAAATAGTTCGTATAATGTAAACAATTTGCCCCACCAAAGTGATAAAATGAATTAAATAAAATGGAAAGGGGTATTTTTTATGATTTTTTACAAGTTTTTAAAGAGGGCTATTGTTATGACACTGACGGGTGCCATGGTTATAGCTGGGGGCGCCGGTATTGGTTCAAAGAGTGCTAATGCATCATCTGTGCTTGCACCGGCATACGCGAACGATTTTGAGGACGCGACGGATTACAATGAAAACTGGAACAGTTATTACGGTGCAGGCTCTACATCCGGTGGCTGGGAAGTGAAGAATGGCAAGCTTCACACAGTTGGTAATCCGGGACCTAAGACTGTGTATAGTAACGGTACGTTTACGGACTTTATCTGCAATGCAGAGGTTAAAGTTACCGGTTTGTACGGGAATAATGACGAATCCAATGCGCAGGCCGGACTTTTGTTCCGCGTGAATCCAACAAGTGGTAAGGATGGATATAATAACTACGACGGATACTATTTTGCAATCAATGCAAAAGCAAAACAGATCATGCTTGGCTATGGTGGAACGGATAGCGATCAGTGGTATGAACTGGCACTTGAGAATAATGATAAAATAGATTTTAATAAGACATATCAGTTATACGTTGCCTGCCTTGGCTCTACGATTAATGCAAGAGTAACGTATCTTCCGGAAACAGGTTCCCAAGAAAGTTCCGAAGTGATTGCGGACTTCTTTGTGGATACGGCAACTACACCGGGTGTATGGACAACGAACTGGTCAACCGGTGCAACAGCAGAAGATAATGATGCCAAACACAAATACAGCAGTGGTTCTGTAGGATTTAGAACCTTCCAGGGTGTTGCGGAATTTGATAATCTTTCTGTATGGACGAGATATAAGGTAAAAGGCTATGAATTAAATGGTGGAACACTCAAGGATGGCGATGAATTATATACCGGCTATTTTGACAATAGTTACAGCGAAGAACTTCCGGAGTTGACAAAGGATGGCTATCAGTTTAATGGATGGTTCGCAGATGAAGCATGTACACAGAAGATTGATAAGCTTTCCTCCGTAGCAGCAGACAGAATTCTTTATGCAGGATTCTCTAAGATTAATCACGTTGCATATGAGTTAAATGGTGGAACGAATAATGTTTCCAATAAAGAAGAATTCACCGGCAATTTAGTATTGAAAGATCCAACGAAAGAAGGCTATCGTTTTGACGGCTGGTATCTGGATGCGGCATTTAATTCTAAAGTAACCGTTTTGAATGATAATAACTCAGAAGGAACCGTATATGCAAAATGGACCAGAGTTTATAAGGTTACATATGTACTGAATGGCGGAAATAACGCGGACAGCAACCTGCTTGTATATGAAAGTGCATTTACTCTTGCAGACCCGACAAGAAAAGGTTATGCATTCAAGGGCTGGTATCTGGATGAAGCGTTTACCAATGCTGTAACAGAGTTAAATGCACAGACAGAGAATAAGACAATCTACGCTAAGTGGGCAAAGATTGTCAATATTGAGTATATGCTGGATGGCGGAACCAATGATGTAGCAAACGTAAAAGAATTTACCGACAGCTTCACTTTAAAACCTGCAACTAAGACCGGCTATGATTTTGGCGGATGGTTTACAGACAGCGCATATACCAAAGAAGTAAAAGTTGCGGATGAAAGCATCGATGGATTGATTCTTTATGCTAAATTTACTGCAAAACCGGTAGCTACACCACCTACAAGCGTAGTAACTGTTAAAAAGCCTGGAAAGGCAACGATTAAAGCACTTGTCTCACCAAAGAAAAAGACAATCAAAGTAACAATCAAGAAGAAAATCTCCGGTGCAAGCGGATACACAATTATGCTTGCAACAGATAAGAAGTTTAAAAAGAATAAGAAAACAGTCAATCTTTCTGCAAAGAAGACTTCCGTAACTATCAAGGGACTGAAGTCTAAGAAAGTATACTATGTAAAAGTACAGACTTATACAAAGAAAGGTAGCAAAAAAGCAGTGGCAGCATGGAGTGCAGTCAAGAAAATCAAAGTAAAATAAGGACCGCGCAAAGTGTCGAATATACAGGTTAAAATATTATAAAAGAAGAAGTTCGGATACGAAAAGTATTCGGACTTTTTCCTTTTGAAACGTTTTTTTAGGTGGCAGGAAAGTTGTATTTTAAGGGGAATGCAACGCTTTTGGAAGATGTATTGAAAAAAAGAAGAGAAAAGTGGAGTATAATCGCAAAATATCATAAAAAATTTGAAAAAGGGTAGTGAAAAAATCTTAAAGTTGTGATATATTGTATATATGTTTATAAATTTCTCTCAAAATTTATTTTTTTAGTTTGTTATTGTTTATAATAATTTGAAGGGGCCTTGAAAGAATGAGCTATAAAGTAATTGTCGCAGACGATGATGTAGTGATTCGTCGTGCGCTTATTGCTCTTTTAAAACAGCAGGAATCCATTGAAGTAGTAGCGGAATGTGGTTCTTTTGAACAGTTGAAGGACAGTTTAAAAGAAGAAAAGCCGGATGCTTTGTTCATTGATATCAATATGAATGGTATGAGTGGAATCGAATTTCTCGAACAATATAAGCAGGAGTTTCCGCAGGTTTCTGTTGTTATAGTCAGTGCAATTGGGGATACGAATACATTGATTCGTGCATTGCGACTTGGAGTAGATGATTATATTCTCAAACCGGTAACAGATGCAGAATTCCAGAAGCTTCTGACTCGACTGTTAAAGAGATTACAAAAGAAGAAAGTAGAGCAAAGATATCTGAATCAGACCAAAGATTTGTTGCGTAAGAACAGAAAGTATCTGATCTCAGAGTTTATGAATAATTGGCTGACCGGCCATTACAAAGAAGATGAGATTGCAGATAAGATGAACTATCTCTTCATTGATATACCGAAGAAGTACCAGATCGTCATGCTTACACTTATGACGGATATGAAAGAAGACATCGATTCGCAGTGGGATACAGATTTGTTGTACTACGCGGCGGAGAATATAACTTCTGAGATATTTGCAGACCTTGGTCCTCTTTACATTTCCCGAATCGGAGATGAGAGCCTTGTCATTGTTTCCAAATGTGGAGCAACACTGCAGGTTGAGGATATGATTGAAAAAGCAAGGGATACGATTGAAAAGTATCTTCCGGTTCGAATGTCTATCTTCTATAAAGAAGGAGAAGGTTACGATAAGGCTGCGGAGGTGTACGACCTGTTATTGAAGGAAGAAAGCCGTCTGCATAAGTGTTCTGCTATCGTGAAAGATATTCGTGCTTATATCGAGAAGAATTTTAGAAGAGAAGAGTTATCTTTGATTGATGCAGCAGAGTATGTGAATCTGTCGCCACAGCATTTATCCCGTATTTTCAAGAAAGAGATTGGCATTACCTTTGTCGATTATCTTACCAGACTTCGTATTAAGAAGGCGATTGACCTGTTTGAGCAGGATGATCTTAAGATGTATGAGATTGCTGAGAGAGTCGGATATTCCACACAGCATTATTTCAGTAGTGTATTTAAGAAAATGATGGGAATATCACCGGCAGAGTACCGTCGCAACATTAAGAGTAAAAAGAAAAAATAATCCATAACCGACAGTCCGCATCCTTAGAGGGATGTTAGACTGTCGGTTTTTTTGGGGGTTTTTTTTATAAAAGCATTATGCTATAATACTTTCACTGTGGGGACATAGGCATACTTGAAAGGAAATGAGAAAAATGAGAAAAAATGAGAACGAACAATTTAAGAGAATTATTCTGTTCTTTTCTTCTGCATTATTAGTTGCGATGCAGACATTTATATTTTATGAAGTATGGAGTAATTACTACAATCCTTACATGAGAACACCACTGTTTCGTAGAGGACACTGGGTATTACTCTTATTATATGTTATTCTGAGTGTTGGCTTTTCGTATCTGTACGGTGCGTTTCGTATCGGTTATTTCCGTACGTTAGACGTCGTTTTTTCACAGGTGCTGACACTGATACTGGTAAATGGAATTACGTATCTGCAGATTAGTATTATGAGTCTTCGCATGGTAAATGTACTTCCGATACTGGTTATGACATTGATGGACGTTTTTGTCGGAGTTGCCTGGGCGACAGTGATGCGTTCGGTATATCACAAATTATATCCGCCAAGAAAGATGCTGATGATCTATGGGGATCATGACCCGGACGGTCTGGTAAGCAAGATGGGTTCGCGCAAGGACAAATACAACATTTGTGGTTTTATTAACATCAATAAAGGTGAGGAAGCAGTAAAGGAAGCGATACGTGAATACCCTTCCGTAATCCTTTGCGATTTGCCGGATGAAGCGCGCAACAATCTTTTGAAGTTTTGTTTTGAACTGGATATACGTGCATATATTACGCCAAAAATATCAGATGTCATTGTAATGGGAACAGACTCCATTGACTTATTTGATACGCCATTACTTTTGGCGCGTAATTCGGGATTTTCTTTTGAACAGAGATTTGCAAAGAGAGTGGCAGACCTGGTGATTTCTGTTCCGGTATTTATTATCCTGGCACCGTTTATGTTGCTTACAGCGATTGCAATCAAATGTTATGACAGAGGACCGATTTTTTATTATCAGGAACGACTCACACAAAATGGTGAGGTCTTTAAGATTATCAAATTCAGAAGTATGAAGGTAGATTCCGAAGGGGAGAATGCAAAGCTTGCCAAGAAGGGAGACAACCGTGTTACGCCAATCGGAAGATTTTTGCGTAACATCCACTTTGACGAGATACCGCAGATTTTCAATATTATCAAAGGCGAGATGTCCTGGGTAGGACCAAGACCGGAGAGACCGGAGATTGCGAAGCAGTATGAACATGCGATTCCGGAGTTTGATTTCCGTCTGAAAGCAAAGGCAGGACTTACCGGATATGCACAGATTTATGGTAAATACAGCACTACGCCTTACGATAAACTGAAACTGGATTTGTATTACATTGAGCACCAGTCGCTCTGGATGGATATTAAGCTTCTTTTGATGACAGTTAAGATTATTTTCAAGAAAGAAAATGCAGAGGGTGTAAATCCGGATCAGATGACGGCGTTGATTAACCGCGTGGCAGATGCCAGTCAGTATGAGAATAAATAATAACAGGAGGTTTTCTAAGATGGTGATTTCCGTCGTAATGCCGACGTATAATTCAGGCAAATACATTGGGCGTGCCATAGAATCCGTACTGGAACAAACCATTATTAAAAATGGAGACTTAGTGGAATTACTGATTGTTGATGACAGTTCAAGCGATGATACCTGCGAAGTTGTAAAAGGCTTTGCAGAGAACATACCGGAAGAATTGTCGGGGCGGGTAAGCATCCGACTCTTGTCCAATGAAGTGAATCTTGGTGTCGCCAAGAGCCGTAATCGCGGGGTGGACGAAGCGAAAGGCGAGTATGTGGCGTTCCTGGATTCAGATGATTGGTGGCAGGAGAACAAACTCGAGAGGCAGCTTAACGTATTACAAAATAATCCGGACCGTGTGCTTTGTTCTACGGCAAGAGAGTTGTTCAGTGCCAAGGGCGAAAGTACCGGAAAAGTGATGAAAGTTACCAAAGAGATTTCTTACAAACAATTGTTATATGGCAATATCATTAACTGTTCCTCAGTGCTGGTTCGCACGGATGTGATGCGTCGCTTCCCAATGGGATATGATGAGGCACACGAGGACTACATTACCTGGCTTAAGATATTAAAAGAGTATGGACCACAGTGTGGGATTGATGAACCGCTACTTAAGTATCGTCTGAGCGAAGGTGGAAAGTCACGTAACAAGTTAAAGTCTGCCAAAATGCAATATAATTCCTTGCGATATGCCGGGTTTGGCAGGATAAAAGCAAGCTTTTACTTCCTGTGTTATGCGGTTAATGGAATATTGAAATATATGTAGGTGTATGATATGATTAAGTACGTATGTAAGCAGTTTATTAAGATGTTTACGCAACAGATTTTATTGCCGGTCGTATATAACCGTTACCGGCATACCCAAATTAATACCAACAAAATTATTTTCGCAGATGCCCATCACGACAGTCTTCCATACAGTATGGAAGATGTGAAAAACCGACTGGAACAGGAAGGATACGAAATCTGCCTAATGTGTACAGATTACCAGGGACATGGTGCTCTTCACGTTATGCGCGCAATGCTGTCTTTCATGAAACATTATGCTACGGCAAAAGGTGTGTTTATCTGCGATAATTTTCTGCCTGTTGCTTCCTGCAACAAAAGACCGGAGACAAAGGTTGTGCAGTTATGGCATGCGGGCGGTATTCTGAAAAAATATGCCTACGATACGAATGACGATATTCCGGCGTATTATAAAGGAAATGTGTTTAAGAATTATGATTATCTGCCGGTGAGTGCGCCGATATGTATTCCGGTTTATAACCGTGCCATGCGCCAGCCCGAAGGGGTTGTGCATGCAACAGGTCTAAGCAGAACGGACCGCTTTTTTAAAGAATCCTATTTGGAGGGTTGCAAAAAGGAATTCTATGCTGCTTATCCGGATGCAAAAGGCAAGAAAATAGTTCTGTTTGCGCCGACGTTTCGAGGAAAAGCCTCCAATCCTTACGTGATTGGTTTAGATAAAATAAAGCAACTGGAGCAAGAGCTCGGTGACGAGTGGAAGGTGTTGATTAAAGTACATCCGCATATGGATGCGAAGACGCCTACTTCCAATTGTACGATTCCGACCGAACGGCTTTTGCCGGTGGCGGATGTACTCATAGCAGATTATTCTTCGGTTATTTTTGATTATGTTTTACTGGAGAAGCCGATGGTTTTATATGCTCCGGATCTTGAGGAGTATGTAAAAGAAAGAGGTTTATATATTTCATATGATGAGATTCCCGGAAGAATCGTGAAAGAGGTTGACAATCTTAAAGATGCGGTGTTGGAGGAATATCAGAATCCACCCGCACAGAAGTTAAAAGATTTCAAAGATAAATATATGGGCAGTTGCGATGGCAACGCCACAGAAAGACTATTAAAAGAATTGGATTTTATAAAATAGGAGGATTCACATGGTATCAGCAATGTTATTTGCCGGCGGTGTCGGCGCACGAATGAAATCACAGGACATTCCAAAGCAGTTTTTAGAGATAGAAGGTAAATCTATTATTATTCGTACCGCAGAACATTTTGAAAATCATCCGGAGGTAGACAATATCGTAATTGCCTGCAAGGAGGATTGGATCGATACGCTTTGGGAACAGATTAAAGAACACGGACTTCGCAAAGTGGTTGCAGTTGTTCCGGGAGGAGCAAATGGTTTTGACTCTATCCATAACGGTGTTGTGAAGGTTGCAGAGTTTGCCAAACCAAAGGATGTAATTTTAATTTGCGACGGAGTACGTCCAATGCTTTCTGAAGAATTGATTTCTAATGCAATTCACGATACGTATCAGTATCAGACCGCAGTGCCGGTTACACCAAGTATCGATTCTTTATTATATAGCGAAGACGGTAATATGTGTGAGAAGAGTTACCAGAGAAGTTCTATGTATATTACGCAGGCTCCACAGGGATATACGATGGAGAAGATTCTTTGGGCGCATGATGAAGCATACAAGAGAGGAATTACCAATCCGGTGTCCTCGAGTGAGTTGTTGATTGAGTTAGGTGAGCCGGTGCATTTGTTTATCGGAGAAAGAGATAACATCAAAGTTACAACACCGGAAGATCTGGAACTTCTTCGTGCGAAGTTTTATTATCAACACTACATTAATTTTGCAAAAGAAGCTATGAAATACGGTTTATAAACGTTTGGGAGGTCTTTTTATGTCTGAGGATACTTTTGACATGGAATATCAAGACAATACAGTTGACGAAAGCGACGAATATCAAAACAGCGCAATTGCAGGCAAAATGATTATGCTTACGGAGAAAGACAGTTCATACAGCCAGAAAATAGCGCAGTATTTGCAGTCGCTGGGGGCAGCGGTTATTTATAAGGGAGCGCATCTTTCGGAGAATCCGGAGTATATCATTTGCACAGATTTGATGCGTGCCGGTGAAGATGTGGAGTATTTTGAACAGAGCAGTTTCACCGCCAGCCGCGATCTTTTGGAGGATATGCGTGAGAACTTTGAACTTTCTAAGATGTGCAACGCCGAAATGCTGGTGATATCCAGCAGTAAGGTGTACGGAGCGGTACACGAGAACAAAGAAGCACTGACAGAGGATATGCTTGGATATGTGGATCAGAATCTGTATCTGAATGCATATGCACAAACCGTTCGTGAAGTAGAGATGCTTTGTGCGTCCTTGGTGCGAAATGATAACGCAAAGATTAATATCGCCAGAGTATTTGGCAGTGACCGTTTGGATGAGGTAGTCGGTAAGACCGACATCGGCAAGAATGCCAACCGTAACTTTGCCGGTGAAATCGACTTTGTTCTGGATAGTTTTCTTACCTTGTTGTGCGCAGAGGAAAAAGGACAGGTTGTAAATGTTGCTTCTCTTCCGGAGAATGCAGATGAAATAAAGAGAGAGTCCTTATTTGATAAGATTCCTGATGTACCCGCGAAGAATGGAGAATATGTATGTTAAGAGATTTTCTGAATGAATTTGAGTTGGACATGGCAGAATCCATGGTGATTGAGAAGGGATTCTCCTATGACAAATTAAAAAATAAAACCATCATGATTGCAGGCCTAGAAGACAGTTTCTTTACAAGAGCTGTCGTCTATGCTTTTTTGTCGTTAAACGATAATTTAAATATGGGGTTAAATGTGTGGTTGTATACGCCGTTTACCCTTTCTTTAGATATGTACGAGGCACTGCTTGCAGACAGGAAGGCTGCGCAGGATTTTAAGGTGTACAGTCCGGAACTTGGAAAAGGTGCCTTGCCTTTGGAATACGAGGACATGTGCCTTTTTGGAGAAAATGTATTTGCGGATTATTTTGTGTATACGGGTATCTGTGGGGAGAGAATCGACGAAAAAGAGGATTCTTTTGGCAAAGTGCTGGATATGACAAAAAGAGTTGTGTCGCTTGCCGGTAATACAGTATTTGATAAGCATGAAAATGTGTATGACATGCGTGACATTGCAACCGGAGAATTTATTCTTTTCTCCGACTATAGATGCTTTGGAAAGACACCGATTAATTTCTTTGCTTCTGAATATGAGATGGGAAGCTATTCTCTGAAAGAGGCCGATGGCTACGTGGCTGAAACAGTCAAGATGGTAGAGCATCTGGTAAGCGCCGGAGCAAAGGAATTTGCATTTAACCGTACGATACTTAGAACGGCAGCGCCGGTTGCGGTATGTATGGACTGGGGACAGGATTTTATTACGGACTTGCTTACAAGAGTTGCAAAGGAAGAATCCATCGAATTGGTACGTAGCAGAGGGCAGTATTCATTTGTATACATCAATGACATTTTACAGTCGTTGCTTTATGCTGTTTGTGAGATTCCGTCAGGCACGGTATATCATGTTGCCGGCAAAGACTGCACGGTTTCGACCGGTGAGCTTACGGATTTGATTTATCGCGCATTTCCGGATATTACAGAGATTACACTTACAAAAGGCGAGGAGCCGGAGATTGGAACCGCATTTTGCGCGGACAAGATTGCACACTACGGTTTCCATCCAAGAGTTACGATGGAGGATATCATTATTCTCAAAATCAAAAGTATCATTAACAAAGGCGAGATTTTTATCTTTGATGATGCTTACCAGGGCAAATTATCTGCGGTGCATGATGTTTTGCTGGCATATTTACTTGAGATTGACCGTATATGTAAAAAACATAACATCAAGTATTTCCTTGCGGGTGGTACATTGCTTGGAGCAATTCGTCATGGCGGATTCATTCCATGGGATGACGATGCAGACGTTATGATGCTTCGTGAGGACTACGACAAATTCCTCAAAGTCATCAAGAAGGAATTACCGGACAATCTGTTTTATCAGGCGCCTTCTACAGAAGGACTTAATCATTGCGTATTTACGAAGATTCGAATTGATAATACGATTTTTGCGACGGAGTTTACCGCTAACTTTATGAAAATGCACAACGGAATTTTTGTTGACGTTGTTTGTCACGACAAGACTTCTAACTATAAGCTGATGCAAAAATTACACATCGCGGCAACTCGTCTTGCAAGAAGTATGGTATTTAACAAATGGGGCAAAACCCCAATCAAACCGGGCGGACAACACCCAATAATGTGCAACTTTTTAACACTTTTAAAGAGTATACTACCTATGGGATTTTTGGAATTCATTCAGAACAGATGCCTTGTGTGGTACAAACACAGAAGAACCAACTATCTGTATGATGGCATGGGACGCAATATTTCCAGAGGAGTCTTTCCGAAATCATATCTGGATGAGAGTATAACGGTGGACTTTGAAGGTTATCCGTTGCCGGTTCCAAAAGAATACGATAAATATTTAACTTATCTTTACGGAGACTATAGAAAGATGATTCCGGTCAGCAGACGAAGAACCAGCCACAGTATTGAACTGATGGATCTTGGAGAATACACAGGATTTTCACTGGAAAAGGAACATACTGACGTGACTTTGGAATCTGTAGAAGAAGTAGAGATGGTCAAAAAGGAGAATTAGAATGGATACAATGAAGCAGGCTGAGGTTAGTGTATTATATTTTAAAACACCCAACATCCGCGAAGAAGTTACCTTAAAAGCGTTACGTGAGCAGACACTTTCACAGGAAAAGATAGAATTGATTCCAATCGAGATCACAGAAGAATGGGAGATTCTTGCTGCTTTCAACGAGTGGAAGGATAAAGTAAACGGTACATGTCTTGCCCTGGTTGTAGAAGGAGACGAAGTTCCGGCGAATTATTTAGAACGCATGGTAAAACTCCTTACCGGTAAGAAGGGGGATAAATACCAGATTGCTATGGCTGCCAAATGTCATTTGATGGATGAAATGGCTGACCGTACCTGTAATGTAGAATATGAAAATGTAAGATATATTGCACTTAAAGATGATGTAAGCTGTATTCCGCTGTATTTTAGCGGTACTGTTGTGAAGACAGAGTTTGCGCGTAAGTACAGCTGCAATATGGATCTTCCATACGATGCGGAGAAAGACATTTTGCTTCGTATGCTTTTGGATAGTCCGTATGTCATCTACGTGGGTAATTTGAAATACAAATATAAAGTGCCAAAGGATATGCACTTTAAACTGTTTGCCGGAGTTTATGATCTGGAATGGTACATGGATTCTGCCAAAGATTATATGATTCCGTTTTTGGAAGAAGTGAACGAGCGTTTTGGCGAGACACCGTTGTTTGTTCAGTATGCGGTAATGTATTACATCATTTGCCGTTTTGCTGCCAACATCAACAATCGTAACCGCCACGTAATTGAAGGGGATGAGATGCGCAAGGATTACTTTGCACTTGTTAGTCGTATACTTTCCTTCGTGGACGACACTACTATTTTCAAAACGGATCTTCCAAGATATACAAGAGCAATGGGTTCACCGGATGAGCGTCTGATGTTTGCAAAGATTAAGTATAATACGCCGGAGCTCGATACGAAACTTGCTTATGATGTGGAAAGCGTAAATCTTCAGTTTAACAATGTGCTTGTACAGTCTACACTTCGTATGATCTGTAACATCGCTTTGATTGATTATAAAGACGGCAAGTGGGAGATTGACGGAAGTATCAACCGTCTTTTTGGGACGGAAGACTTCAAATACTACATGAAAATCAATGGAAAGAGATATCCGATTGAGATCAACGAAAAGTATTCGTTAAAGAAGGTGTTTGGAGAGCCGTTTACGAAGAGAATTACGTTCCATGTAGCTGTGCCGATTGATCCAAAGAAAAAGAAACAGAGCGTGACATTCGTTGCCGTACACAAATGCAGGGAATATCCGTTTGATTTCCGCTTTGCATCTCATACGAGCAGACTTTCTTTGTACCCAAGATACAACTACTGGAGATTCGATAAATATATTGCATACTACGTGCCGGATGAACTGAACAGATGTGGCGAACTGGTTATCCGCAAGGCAAGATTCCTTCATACCGCCCTTCGTGAAGCGTTGGTGGAAGGTCAGATGTTTATGAGTAGAAAGGAAGACATTCGTGCGATTATTCCACTTCGTATGATTCATTTCCTTACGAACTGGTACTACAAACGCAAAAACATCTGGGTATTTTACGATAAGTTATATAAAGGCGGAGATTCGTCTTCGTACCTTTACAAATATGCAAAGAAGCAAAAAGACCATATCCGCAAATATTATCTTTTGGATAAAGATTGTCCGGATTACAAACGCATGCGCAAAGAAGGGTTCCGTCCGGTGAAGCGTGGAACACTAAAGCATAAAATGTTGTTCCTTCGTGCAAAAATGATGATTGTGTCAAACTCAACCGTGTTTGCATTCAATGACTATCCGCTGCGTCTGTCTAACCATATTCGTGGTTTGACGGATTTTGATGTAGTGTGTGTACAGCATGGTATGTCAATTCAGAAGATTGCCATTGCACAGAACCGTCTCAGAGACAATACAAAACTTTACTACTGTGCATCCAAGTACGAGATAGAGAATTTGTCCAAACCGGTATACGACTATGAAGGCTATGATGCACTTCGTCTAACCGGTGTGCCAAGATACGATGGACTGGTTGACAGAGCGAAAAAGCAGATTCTCATTTCCCCAACCTGGAGAATGCAGTCTGCGATGTATATTATGTCAAATGAAGGTGTGGAAAGAGATTATAATCCAAACTTCAAAGAGACAACGTATTATAAAGTATTCAACAGCCTGATTAACGATGAGCGTTTGTTAAATGCGGCGAAAGAGTACGGTTACAGACTTGCGTATGTACTTCATCCAATCGTTAGTCCGCAGGCAAAAGACTTTGATCATAATGATTATGTAGACATCATTCCGTCTACCGGAGATATGAGTTATGAGGACTTGTTCTGTGAGTCATCTCTTATGGTAAGTGACTACTCCGGTGTGCAGTTTGACTTCGCCTACATGAGAAAGCCGGTGGTTTATCTGCACCATAAGGATATTCCAACGCATTATGAAGAAGGAACTTTCCATTATGACACAATGGCGTTTGGTGAGATTTGTCATACCAACGATGAACTCATTGATGTATTGATTGATTACATGAAAAATGGTTGTGTCATGAAAGACGAATACAGAAGAAGAGCAGATGATTTCTTCTACTTTGATGACCATAACAACTGTAAGCGAATCTACGAAGATATGATAGAATATCAAAAGAAAAAAGGTTTTCGCGTATAAATTTGCGATATAGGTCTGTATATGGTAGAATGAGTAGGATAAAAACACATCATATAGAATGAGAGGTTTGTGTATGAAGGTAGTAATCTTAGCAGGAGGTTTTGGAACCAGAATCAGTGAAGAAAGCCACTTGAAGCCTAAGCCGATGATTGAAATCGGCGAGCAGCCAATTTTATGGCATATTATGAAGCTTTATTCCCACTATGGTTTCAATGATTTTATTATCTGCCTTGGATATAAACAATACGTTATTAAAGAATATTTCGCAGACTATTATCTGCACACATCAGATGTAACATTTGACCTTGCGAACAACTCCATGGAAACACACAATAGTGTAACAGAGCCATGGAAGGTTACATTGGTTGACACCGGACTTAAGACGATGACCGGTGGACGTATCAAAAGAATCAAGGACTACATTGGTGATGAACCGTTCATGCTTACGTACGGAGACGGAGTAAGTAATATCAACATCCAGGAACTTGTTGAGTTCCATAAGAAACATGGAAAGATTGCAACGATGAGTTCGTATAGTGTCGGACAGCAGTTTGGTGTGTTGGATGTTGATGATTCCGGTAATGTTACCGCTTTCCGCGAAAAAGTAGACACGGATGGTGGTTTGATCAACATTGGATATATGGTGCTGAATCCTGAGATTTTTGATTATCTCGAGGGAGACGGTACAGTGTTTGAACAGGAACCATTACGTCAGCTTGCAAGAGAAGGTCAGCTGGTAGCTAAGATGCACAACGGTTTCTGGCAGTGTATGGATACACAGAGAGACAAGTTAAAATTAGAAGAAATGTGGGAAAAGAAACAGGCACTTTGGAAAGTCTGGGACAAGTAGGCATTTCATTTTAAGAATAGAACCGAGGGTGTAAGATGGATAAGATTTTAGAATTTTACAAAGGAAAACGTGTACTGGTTACCGGTCATACCGGATTTAAAGGAAGCTGGTTGTGCCGTATGTTAATTAATGCGGGCGCGCAGGTGACGGGATTTGCCCTGGAGCCACCGACCGAACCGGCGCTCTTTGAACTTGCCGATCTGGAGGATAAGATGAATTCCATTATTGGCGACATCCGGGATATTGAACATCTGAAAAAAGTGTTCGATAAAGTCAAACCGGAGATTGTGTTGCATCTGGCAGCACAGCCGATTGTAAGAGATTCCTACAAGAATCCGGTGTATACGTTTGAAACAAATGTCATGGGTACGGTTAATATTTTAGAGTGTGTACGTACCAGTGATTCCGTAAAATCTTTCCTGAATGTAACTACGGATAAAGTATATAAAAATAACGAATGGGAATGGGGCTATAGAGAGAATGAGCCGTTAGACGGTTTTGATCCGTACTCTAATTCCAAATCCTGCTCGGAGCTTGTAACACACAGCTATAAGAATTCATTCTTTGAAGATAACCGTGTTCGTATTTCGACTGCAAGAGCCGGTAATGTAATCGGTGGCGGAGATTTTGCCAATGACCGGATTATTCCGGATTGTGTCAGAGCGGTGGAGGCGAAAGAGGATCTGGTGGTACGTAATCCGTTTTCCACAAGACCTTACCAGCATGTGTTGGAACCACTGTATGCGTATCTGATGATTGCGTGCAGACAGTATGAAGACGAGAAGTACGCAGGTTATTATAACGTAGGACCGGATGAGTCAGATTGTTATACAACCGGCGATATTGTAGATTTGTTTGGTGACAAATGGGGAGAGGAGTTCCATTGGGTGAACCGATACGACGGTGGACCGCATGAAGCAAACTTCTTAAAACTGGATTGTTCCAAACTGAAACAGGTATTTTCCTGGAAGCCACACTGGAACGTGGATAAGGCAGTAGAAAAGACGGTGGAATGGACCCGTTGTTATCTTGACAAAGGGAATATAACAGAATGTATGGATCGACAAATTGAAGAATTTTTAGATGCCAAATAGATAGATGGAGGAAACTATGTTCGAGAATAAAAATGAGAGTCAGGCAAGAGAAGAAATACTTGCTATGGTAAAAGAGTATTGTGACAAATATCACAATCAGAAAAAGGATTTTAAAGAGGGAGACCGTATCACTTACGCAGCCAGAGTATACGATAGTGATGAGATGTTAAATCTTGTGGATAGTTCCCTGGAATTCTGGCTTACCAGTGGACGTTATACCGATGAGTTCGAAGCAGGACTTGCCAAATATCTTGGAGTAAAGCATGCAGCGTTGGTTAACTCCGGATCATCAGCAAACCTGGTTGCTTTTATGACTTTGACCTCCCCATTGCTCGGTGACAGAGCGGTAAAACCGGGGGACGAAGTGATAACTGTGGCAGCAGGTTTCCCAACTACTATGGCACCAATCGTTCAGTATGGTGCTGTTCCTGTGTTTGTGGATATTACCATTCCGCAATACAACATTGATGTTACAAAGCTGGAAGAAGCTTATTCGGATAAGACGAAAGCAGTTATGATTGCACATACACTGGGTAATCCGTTTGATTTAAAAGCAGTCAAAGAATTCTGTGACAAACACAACCTCTGGCTTGTAGAGGATAACTGTGATGCACTTGGTTCCCGTTATACAATTGACGGTAAGACCAGATTCACCGGAACAATCGGAGATATCGGAACTTCAAGCTTCTACCCGCCACACCATATGACAATGGGAGAAGGTGGAGCTGTATATACCGACGATGCGCTGCTTAATAAGATTATCCGTTCCATTCGTGACTGGGGACGTGACTGTGTATGTCCATCCGGAAGAGACAATCTTTGCGGACATCGTTTTGATAAGCAGTACGGAGAACTTCCTTTGGGATATGATCACAAATATGTATATTCCCATTTTGGATACAATCTCAAAGCGACGGATATGCAGGCAGCAATCGGTTGCGCACAGTTAAAGAAATTCCCTGGATTTGTAGAACGTAGAAAATACAACTTTGACCGCCTGAAGAAAGCACTTGCCGGATGTGAAGATAAACTGATTCTTCCGGAGGCTTGCGAGAATTCCGATCCAAGCTGGTTCGGATTCCTGATTACCTGCAAGGAAGGGGTAGACAAGTTCGAAGTTGTAAAATATATCGAAAGCAAAGGTGTACAGACACGTATGCTGTTTGCAGGAAATATTATCAAACAACCTTGCTTCGATCAGATGAGAGCAGCCCGGACAGGGTACCGCGTAGTCGGAGAACTGACCAATACAGACCGCATTATGAAAGATACATTCTGGGTTGGTGTATATCCGGGAATGACCGATGAAAAAATTGACTACATGGCAAAAGTGATTAAAGAAGCAGTTGGCATGTAATGCAAAGGATAGTGTAAAACGATTATGAAAAAGATTAGTGTTATGATTCCTTGTTATAATGAGGAAGAAAATGTTGTACCAATCAGTGAGGCAGTTGTAAACACATTAGAGAATGAGTTGTCGGAGTATGATTACGAGCTTTTGTTTATTGACAACTGTTCGGAAGACAAGACAAGAGATCTGCTTCGAATGATTTGCAAGAAGAATCCTAAGATTCGTGCAATCTTTAATGCGAAGAATTTTGGACAGTTCAACTCGCCTTTCCACGGTATGTGCCAGACGACCGGCGATTGTACCATTTCTATGTGTGCGGATTTTCAGGATCCGGTAGAAATGATTCCCGTATTCGTGAGAGAATGGGAAAAGGGGTACAAGATTGTATCCGGAATCAAGGCATCAAGTAAAGAGAATAAAATCATGCGTTTTCTTAGAACCTGTTATTATAAGCTCATTAAGAAAATGTCTTCCGTAGAACAGATTGAACATTTTACCGGATTTGGTTTATATGACAAATCTTTTATTCAGGTATTAAGAGACTTGGACGATCCGACCCCGTTCCTTCGTGGAATTGTTGCGGAGTTGGGATATCGTCGTAAGGATGTTCCTTACGAGCAGCCAAAAAGAAGAGCCGGAAAGACACATAACAACTGGTACAGTTTGTATGATGCGGCAATGCTTAGTTTTACTTCTTACACGAAGGTGGGACTTAGAATTGCAACAATAGCCGGTTTCCTTTTTTCTGTAATCAGTATGCTTTGTGCATTGGGATATCTGGTACTCAAACTGATTTATTGGAATCGGTTTCCGGCCGGAACAACTCCAATTCTGTTAGGTGTATTTGTTTTTGGATCGGTACAGTTATTCTTTATTGGATTGCTCGGAGAATACATTATGAATATTAATACCCGTGTTATGAAGCGTCCACTCGTTGTGGAGGAGGAGAGAATTAATTTTGAAGATCAGCCGGAAGAACAGTAAATTACTGAAGGCGGGAAGTATCGGTATTATCGGGACTTTTCTTGTAAAAGGGATGAATTTTGTCAGCATTCCGATTTTTTCAAGACTTTTGTCTACAGCGGAGTATGGAGATGCAAGTTTATATCTGACGTATCTGAATATTTTCACCGTCACCATCGGACTTGCACTGCATGGATCTGTTGTGCGTGGAATGTTGGAATTTAAAGAAAAGCAGAAACAGTTTTTGTCCTCTGTTTTATTTCTTTCCCTGCTTAATTTATTGTTATATCTAATCATAGGAAATGCATTTGTGACGCCGGTTTCAGGTGCACTGAAGATGAGCCCTGTTGTAATGAATCTGCTGTTTTTGCAGGCATTTGCAACATTTGTGGTTAATTTTGTGAGTGCCAGTCTTATCTACAATTACCGCTATAAAGAGAATACGCTGATTTGTTTTGGCTCCGTATTTCTAAGTGTGGTGGTTTCCGTTCTTTTTATTCTTACCATTTACAAAAAAGACAGTTACATGGGAAGGATTGTAGGTGGAGCAATTCCGGCAATCGCCATTTCATTTGTGATTGCAATGGTGATACTGTTGCAGGGAAGAACTCTGATTAAAAAAGAGTATTGGAAGTTTTCTTTAGGAATGTCACTTCCGCTTATTCTTCATTTACTTGCGAATCTGATTCTTGCCCAGTCAGATAAGATTATGATTGTACATTACAAGGGCAATTATGAAAATGGTATTTACAGCCTGGTATATACTGTCGGAATACTATTGGCGGCACTGATTGAAGCAACCAATAATATCTGGATGCCGTGGATGTTTCGTAAACTGGAAGCAAAGGATTACGCAAATATCAAAAAAAGCTCGGTATGGTATATATGGGCGTTTAATATAGTTACACTCGGTGTGCTTACGCTGGCACCTGAGATTGTGAAAATACTCGGG
This sequence comes from Lachnospiraceae bacterium, assembly GCA_024698865.1. Lineage (GTDB taxonomy): Bacteria > Bacillota > Clostridia > Lachnospirales > Lachnospiraceae > JAILQS01. The sequence goes on along the minus strand of JAILQS010000160.1, from coordinate 16,627 downwards.
CCAAAAGAATACTGGGTCGGAATACCATGTGTAATTCCGGTTACGTTGTCTACGTATTTTATGTTCCTGTATACAATCTATGTGAACATTGAGTTTTTCAAGAAAAAAACAAAGATGATTTCCATAGGAACCTGTATGGCAGCAGCAACCAACATCGGACTCAATATTTATCTGATACCGCGGTATGGATTTGAAGCAGCCGCATATACGACGTTGGTTTCCTATATTTTATTGTTCCTTTTCCATTACGTGATCAGTCGTAAAATGTTTGCTCCGATAGTGTATGATTTTGGAGCGGTTATAAAAGGAATGGCTGTTATCGTAGTATACTCTTTGGGCGAGTTATATCTGTTCCAATTCGGAAACGAGGGAACGCTTGTCTGGTATGGAGAGCGGGCGATACTTTTCGTAGTGACGGCTTTTGTTGTAGTATTGCTGACACGGAAAGAAATCAAAACGTTGCTTGGCTTTTTTAAATAATGGAGAGGAAGGTTTCAATTGACAGACACACAGAATTTTGGAGCAACCCTTGCGGTTATTAACGGACCGTATATCTTACTTCAGACGTTATGGTATTATGCAAAGCATACGCCGAAAGAAAAATGGATTGCGCTGGTAATCAATTTTGATGATGAAGCATATATGCACAAGATGAAAGAATTATGCGAAGCTTCCGGTATATTTTCCGAGGTGCTTTTGGCGCAGAGTGGAATTCGGGATGAATCTGCGTTCAGAAAAATAAAGACTATCCTTGCAATGGGAGGTCGATGGGTCATCGGGCAAAAGAAAAAATATTGTGCAAACCTTCTAAAAACAGACATTGGTGACAGAAAGATTGATAAAGCGCTGATACCGTATGATTATTCGGTTACAACAGGTGCAATTATGAATGTGTTGCCAGAAGGTCAGATTGTTCTTTTGGAAGATGGTCTTGGGGATTATAAAGAAAGAGGATCCTTTCCAAGATGTAACCCATACAGCATATTAGGATTTATTCTGAGCAGGATGGGTTATATGAATGTATACATAAACGGGGAAAGGCAGTTTACCTTTGAACCGGATCGCAAATGCATAAAATACGCAAATATGCCGGACAAAATGGTATACAGAAACTTTCTTGGAATAGAGAAACTGTTTGCAAGAGAAGAAGCAGATGCGGAGGCATTTCAAAAACTGATTGAAAAAACATTTCTTTCAAAAGAAGAGATTAAGATAGATGATATTGATGTGGTGTTATTTTCCGCACCTTTGGATGCGTATGATACAGATAGCAGTAATCATTACGAGAAAATCCATGCATGGCTGAAAGAAAACAGGAGCGGAGAGCACATTCTTATCAAAAAACACCCGATGGACAAATATGATTACGATTGGAAAGATTTAAATATCAGCATTGGATATGACAGTGTGCCCGGTGAATGTTTTGTCGGGTATGGGTCACAAGAGAAAGAAATATTATTAATGTTCCCGTCCACGATGTTGATTTCCCTGCAAAGCGGGGGCTGTGATTGTAAGATATTTGGATTTCCAAACCTTAGTAACGAAAACTATCATACAAATGTAAAGATGGTAAATAACGTTATGGGAATTGAGGAAGACAGGTACATAAATGTTTAGAAATAACAGATAACATTTACAATATATTAATTAAAAGTGAGGAGTTTTAAAATGGCAAAGAAAGTATTAGTAACAGGATCGGATGGTTTTATCGGAAGTCATCTGACAGAATTATTATTGGAAAAAGGATACGATGTAAGAGCATTTGTATACTATAACTCATTTAATACCTGGGGATGGTTAGACACTCTTCCAAAAGAAAAACTGGACCAGATTGAGATCTTCTCCGGAGATATCAGAGATCCTAACGGTGTGTATGAAGCAATGAAAGGCATTGATATGGTATTCCATCTTGCAGCTTTGATTGCAATTCCTTTCAGTTATCATTCACCGGACTCTTATGTGGATACCAATATTAAAGGAACGCTGAACGTATTGCAGGCAGCCCGCAAACTGGAGACGGAGCGTATTATGGTAACTTCTACTTCAGAAGTTTATGGTACTGCACAGTATGTGCCAATCGATGAATTGCATCCTTACCAGGGACAGTCTCCTTACTCTGCTACAAAGATTGGTGCAGACCGTCTGGCAGAGAGTTTTTATCGTAGTTTCAATTTGCCGGTTACGATTGTTCGTCCGTTCAATACATATGGACCAAGACAGTCTGCAAGAGCGGTTATCCCTACAATCATTACACAGTTACTTGCAGGTAAAGAAGAGATTAAACTTGGTTCTCTTACCCCTACCAGAGATTTCAACTTTGTAAAAGATACGGCGAATGGTTTCTATGAAATTGCCAGATCAGACAAGACAATCGGACAGGAAATCAACATTGCAACACAGCAGGAGCACTCCATCGGAGATGTTGCCAATGAAATTATCCGTCAGTTGAACCCGAATGCAAAGATTATTTGCGAAGAGCAGAGACTGCGTCCGGAGAAGAGCGAAGTAAACCGTTTGTTAGGCGCCAATGCCAAAATCAAAGAATTAACCGATTGGGCTCCAAAATACACCTTTGCACAGGGAATCGAGGAGACAATTGCATGGCTTCGTGACAATATGGATCGTTACAAAGCAGATATTTATAATGTGTAGTCAGATGGGAGGAAGTATTGTGGACAAGTTTATACCTTTGTCAGTACCAAATATAAAAGGAAATGAACTCAAATATGTAACGAATGCAATCGAAACAGAGTGGGTTTCGACGGCAGGACCTTACATATCCGAATTTGAAGATTTGTTGAAAGAGTATGTAGGCGCTTCCTACGCAGTTGCCTGCCAGAACGGAACGAGTGGTTTGCATCTGGCGTTGCAGGCTTGCGGAGTGAAAGCAGGAGATATGGTTATCGTACCTACGTTGACTTTTATTGCGGCAGTCAATCCGGTTCGTTATGCACATGCAGAGCCGGTATTTATGGATTGCGACGATACACTTACGATGGACCCTTTGAAAGTAAAAGAGTTCTGTGAAGAAGAATGTACATTTGCAGATGGAGTGCTTACCCATAAGAAGACGAATCGCAAAGTTAAGGCACTTGTTGTTGTACATGTATTTGGAAATATGGCCGATATGCCGGCAATTTTGGATATTGCAAAACAGTATAATCTTAGAGTAATCGAGGACGCTACTGAGGCACTTGGTACCCGTTATACGGAAGGTGAATTGGAAGGAAAATATGCCGGAACCATGGGAGATATGGGAGTATATTCCTTTAATGGTAATAAAATCATTACCACCGGTGGTGGTGGAATGATTGTTTCCAATGACGAGGAACTGGCAGAGCATGCAAGACATTTGTCTACCCAGGCAAAGGCAGACGTGCTTTATTTTGACCATGACGAGATTGGTTATAATTACCGTATGACCAATATTCAGGCAGCTTTGGGACTTGGACAGCTTGAACAGCTGGAGACTTTTATCCAGACCAAAGAGGAGAACTATAAAGAATATCAGAAACAGGGAATTGTGTTGCTTCCTTTCCGTAAAGGAATCCGCACGAACTATTGGTTCTATTCTTTTATGTGTGAAAACAGAGATGAATTAATCAAGAATCTTTCTGAGAAAATGATTCAGAGCAGACCGGTATGGAAATTGATTCATACGTTAAAGCCATATGAAGGGGCAGAATGTTATAAGATTGAAAAAGCAGTTTATTACTACGAAAGAATTGTAAATCTTCCATGTAGCACGAATCTTACAAAAGAAGATGTTGCCTGCGTGGCGGAGAGTATTAAGGAACTTCAAAAATAGACCGATTGATTTTAGAGGGAGTTTATCATGAACGTATCAAAATATGTTGCCGAAGAAAATTTGCCGGTTATCGATGCAATGAAGAAAATCGATATGAATGCCAGAGGAGTTTTATTTATCTGTGAAGAAGGCAAACTAATCGGTGTTGTAACAGATGGAGATATCCGACGTCATATCTTGAATAACGGTGATTTGAAAGCGCCGGTAGGAAATATCATATCGAGAAATCCATGGAAGGCTGTTGAGGGGGAGGATATTGATTATCGTCACCTTATGAAGAAAAACGGAATCACCGCCTTGCCGATTGTTGATGAGGATGGCGATCTGGTTCGCATAGAATTTCTGAACAAAAAAATCGAGAAGTCCATGAAAACTCTCGGAGTTCCGGTTGCAGTAATGGCAGGCGGCAAAGGCACCAGACTGAAGCCTTACACACAAGTACTTCCAAAACCGCTCATTCCAATCGGGGAAAAGACGATTATGGAACATATCATGGATCGTTTTGAAAACTATGGATGCAATCATTTTGATATCATCGTAAACTATAAAAAGAATCTAATCAAAGCGTTTTTTATGGATACAGAAGCCAAAAGAGATGTTACTTTTTTTGATGAGGAAGAGTTTCTTGGAACTGCCGGAGGATTAAAGCTTCTTAGCGGTCAGTATACGGATACCTTCTTTATGACTAATTGTGATGTGATTATCGAAGAAGATTACGAAGAGATTCTTAAGATGCACAAAAAGAATAACAACATTATCACAATGGTTTGCGCGCTTAAAAATGTTGAGATACCATACGGCACGGTAGAAGTTTCATCCGATGGTTTTGTTACCAACCTAAAAGAGAAACCAAGGTATTCGCTTATGACTAATACCGGTCTTTATGTCATCGAACCGCGTTTCCTGGATAAGATTCCGGAAAATACATTTATACACATTACAGATGTAATTCAAACATGTATTGATGAAGGGGAACGAGTTGGTGTTTATCCAATCAGTGAATATGCGTGGATGGATATGGGACAGATGGAAGAAATGGAAAAGATGAGAGGACGACTGGAACAGGGGCTTTAACTCAGTCGGGGTACAAGCTCGACTGAGTTAAACGCTCCGCGAGTCTTGACTTTCGTCGTCACCAGAATACGGTAAAAGGGAGTTTTTGCATGAATTTTTCAGGAATCACAAATCGACTTTCAGATATAAAACAGGTTGTCAACCCAAGACTTCGAACGAAAGCAGGTATTATAATAGCTGCCTTTTTTGCGTTTTCCATTTTTTCCAGCGTAGCAAATCATGTACCGGTGCAGGAAGGTTGCATGTTCTTTCTGTATCAGATTTTCTGTATGCTGTTACCGGGAGCAGCGATTGCTTCCATCATTCGTGTTAAGAACTATTCGCAAGTGGAGTTTTTCGGAATTGCATATGGAGCAGGATTTGTATATGGAATCATCGTGTACTTGCTTGTAAATCTGTTGCATATACCGGGAGGATATCTGATTATTTATGGTATCAGTGACGTATGCGCAGTTTATTGTTTGTGGAGACGTAAAAAAATATTTTCTGAGCTGATTTCTGATAGAATCGGTGAGGTTATCATTGGTATGGTAACTGTCATTATGCTGACCATCGAGTTTTTTATGGTTGCTCAGAATAATGCGATTCCGGGAAACGGAATTTTGGCAAACAGTTACTTTGGAGATTTACTCTATTGGATCGGAGATATTGTAGAACTTGGAAAGTCGTTTCCACCTGCTAATTTTCGTCGTATCTGGTTAGGATATCACTATCATTTCTTTTCGAGTATGCAGTTGTCTGTAATTTGTAAGATGACCGGAATCTCAGCATTCCATATGGTTATGTTCTTTTCTTACTTTCAGCCGGTGTTGATGGTTGCAACGGCAACATATTGTACGTTCCGTAGAATACAAAGAAGAAGACTGACAGCAGCGGTAGGCACCTTTATTTTGCTTTTTATCATCGGAAAGGAAGGAACTGCCATCACAACCTATACTTCACATATGTACAAGGCTGCATTTGGATTTGACTATGGTATGGCGATGGCACTTTGGGGGGCATTTTTTGCTCTTTTGCAATCGCAGAAAAAGAGATTTGACGTATCATTGTATTTGGCTACAATTCTTTCTTTTGCAGCATGTCTTGGATGTAAAAGTCCATTAGGAGTACTTGCTTTGGCATTGCTTGGAAGTGCTTCCTTGTATTGGCTTGTGAAAGACCGTGCTATTGTAAAAGGAATGTTGTATGGTGCAACATATCTGGCAGTGTTTGGAGCGATCTATCTGGTATTTTTGTCCGGTGCAGAAGCCGGAACATTGCAGGTTGCCGGCAGCACCTCACAGAGTACGATTGTAACATATCCGGTGATAGGAAATGTTTATGCTTCACTAAGAAGTCTGTTTCCTTCTGTCATCGCGAATGGATTATTTATGGTGTATTATATTCTGGTCTGCCATAAGATTATATTTGGTTCGTTTTTATTTGGTGTTATTTATAAGCTGTTCCATATAAGAACAATTGATGCAATGGACTTTGCTATGATGATGGCAACCTTTGCAGGGATTGTGCTTGTAAGAATATTAGAGCATGACAGTTGTTCACAGATGTATTTTATTCTGGCGGTGTATCCATATGCACTTGCGTTTGGTATCCGTTGTATTTATGAGTGTTACCGTCCACACAAGGCTAGAATTATGGAGTTTGTGGAAAAGAAAAATATAAAGGGTTCACTTTATATTATAATTGGTGGAATAGCAGGGGCTATTTTGGTGAATGGCTTCTGTATCAACGGTAATAATTCCATGAAAGATACAAACAATGCCTTTGAACGTGGAGTGAAAATATTTACCGGAAGTAACAACATCACTCTGGAAGGAGAGAAAAATTATAAAGCCAACTATCTGGATGCAGAAGAGTATGAAGGATATATCTGGGTGAAAGACCATACACCTTTGGATGCTGTGGTGACATGTAATTATTTTTCGATTGATTATGGAAAATATCCGTATCTTCCGGGTGCACTGACAGAGAGAAGAATGCTGGTACCGCCGTATCCTTATATGATTGAGCCTTTGGTAAATGGAGATGAGAACTATCTGCAGGTATTGAAAGAAGCAGATGTTTCCTATGTCATAATGTTACACAGAATTTCGGCGGATGTTTTAGAGGGAAAAGAAGGCATTACAAAAGTATTTTCCAATCAGGCAGTAACCGTTTACAGTGTGGATTAGTGGATGGAGATGAAAATGAAAAAAAGAGTTATTACTATTGCAGGTGTATTAATTGCAGTTTTTGTCCTCTTATTCATTTGGACAAAGGTGTATCATTTTTTTGAGTCAGAAGAGACCTTCACCTTAGAGGGTGTGGAATATAAAGTAGTCGGAAATGTAAGTGCGCGAAATGTAGAGGTATGCGGGGTTGACAAAGATAAGTATGAGCTGGAAATTCCCGCAAAGGTTTCTGATAAGGGCCGTAAATTTAAAGTGAAATATATCGGAGAAAGAGCTTTTAGCGGAAGTAATGTTGAGAAAGTTACGATTGGTAATAATGTGAAGCTGATTCGTAAATATGCTTTTATGAATTGCCAGAATTTAAAGGAAATTGCTTTCCCCGAAGATTTAGAAGAAATCGGTGCTTTTGCATTTTTGGGATGTACCGGATTAGAGGAAGTTACATTTCCAAAGAATATAAAAACATTGCCAAAACAGTGCTTTTCAGATTGCCGTTCTTTGAAAAATGTTGTTTTTAACAGCGGACTTCAAAAAATCGAAGCCGGCTGTTTTATGAATTGTACCGGTTTGCAAGAATTGCATTTGCCTAAAAAAATATCCATTATCGGAAAACGAGCTTTTTCAAACTGTACCGGTCTTAGCACGGTAGAGTATCCGGTAATTTTAGAAAAAATATCAAGTTACGCTTTTTACAAATGCAGTGCACTTTCAGAAGTAGTGCTTCCGGAAAGCGTGTATGATATTGGAAAGATGGCATTTGCAGACTGTGACTCACTGAAAGAGATTCATATTCCGGCTTCTGTAGAAAACCTGAAAGGTAGTGCATTTGCAGGATCAAATAGTTTGAAAAATGTGACGGTAGATGAAGCAAATCCGGTTTATAAAGTTGTTAATCATGTGATTTATACAAAGGATGGAGAGGGACTGGTACTTTATCCTGCCGGATTGGATTACAAGGAATACAAAGTAGAGGATGGAGTAAAGAGAATTTTTACGTATGCATTTTCTGATACAAAACTGGAAGAAATAAAACTTCCGGAGAGTGTGAAAAATATAGGAATTGGTGCTTTTAGTAACTGTACCTTACTGAAGAAGATTAATCTTTCGCAAAATGTAAAAAATCTTAGAGCATATGTATTTATGAATTGTGAATCATTGGAGGAGATTGTATTACCGGAAAAGGTAAAGATTATAGATGAGGGCTGCTTTTTTGGTTGTAAGAGTCTAAAAGAGGTAGAATTACCGAAAACCGTAAATCAGGTGGGATTGTTTGTTTTTAATGGCTGCGACAAGCGATTGAAGGTAAGAGGTACAAAGACTCAGAAAGCAATGTTTTCCAATCGTCAGGAAACTCCGGAGTTTCAGTGGGAAACAAAATAGAGGGGAATCATAAATGGCAACGAAATCGAAACGGGAAAAACTTAGCTGGGATGCTCAGGTGTTATTTTGTGTATTGGCAATAGACACCTTTTTTGGGTGTGCAATCATTCGTTGTTTTTCACAGGAAAATTACGCAAGACGCTGGTATAATTATTTTATTATGCTGGCGTTATTGTTTGTTACTATTTTTTTGCTTAGCAGAGTAGCAATTTTGCATCGGCTAAGAAAACAGCGGACTACTACCGGAACAGTACGTTCTTTCCCGGCAAAAAATATAGATGTTTTGTTTCTTTGGATTTTAACCATACTGCCTCGTATCCGGATGTTAGCTACGTTACCGAAATGGGATGCAGGGGAGTACTATTCCACGCTGATTTCAGCCTGTGAAAATTTTAATTTGACGATGTCAGGTTTTATGAGACACTTTAGTCTGGCAGGACATATGTCTTACGGATATGCACCTGTTATGGCAATTGGGGAATATCTCTTTCCAAAAAGTGTATATGGAGTCACCGGGGTGAATCTTTTTTTAATGCTCATTTGTGTATATTTTGTATATAGAATGATCATGGAAATATCTGAAAGCAGAATCAGTGCATTTCTGTCTGCGCTGGTATTTTCCTTATCTCCAATGATTCTTGGAACCGGCGGTTATATTCATCTGGATTACGGTGTGTTTATTTTTACAGTGTTTGTTGTTTATTTTGCATACCGACAGGAGTGGATTCTGCTTTTTGTAAGTGGACTAATCCTGAGTATGTCAAAGGAGACCGGGGTTATTGTTTTTGCCGGATTTATGTGTCCGATTATATTGTTTTCGTTGTTCCGTAAAGATTGGAGCTGGAGAAAAAGGGTGAAGCAACTGCTTTTTGGTCCGCATACGCTGATTAGTTTTATAACGGGAAGTATATTTATTCTGATGTACCAGTTAAAACCGACCGGTCTCTGGGGAAGTACTACGCAGAAACCAACGGGACACAGCAGAGAGGATATGATAGAATTTGTGCAGACAAAACTGTTTCACATCTTTTGTTTGAATTTTAACTGGCTGGTAACGTTTCTGTTACTCATTGGCTTTGTACTGTTGCTTATTTATGGAAGACGTATGAAATGGCGATACAGAGAATTTCAAAGTTACCTTGGTATGTGGGGAGCTCTCTTGGCATTTTGTACATTTAGTTGTTTGTTCTACACTTCCATATTGCCAAGATATAATCTGGTTTCAGATGCGCTCTTGCTTTTAATACTTGTGATGACTGTAGCCAAATTCAGAATTTCACGTAAAAGAATCGCAAGTATGTTTTACTTTGGATTACCGGTTTTATGCGTGTTATTTTTAATGGAATCGTATCTGACTGTAGATCCTGTCACGAAAAGTCAAATGCAGCGATTAAATACCGGTGGAAAATATGATATGATTTACGGGAAAGCTTATAAAGGTGATACGTTATTTGGGGATTATATGGTTTATAATTATCAATATACATTTTTTGATCGTGGAATTGATTGGATTCTTTCAGATATTCACTTTGCGGAAGGTTGGACGTTATTGTTTCCGAAACAGGCGGATTCCATTCAGTTGTCCGGAAATGGGAAGTATTATCAGCTCTATTGGAACCCGTTTGAAAGAAAGAGAGTATTTCATAAAACTGCGGATACAATGGTGCTTTCTGCAAGCGGCATGTATTCACTAAGGTATAAGGGCACTCATCCGGAGTGTTCCTTTAATCAAAAAGCAGTGTATATTGTAATGCCGTACGACAAAGAAGATGAAAATAAGGACTTAGAGTTGTTGTCCAAATACTATAACATTGAAGAAAAACGTACTTACAGCGAACTTGCCGGAAGTATGGATTATTATATATTGTCACTAAAAAGTATAAAGAAATATGATGATCCAATCAAAGGGTACGAGGAAGAAAAAAATACCTGTCTGGTTGAATTTGTGAACAATGATCTGTTCGAGGAAAAAACGTTGAAAGACGGATATTATACCATTAATGGATGGGTATATGATACGGAACAAACGAATCCTTACAAAACCGTGTACATCAAAATCAATGGGAAGTATTATGCTGCAAATCAGGTAAAAAGTGCAGGTATAGCAAGACGTTTTAAAGGAAAGATTTGTGATAGGAGTTATTTCTCTGCCTATAATATACCGGTGTCCAAAAAGAAACAGGTGGATGAAGCTTCGCTGATTATTGCTAATGAACAGACGAAAACGTACATAGAGATTCCATTGCCGGTAAATGAACTCAATTTTACTTTAAAGAAATACTATTTCTGTGCCAATGGGAAACGTATGAGTACAGAGGAGTTACATAAAGCAAAATACCGGTTACATTTTGTAAAGGATGGAATCATGAACGTTATTTATGATATGTTTATGCATAAGGAGTACTTAGAGCACACCACATCCAATCTTGCATTTGTGAATCGTGTTTGCATGGATTTAGCTCTACCGGTGGAAAATTATGAAAAGTACATCAAACGGTTGAATGATGGAACAATGAATCGAGAACAGGTGTTTTTGGCAATCTTTTTTGGAAAAGAGTGTACAGAACGTATGCATCGTGAATTTAGAGGAAAGAAGCTTGGTAACATTGAAATTCTTACACCGCTAAAGAAGGTTGAATATAAAGTAATCGAGAATGAAGTGACAGAGGATAAATCACCTCAGGAGAAATCTTCAAAGAAGAAGAGTTCAAAGGCAAAGTCGAAGAAAAATAAGTCGAAGAAGGCAACTTCTGATAAGAAATCCTCAAAAAACAAGAAATCAAAATAATAGAAAGGGAGAAAGCAACTATGGAACAGGTGAAAAAGTATTGGAATGATATATTACGAAAGTTGAAACAGACAGAAACGATGCATAAAGTTTTCTATCTGGCGTCTTCACTTGCGTTTTGTGTGTTTTCCCTGCTTACGGCGTTGACGCATTTTGCAGCAGCCAGACTGTATTTCTACAAGGGCGGTTCCAGTTTTTATGATTTTTTCTACTGCCTTCGTTTTGGAAATTATCTGGATCGGTATCATTTATATGAGACGCATACCATTTATCCGCCACTCGCCAATGCAATATACTGCATTATGAGTCGTTTTATGTCTACCAAGGCAATCCGTTCGATGGCAGATTTCAAAAATCCGGCGGAGATTATAACTATTTCTGAAGCAGCGATTCTGTATACCATTTATTTTATCGTAACACTGTTGCTTTTTGTTGCAGTCACCAAATCGCTCAAAAAGGGATCTAAGTTTGAAAAAACAGCATTTACAGTGCTGATACTTTTTAGTGTGCCGTTTATGTACCAGTTCGAACGCGCCAATATTATATTTGTAGCATTGATTTTTAGTATGCTCTTCCTTTTGTGGAAAGACAGTGAGAATGCAGTCTTACGCGAGGCGTCTTTTGTGAGTCTTTCTGTGGCAGCAGGAATCAAACTTTATCCTGCGATTCTAGGCTTGATACTGGTAAAAGAAAAAAGATGGAAGGAAGCAATCAGAACGATGGTCTACGGCGTGCTGGCGTTCGTTCTTCCATTTAAAATGTTTGGTGGCATCCGGACCGGAATCAAGGCCATGTTTGGCAATATGTTTGGAACGATTGAAACTTTTGATGTGAAAGGACCCGGCTACCACTTAAACTATACTGCATTTTTTAAGGCGTTATTGGAAGGGAATGCAACGATAAGTAATTTTGTTTCCGGTGGAATCGTAACGTTGCTTCTGGGACTTGGTATTATCGCATTCTTTGGCTTAAAGAAAGACTGGAAAGGCTTATTGTTACTTTCCTGCCTGATTCTTGGTGTGCCTTCCATAAGCTACACCTATGCCGGAATCTTTTTGGTAATGCCACTTATCTTTTTGCTCGATGCAACAAAAGACAGAAAAAAGACAGATTATATTTATCTCATCGGTATTTTGCTCGTGATGCTGCCGTTACCATTTGATCTGAAAGCCTCCATGCAAAATGTATATTACGGTTTTATGGAGGTTCCGGTTTCTATGTACCTTGCCTGTGGTGCGGTATTTGGTATGACCGTGCTTCTTATTATAGAAGGAATGGCAGGTATTGTACGTGAACAAAAGAAAGCCGTTGTGGCAGCAGTGGCAGCAGTGACGCTTTTAATCGCTGTGTTTGCAGGATGGCGCGGATACGGCAAAATTAACGAGCCTTACAGTTATACAAATTATATGACCAAAATCAACACCGGCAAGGAAACTATGTCTGACGGTGCGGTTATGACACAGGAGTTTACGACAAAGAAAGCTACGTTAAACAGCTTTTATCTGCGTTTTACCGGTGGCAAAGAAGGAAGCTACAAGATTTCATTAAAAGACGCAGAGAATAAAGAAGTATTGTATACAGAAGAACTTATGGTAAAGGATGTTGTAAATGGACAGAACCACCGGTTTGATACTGCCAATATGCCGGTAGAGGCAAACCGGGATTATGTGGTAGAAGTAGAAGCGCATGGTACGACCGACAACTCCAAGATTTATATTACGGAAGAAAACGTGGTGCCAAAAGACGAGGTTGCAACGTATCAAGGTCAGAAAATGAAGTATGCAATGGGACTTTTAGTGTTTGAACGCTAAAGGTGTACTTTCTTTGGGGTCATTTGATTGTAGTCAATTGAACTTGCTTTTAAAAGGTTTATGTACTATAATGCTTTTTGTTATTTTACAAGAAATAAAACTTTTTTGGAGGATAAAATGGTAAATATAGTAACCAAGTATGTAAAGGTAGCGAAGAGATATCGTTTCCTGTTGGGAGAGTTAGTTAAAAAAGGAATCAAGTTAAAATACAGAAGATCATATCTGGGAATTCTTTGGACTTTACTGGAGCCAATCATGACAACGATCATTCTGACGATTGTCTTTGGTACCTGGTTCAAAAAGGATATTGACAAGTTCCCGGTGTTTATCCTTGGAGGAAGACTGTTATACAGTTTCTATTCAGAATCCACGAAGACCGCGATGCGTTCTGTGCGTGCAAATGCGTCTATGATTAAGAAAGTATATGTACCGAAGTATTTGTATCCGGTATCCTGTATTTTGTATAACTTTATTATTTTCCTGATTTCCTTAATTGTAATGGTAGGAACGGGAATTATTTTCAAAGTAAAGCCTACGTTATATATTTTTGTATCGGTTCTTCCATTGCTTGTATTACTCTTACTTGCAATCGGAACCAGTATGATCCTTTCTACAGTAGCGGTATTCTTTAGGGATATGGAGTATCTGTGGAATGTAGGACTTATGATGATTATGTATGCGAGTGCAATCTTCTATGATCCGTCCAAGATGGAAGGGCTTGCAGGATGGTTATTAAAACTCAATCCGCTGTATTGTTGTATCGAGTCTTTCCGATTGACTGCAATCTACGGGCAGATGTTTTCTATAGATAAGATGCTTTATGCAACCGGCTTCAGTCTGGTTACTATTGTTGTGGGCGTTTATGCTTTCTATAAAAAACAGGATCAGTTTATTTTATATATCTAATATGTAATACATTTTATATAGGAGAGTTTTGTTATGGCTAAGAATATGGTTGAAGTAAATCATGTCAGCATGCGTTTTAATTTAAGTAAAGAAAAAGTAGACAGTTTAAAGGATTATGTAATTAAGTCCATTACCGGAAAGATTTCATTTAATGAATTCTGGGCGCTTAAGGACGTTGATTTTAAAGTAGAACAGGGAGACCGTGTAGGAATTCTTGGTATGAACGGTGCAGGAAAGAGTACTTTGTTAAAGGTGATTTCCGGAGTGTTTAAACCTACAGAGGGTTCCATTGCCACACACGGAAGAATTGCACCGCTTCTGGAGCTTGGAGCAGGATTTGACCCACAGTACACCGGGGCGGAAAATATTTATCTCTACGGTGCAGTGCTTGGCTACTCCAAGGAATTTATCGATAGCAAATATGATGAAATCGTAGAGTTTTCTGAATTAAAAGAATTTATCGATGTACCGATTAAGAATTATTCTTCCGGAATGAAAATCCGTCTTGGATTCTCCATCGCTACTATCGTAGAGCCGGATATTCTGATTTTGGACGAGGTTCTTTCCGTTGGAGATGCCAAGTTCAGAAAGAAGAGCCAGGCGAAGATTATGAGTATGTTTGATAAAGGAGTTACGGTATTATTTGTATCCCATTCTTTGGAACAGGTAAAGGAACTTTGTAACAAGGCGATTATTCTGGAAAAAGGAAAACTTATCGCAGCCGGAGATATTGATGAGGTTAGCGAGATTTACCTTGAGAAAACAGGCAAATAAAAGGAGGTAATTTATGACGGCAAATGAAACCACATCGTCGAAGCAGGGCTTACGATACGGTTTGTATTGTGGAATTATGGCATTGATTGCCACTTTGGGATTTAGTCTTAATCTGGAGCCGGTAGAAAGTATTGCTCTTGGAAAAGTAAACCCAAATGCGTGGTACTGCGTGGCTGCAACATTGCGTAACAGCTGGAGTGAATGTGATGTAAAAACAATTTTTGCGTTTTTGGGAATATATTTGCTTTGTTATTATGCATTTCGGGTTGGAAATAAAACACTTTCCCATATGAGTAGAATATTGTCTGCAGTTCTGTCCTTCTTTTATGTGGTTGGATACAGTTTTAACTTACAGGACAACTGGGAACTGGCATTTGGAAACCATAGCTATTTTGTAAGAGCACTAATTGCCTATGCAGGATACTGGGTTTTATTCTATGCAGTGCTTGTTGCCCTGTATCATGTGTTGCATACTGCAGATTTAAACAAAATTTCAGCATGGTTGGAAGAGAAGCTTTCCTTCTTTTCACCGGAAGAGACCACCGGTTTATTGAAAAGCAAAAAGAACATCCAAATTTTTTGCGCCCTTACCGGTGTTTTTGTGCTGTTATGGCTTCCTTATCTGATTATTTATTATCCTGGAACTACTTCAGGAGATACGTATGATATGTTATTCCAGACCTACGGTGTAGAAACCTGGTCTGCGACCATATCCAAGTTGATTGATCCAAATGTTATGGTGAACAATCATCATCCGGTACTTCATACATGGATTTTCCGATTGTTTATTGAACTTGGACAAAGGATAACCGGCAACGAAAATAATGGAGTATTCTTTTATGCTATCTGTCAGATGCTTTTACAGTCAGTGGTTTTGACTACCTCTGTATATTTTATGTTAAAAGAGAAGTTTCCTAAGATTATACCGGTTGTAAGTACTTTCATTTATGCATTTTGGCCAATATTCGCTCTGTGGGCAATCTGTATGAACAAAGACACAAGCTATGCTTTTTGGAATCTGCAAGAAACAGTGCTTCTTACCATGATAGTTTACAGTGCCGGTAAAGTGCTTAAAAACAAATGGTTCTGTATTGGACTTGGTTTTGTAAATATGATGATGATGATGACCAGAAGCAACGGCAGATATGCCATGGTTTTTATTACCGTAGCTCTTCTTCTGGTATACAGAAAAGAGTGGAAGCGCATTATAGTTATATATGCGGGAACCTTCTTGTTATTTTCCATAGGGTTTATCAAGTTGCTGTTACCTGCTCTGTCCATTTCCTCATCGGACAGCAGAGCATTTATCTATATTCCGGCACAGCAGACTGCGCGTTATATCGTAGAACACGAAGAGGAAATTACAGAAGAAGATAAAGAAATAATCAGCAAGGTATTTGATTACGATAAGATTAAAGCAAATTATCAACCACGCCATACCACAGTGGTAACACAGACTTTTTATGCAGATGCATCGAAAGAAAGTATTTCTGAGTATATGAAAGTCTGGTTTAAGTATCTGAAAAAAAGACCGGGCTTATATGTGGAAGCCGCAATGAATTTAAGTTACGGATATTTTTATCCGGGAAGTGGCGGTATTTTGGGATTTGTTAAATTTGATGAAAAAATGCTGGAGGATGAACGTACGAAACCACTGCATTTTTATCATAGAGTAGAATTGAAAAAAATTAGAGCACACATGAATGTCTTTATCAGAAAGACTATGCAAAGAATCCCAGTAATTGGCGTATTTGCCAGCAAGGGTACTGCTCCATGGATTCTTTTCCTGGGTGTGGGTTATCTGATTGTTGCAAAGAAAAAACGTTTTATTGTTGCCTATATTCCGTCATTAACCAATATTCTGGTTTGCATGATGGCGCCAAAATGTGTATTCCGATACATGCTTCCGGAAGTG
>JAILQS010000135.1 GCA_024698865.1 Lachnospiraceae bacterium | reverse complement strand
AGTACGGAAAAGTTAAAGAATGCCTTTTTTGTCGGAGATGACATTTATGTGTTAGAAGGAGATACGCTGTATAAGCTTGGTAAATGCGGATTTGGAAGGAAAAAAATTATAAAAGGGATACCGGATATGCAATTGGTGTATTTCAAGGGGGATTTCTTTTATCTTGACGATGCAGAAAACATGCATAAAGTATCCGAAGGAAAGGATAAAATCGTCAAAACGTGTATTTATGAGATACATGCATCGAAAAATGGAGTGGTCTATATTAACCTTGACGGAGAAGTGGCGTTATATAAGTCATAATCCTAAGGGGGAATTATAACAGAGGTCGCATTTTTTTGTGACCTCTGTTATAATTAGAGAAAAAGTATAGGCGGACAATTTACGAAGCAATATATAAGGAGGGGACGATATGGATCACAAGAAACAGTCATATGAGAATCTTGCAGAGACAATCATTGAGAAATTCAACACCCGTGGCATTGAAGGATATTATTGCGATACAAGGGAGAATGCGATTGCAGTTATACAGCGCCTATTGACGCCGGGATGTTCAGTTTCATGGGGCGGTTCCATGACTATTGAGGAGTTGGGAATTCCACAGCTTTTGATGGAATCGGATTGTGTGGTTTATGACCGTGCAGCTCCTAAGACACCGGAAGAACGCAAAGAGATGAAGGGGAATATCGAGACCTGTGATTATTTCTTTATGAGTTCCAATGCGATTACACTGGATGGACAACTTGTAAATATTGATGGCACGGGTGGACGTGTTTCCAAGTTAATATACGGACCGGAAAATGTAATTGTTGTAGCCGGTATGAATAAGGTGACGACAGATGTACAGGCAGCGATTGACCGGGTACAGAATTTTGCGGCACCACCTAACAACATCCGGCTTAACCGTAACACGCCATGTGCACAGACCGGCAGATGCCACAGTTGTCTGTCTGACGACTGTATCTGTTGCAACATTGTGATTACAAGAAAGTCACCAATCCCGAACCGGATTAAGGTTGTATTGATTGGAGAAGAATTGGGATACTAAAGATAACAAGAAAGACTGGAAGGTGTAATGCAAGTATCGTATACAAGTATTGTATACAAGTATCATATACTAGGCATATCACACATAGTAGAAGGGAGAATATGTATGGCAGAATATAAAAGAATTGCAAAAAGAGAATCAGAACCGGTAGTTAAAGTTACAGTAGATGTTACCAAGATCGTGAAATACTGCTGTATCACAGCCACAGCGATTGTAGCCATTGTTTTTATGGCAAGAACATTTTTCAAAAATAACTAGTAAAGAGGAAGTACCGTGGGTAAAAAATTATATATCGCCGAGAAACCCAGCGTGGCACAGGAGTTTGCTAAAGCGCTGGGGGTGAACGGCAAGAGACAGGATGGTTATGTGGAGTCGGAGGATACGATTGTAACCTGGTGTGTAGGTCATCTGGTTACAATGAGTTATCCGGAAAGTTATGATCCCGTTTATAAGAAGTGGATGCTCAATACTTTACCGTTTCTCCCGGACCATTTTCTTTATGAGGTGATACCGGGGGTATCCAAGCAGTTTAATACGGTGAAAGGTCTTCTTTTGCGGGAAGATGTGGAGACAATTTATGTCTGCACTGACTCGGGACGTGAAGGAGAATACATATACCGACTCGTGGATGAGATGGCGAAAGTACCGGACACCAAAGACAAACGTCGTGTCTGGATCGATTCACAGACAGAAGAAGAGATTCGAAGAGGAATCCGGGAAGCAAAGCCCCTTAAGGAGTATGACAATCTTTCCGATGCAGCATATCTTCGTGCCAAAGAGGATTATCTGATGGGAATAAATTTTTCCCGTGTTCTTTCCTTAAAATATGGTCAGTCGGTGAATAATTACCTTGGGCTGAAAAAATGGAGCGCTATTGCAGTTGGACGTGTTATGACCTGTGTGCAGGGAATGGTTGTGCGTCGGGAAAGAGAGATACGCGAGTTTGTAAAGACGCCGTTTTACCGCGTATTGGGCAATTTTGAACTGGGCGATGGCGGTCAGAGCGCACCCGTGATTGAAGGTGAATGGAAAGCGGTGGAAGGCTCCAAATATTTTGAGTCCCCGCTTCTATATAAAGAGAACGGATTTAAGTCAGAAGAGACGGCAAAAGAGATGATTGCAAATCTGCAACAAAGCGCGGTAGCAGATGGAACGAATGCCGGTGCAATGTCGGCGCTTGTCGAGAAAGTCGAGAAGAAAAAAGAAAAGAAACAGCCGCCGCTTTTATTCAATCTGGCAGAGTTGCAAAATGTCTGTTCGCGTATGTTTAAAATCAGTCCGGACGAGACGCTCGCGGTGACACAGGAACTTTATGAGAAGAAGCTGGTAACGTATCCGAGAACGGATGCCAGAGTATTGTCCAGTGCGGTTGCCAAAGAAATCAACAAAAACATTTACGGTCTTAGAAATTATCCGATTGCAAAAGAGCTTGCAGAAGAGGTGATTCAGTCCGGAAGTTACAAGACGATTGCCAAAAGCAAGTACGTAAATGACAAGCAGATTACCGACCACTATGCGATTATACCGACCGGGCAGGGATTACAGAATCTGAACGGATTAAAACCGGTTTCTGTGAAAGTATACGAAACGATTGTGCGACGATTTTTAAGTATTTTCTTCCCACCGGCAGTTTATCAGAAGGTTTCGGTTGTGGCGGCGATGGAAGATGCCAATAATCACACAATGGAACGCTTCTTTGCAAACTTTAAAACGCTGGAGGACGAGGGATATCTCAAAGTGCTGGAATATTCTTTCCAAAAAAAGAAAGAGAAAGAGGAAGCTACCGAGGAGGACAGTAGCAATAAAAATGTGGATATTGCGCTGGTGGCCACTTTAAAGAAAGGAATGAAACTCCCGGTAAGAGAGCTTTCCATCAAGGAAGGAGAGACTTCTCCGCCCAAACGTTACAACTCCGGTTCGCTTATTCTTGCGATGGAGAATGCCGGTCAGTTGATTGAAGACGAGGACTTGCGTGCCCAGATTAAGGGAAGCGGAATCGGGACGAGTGCCACGCGTGCAGAGATACTCAATAAACTTGTAAAAAACGCGTATCTGAAGTTAAACAAGAAAACGCAGATTATTACCCCGACTTTACAGGGAGAGATGATTTATGATGTGGTAAATGCCTCTATTCGTTCCCTGCTGAATCCGGAGCTTACGGCAAGCTGGGAAAAGGGACTTACCTATGTATCGGAAGGTACGATTACCGAGAAGGAGTACATGGATAAGCTTGAGGGATTTGTGAGGAGACAGACCGATGCAGTCAAACAGTCGAATAACCAGTATGCACTTCGACCTTTGTTTGACAAAGCAGCAGTGTACTATAAGAAAGGTAACTCGTGAAATACCGGGTTATAATCCGAGATTTTCAAATAAAAGAAAGAGAGAAAATGCCAATGTATGAAGAAATGAAAAACAGCAATCTGTTTACAATGGAAGAAACAATTGCGTCCGCTATTTTTGAAGGATGTGAATACCCATGGGAGGTTCTTCCGAAGATAGGCGATTTTATAAAGGAGTTAGGGCCAACACTTCCTGCCGACGAATATGAAAAACGTGGCGAAGATGTATGGGTAGCCAAATCAGCTACTGTATTTGACAGTGCCTACATTAACGGTCCTGCCATTATTGGCAAAGATGCCGAAGTGCGCCAGTGTGCATTTATCCGTGGCAATGCCATCGTTGGTGAGGGAGCGGTAGTCGGCAACTCAACCGAACTCAAAAACGTGATTCTGTTTAATAAGGTACAGGTACCGCATTACAACTATGTAGGGGATTCCATTCTTGGATTCAAATCCCACATGGGAGCAGGTTCGATTACTTCCAATGTGAAGTCCGACAAAACACTGGTAACGATTAAATACAAGGATGCCAAAGTGGAGACCGGGCTGAAAAAAGTCGGTGCCATTTTAGGAGATAACGTGGAGGTTGGCTGTAACAGCGTTCTGAATCCCGGTACGGTAATCGGCAAAGAAAGCAATGTATATCCGCTTTCCATGGTGCGTGGTTTTATACCTGCGAAGAGTATTTTCAAAGCCAAAGATGATATCGTTGAAAAAAAATAATAAAAAAACGTCGTTTACTATGGACTATTTTGCGAATTTATGCGAAAATAGGAACTGCTAAAATGCTATTAGCACGTATCGTTTATCGATTATATCGATACAGAACCTTCGGAACAGTCAGTTTCCAGAGTAACGTGTTAAGATTAATAAATGTATATTGAAAGGAGTCTTATAATGATTTACACACAGGAAGTAGAAAACATGTGTCCAGTTGCACAGGGAGTTGCACATGGTTGCGCTCCAATCCCGGAAGAAGCAAAATGGGTAAAAGCAAAAGAGATTACAGACATTTCCGGATTTACACACGGTATTGGCTGGTGTGCTCCACAGCAGGGAACCTGCAAATTATCTTTAAACATCAAAGATGGTATTATTCAGGAGGCATTGGTTGAAACAATCGGATGTTCAGGTATGACACATTCAGCTGCTATGGCATCTGAAATTTTACCGGGAAGAACACTTCTTGAAGCTTTAAACACTGACCTTGTATGTGACGCTATCAACACAGCTATGAGAGAATTATTCTTACAGATTGTATATGGTAGATCACAGTCTGCATTCTCAGAAGGTGGACTTGCAGTTGGTGCCGGACTTGAAGACTTAGGAAAAGGATTAAGATCTCAGGTTGGTACAATGTACGGAACACTTAAGAAAGGTCCTCGTTACCTTGAAATGACAGATGGTTATGTAACAGATGTTGCTTTGAATGAAGAAGATGAAATCATTGGTTACAAATTCGTAAACTTTGGTAAAATGATGGACTTCATCAAGAGCGGTGATGATGCAAATACTGCTTTTGAAAAAGCAAAAGGACAGTATGGTAGAGTTGATGACGCTGTTAAATGCATCGACCCTAGAAAACAGTAATTAAGATATGTAATCTGATACATACAATTGTAAAACAGTAAGGAGGATTTTATAAAATGGCTTTATTTGAATCATATGAAAGACGAATTGACAAAATCAATTCTGTATTAAATAGCTATGGCATCGCTTCCATCGAAGAAGCAGAGAAAATTACTAAAGATGCTGGTTTAGATGTTTACAACCAGGTTAAAGGCATTCAGCCAATTTGTTTTGAAAATGCATGTTGGGCTTACACAGTAGGTGCAGCAATCGCTATCAAAAAAGGTGCGAAAAGAGCTGCTGACGCTGCAGCTGCAATCGGAGAAGGACTTCAGGCTTTCTGTATTCCTGGATCCGTTGCTGACCAGCGTAAAGTAGGTTTAGGACATGGTAACCTTGGTAAAATGTTGTTAGAAGAAGAGACAGAGTGCTTCTGCTTCTTAGCAGGACATGAGTCATTCGCTGCAGCAGAAGGTGCTATCGGTATCGCAGAAAAAGCAAACAAAGTACGTAAAAAACCTTTACGTGTTATCCTTAATGGTCTTGGAAAAGACGCAGCTCAGATTATCGCTCGTATCAACGGATTCACATATGTAGAAACAGAGATGGATTACTACACAGGTGAAGTAAAAGAAGTATTCCGTAAAGCATACTCTGACGGACTTAGAAGCAAAGTTAACTGCTATGGTGCAAATGATGTAACAGAAGGTGTTTCTATCATGCACAAAGAAGGCGTTGACGTTTCTATCACAGGTAACTCAACGAACCCAACAAGATTCCAGCATCCAGTAGCAGGTACATACAAAAAAGAATGTATCGATCAGGGTAAAAAATACTTCTCAGTTGCTTCCGGTGGTGGAACAGGACGTACACTTCATCCGGACAACATGGCAGCAGGTCCTGCTTCCTACGGTATGACAGATACATTAGGACGTATGCACAGTGATGCACAGTTTGCAGGTTCTTCATCTGTACCGGCTCACGTAGAAATGATGGGTCTGATCGGAATGGGTAACAACCCAATGGTAGGAGCTACAGTTGCAGTTGCCGTTTCAGTTGAAGAGGCAGCAAAAGCTGGAAAATTCTAAGAAACCGCGTAAATAAGGGAAAGTAAGAGTGTGCAAATTAGTGTAAAAATAACTAGGTAGCACACACGTAGCACACACGTAGCACACAATAATAGCAAGTCACTTGGAATGACAGGTGACTTGCTATTTTTTTATATGGCAGGATTTTTAAAGAATCGGAAGAGAATTGCCTAAACGAAGGAAATCTGCCCGATTTAGGCACAAAAGGCGAGTTGGGAAGATGCCGGTCGTGGGAAGAGAATTGCCTAAACGAAGGGAACCTGCCCCAAAAGGCACAAAAGGCGAGTTGGGAAGCCGCCGGTCTCGGTAAGAGAATTGCCTAAACGAAGGGAACCTGCCCCAAAAGGCACAAAAGGCAAGTTGGGAAGATGCCGGTCGTGGGAAGAGAATTGCCTAAACGAAGG
>JAILQS010000088.1 GCA_024698865.1 Lachnospiraceae bacterium | reverse complement strand
AACTACCGTTGCAGGTTTGTTCGGCGGTCCTGCCAACACTACCTACGGCGAGAATACCGGTGTATTGGCATTAACAAAGGTTTACGATCCACTTGTAATGGAAATTGCAGCAGTATTTGCAATTATACTTTCCTTCTTCCCTTCCGTATCCGGATTGATTCGTTCTATCCCGACTGCAACCATCGGAGGAATTTCCTTAATCCTTTATGGTATGATTTCCGCAATCGGTGTACGTAACGTAGTGGAAAATCAGGTTGACTTTACAAACAGCCGTAACTTAATCATCTCAGCTGTAATCTTAGTAAGCGCACTTGGTTTCAACGGAATCGGAGGAATCACCTTTACAGTGTTTGGCACATCTGTTACACTTTCCGGATTAGCAATCGCATCCATCGCAGGAATTCTGTTAAATGCAATTCTTCCGGGAAATGACTTTGTGTTCGATGCCAAAAAAGATGAAAATATGTCTTTAACATTGTAGCAAGTATGCGTAAGGCTACATCCTATATCTAAAATAAAGAAGTCTACTGCAAAAGTATTTGCTGCAAATACATTTGCTGCAAATAAATTTGCATGTAGACTTCTTTTGTTTTGCAGGCTTTTATTCCTACAACTTCAATTTCGAAAATTTTTCAAGATTCCACACGTCTGTCACCCAGTCTTCATAAAACTCCGGTTCGTGACAAACCAATAATACAGAACCTTTGTATTCCTGCAGTGCCCTCTTTAATTCTTCTTTTGCATCGACGTCCAGATGGTTGGTCGGCTCGTCCAGCAAAAGCACATTAGAGTCGCGGTTCATCAACTTGCAGAGACGAACCTTCGCCTGCTCTCCTCCGGAAAGCACCTTTACTTTGCTCTCAATATGTTTGGTCGTAAGACCGCATTTGGCAAGAGCACTTCGTACCTCATACTGACTAAAACCCGGGAACTCTTCCCAGATTTCCTCGATACAGGTGTTTTCACCCATCTTACATTCCTGTTCAAAGTACCCTTTGTGAAGATAATCGCCAAGCGTTACTTTTCCGCCAAGGGACGGAATCAATCCAAGTACACTTTTCAAAAACGTCGTCTTTCCAATACCGTTTGTTCCAATAACGGCAATTTTATCTCCTCGCTCCATTCTAAGATTAATCTCTTTTGAGAGGGGATTCTCTTTTTCATAGCCCAACACCAGATCTTCCGTCTCGAAAATGACCTTACCGGATGTCCTCGCCTCTTTAAAATAAAACTCCGGCTTTACCTTTTCCGGTGCCAGTTCGATAATATCCATCTTATCAAGCTTCTTCTGCCGTGACATTGCCATATTACGTGTAGAAACGCGCGCTTTATTTCTTGCAACAAAATCCCTCAGTTCGCTGATTTCCTGCTGCTGTCTCTTGTACGCCGCCTCCAGCTGTGCTTTCTTCACCTCATAAACTTCCATGAACTTATCATAGTCACCCACATAACGATTCAATTCCTGGTTTTCCATATGATAAATTAGATTTACCACCGAATTCAAAAACGGAATATCATGAGAAATAAGAATAAACGCATTTTCATATTCCTGCAAATAACGCTTCAGCCATTCAATGTGGTTCGCGTCCAGGTAGTTTGTCGGCTCGTCCAAAAGTAAAATCTCCGGCTTCTGCAACAAAAGTTTTGCAAGAAGTACCTTCGTACGCTGTCCGCCACTAAGTTTTGTCACATCCTGATCAAGTCCGAGAGAATCAAGTTCAAACGCCCTTGCTATCTCATCTACTTTTGCATCTATAATATAAAAATCATGACTATCCAATAAATCCTGTAAACTTCCCATCTCATCGAGCAAATCCGCCATATTTTCCTCCGGCGCATCCGCAAGTTCATTACAGATGTCATTGATTCTCTGCTCCATGCCGTACAAATCGGAAAATGCGGTACGCAGTACATCCCCTATCGTCATGCCCGCTTCCAATACCGTATGCTGATCCAGATAACCAACTTTTACATTTTTCGCCCACTCCACTTTACCTTCATCCGGCATAAGTGAACCGGTAATAATATTCATAAATGTGGATTTCCCTTCCCCATTCGCTCCAACCAGACCAATATGCTCTCCCTTCAAAAGACGGAAAGAAACATTATTGAAAATCGCGCGGTCCCCGAAGCCGTGGCTCAAGTTCTTCACATCTAAAATCATTTTTTATCCCTCATTTCAACATCAAATACGCTCATTATATACAAAACCCTTTTCTTTGGCAAGTAAAATCGGTCAAAAAAATGTCTACCCGGTTTAATGTACGCTGTTATAATGCACGCTGTTATAGTATAATGATTTTTGGAAAAATGAAACGACTATCCAAGAAGGAGCTAACTATGGAAATCAAACCAATCGCCCACATTCAAACATCCTTTCACGAAAAATTCGGTATCCCCAGACAAAGCGGGCTTACAGGCCCCCTTCCGGGCATCATTGTATTTGAACCGGAATTTCGTGACGAGTCAGCACTAAGAGGAATTGAAGAATTCTCACACCTCTGGCTCATCTGGCATTTTTCCGCGAACAAAAACGCAGAATATTCACCAACGGTGCGCCCACCTCGTCTTGGTGGTAATGTTCGAATGGGCGTATTCGCCACGCGTTCTCCTTTTCGTCCCAACGGTCTTGGCCTTTCATCAGTCAGACTGGTTGGTGTGGAAAACAGAAAAGATTTAGGAACGGTTCTGATCGTGGAAGGGGCTGATTTGCTAGATGGTACACCAATTTTCGATATTAAACCCTATCTTCCATATGCAGATTTACATCCGGATGCTGTGGGTGGTTTTACTGATACGGTAGAATTCCACCAATTAGAAGTGTCCTGTCCGGATGCCTTGGCAAACAAGTTATCTGACACAGAACGCCAGGGATTGTTTCAGGTACTTGCACAGGATCCAAGACCTTCTTATCAAAAAGATTCC
>JAILQS010000079.1 GCA_024698865.1 Lachnospiraceae bacterium | reverse complement strand
TTGTGGGCAGAGTAATAAGCTTTGTTCTTTTTACAACCTTTCTGCATCTTGCAGTTACTGCAGACATAGGGAGGCTTATCCAGTAAATCACACTGGAAAGAATCATAATTGTCGCATATAGACATACAAACGATTCCTTCTGGACAACGTTTACATCTGGATGCGAAACATCCATGAACACCCATCTCAGGACAGAGGGTATTGCGTTGGCAACTGTGTCTGTTAATACAGTCATTTTCACCCATAAGAGGGATTCTGCTTGTGAAGCAACGATAATGCAAAACTTCACGAGCAATAGTGGAAGCAGACCGGTCAAGGTTTCTTCCAATGGAAGCGAATGAGTAATCTTGATGAATCATTCGCTCGATAACATAACGTTCAGGTAAGGATAATTGTTTAGGCATAATAGCTCCTTCCTGATCAAACAAAGGCACTTTAAATATAAGCCTTTGCAAATGTAGTTGCTAGTTTGCAATCGTAGTTGCAAGCAAAATCAAGCGTTTAAAATAGCAATTAAGGAAACAAACATTCGATGATATGTAGCATTTATCGGACACAAAATAATGTATTCTTAGTACAAATCAAATGAAAACCGAATTCGGTAGTATTGTACGAAGGGAGACATCGTTATGAAGAAGTATAAAAAGGAAATGTATTTTGCGGGTTTAGTAATAATTATTGTGGCAATTATAATCTTCAATAATTTTGGAAGAAAGATTATTTATCGTTCGACGGTTCCGAATGTTCGCACAGAAAGTGATCAAGACTCAGATTTGAATGATTACACAGAAAGCAATCAAGACTCGGATTTGAATGATTACACGGAAAGCAATCAAGACTCAGATTTGAATGATTACACGAAAAGCAATCAAAACGCAGGCCAAAATGATTACACAGAAAGTCATCAAGACGCGAATCGGTCGAATAGTGTTAATGAGAGCAACTCTACATCTGCATCTTTTAACAATAATGATAGCAATAGTAATTTCCCGGAAGAAGATTCTTATGATAATGGGTACGAGGATGTATATTATGACGGAGATTACGATGTGGACCGGTATGATTCAGATGAGGATTATGCCTTTGGCGTAGATGACGCTTTGGACGAGATGGAAGAGTACGGAGAGGATTATTAAATACATTTCCCATTTATCCCAATAAATGTTATAATGGAAAGAAAAAAGGAGGAATGCATTATGGCATTTGGGTTAGACAGCTCATCATTTTCCGGAGCTTCCGGACAGGATCTTAATTATGTGGTTATGCAGGTAACGTTGAAGGAGAAGTTTTTAGGAACCGGTTCAGGTAATCTGACAGAGCTTGAAAATGTAATCAATGGCCAGGTTAAGAAAGGTTATCGACTTCACACAATCACAACAGCCAATGGTGGTAGCAAAGGATTAATGGGAGGAGACAGAATCCAGGCTACACTTGTTTTTGAGAAAATTGTATAATCGGCAAATACCAAAGTAGTATAATTAATACGGTCAATCTAAATTGGATTGGCTGTATTTTTGTAGCACAAGACCGGCAAGCGGATGCATGCTTGCATGCAAATCCATTTGCCGTATCCATTTACATTGCAGATAAATTATCTATAATAGAAATGAATATCTATAATAGAAATAAATATCTATAATAGAAATGAATATCTATAATAGAAATGAATATCTACAAGAATATCTACAATAATAAAAGAAAGCAGTAGTTACTATGGATAAGAAAATAAAGAACAATATAGTATTTGGCTGGATTAGAATTGTTGCCGGTTTGTTTGTTTTTGCATTTGGCGTACATCTTACGATATTTGCAAATATTGGACTTGCACCGTGGGATTGCCTTGGCATGGGGATATCCTACCACACGGCTTTGAACTACGGATTGTCTATGACGTTGATGGCGATCGCGATTCTCGGAATTGATATGCTTTTAAAAGAAAAAATAGGATTTGGAACTATTATCGATGCACTGCTCACCGGTAATTTCGTGCAGCTGTTTAACAGTTTCAACCCATTTCCTTTGAATCGTAACCTTTGGTTTGGAATTGCAATTATGTTGATCGGCTTTGTATTTATGGCGCTTGGAATGGCGATTTATATGAAGAGCGAGCAATGCTGTGGACCAAGAGATGCGTTGTTGGTCGGACTCGGGAAAAAAGTGTCATGGATGCCGATTGGAATTGTGGAAGTGATTCTTTGGGCGGTTGTTCTTCTCATTGGATGGCTGCTTGGAGGCCCGGTTGGTATCGGAACGGTTATAAGCACATTTGGCGCCGGAATCGTTATGCAGCTTGTATACACGCTGATACGGTTTGAACCAAGGGAGTTAAAGCATCGAAGTGTAATTGAAATTTCGAAAATGTTAAGATAATGAAATGATGAGAAATAGCGCAAAAAGGCCTTTGGATTCCAAGAGGAGCGATGATATGTTCGATAAAACTGCCCGTTTATCGGACTCATTTTCGGTATAATAGGAAGTAGAAACAGATTAGAGGAACAGATTAGAGGAACAGATTAGAGGACCTGGAGGGGCTTGGAGGAAAGCCGAGTGAAATAAAGTTTTACGATACCGGGAATGCGATTAGGGCAAATATAACATAGGAGGAGATGCATATGAAACACGTAGTGATCGATTTGGAAATGAACAACACTTGTAAGAAGCCGGGTGAGAGAAGAAAGTGCAGCATGGAAACAATTGAAATCGGTGCGGTTATGTTAGATGACAATCTGAATGAGGTGTCTTCTTTTCGTACATATGTGAAGCCTGAATTTAATGACGGCGTAGTGAAGAAAATTACGAAGTTGACCGGCATTACCACCGAAATGGTTGAGAATGCTCCACGTTTCAACGAAGCATTACGAATGTTTACAAGTTGGTGTCTTGGAACCGATGACGAAGTGACCATTTATGCATGGAGCCAGTCCGACTATGCGCAGGTGAGCAAAGAGATGGTCGTGAAAGGTTATGAACTCTCTTACGAGGAAGTGGTATTGTTCGATACGGAATGGTTCGATTTCCAGCAGGAATTTGATACTAATCTTGGTTTTGAGAGACAGTTATCGTTGAACTTTGCCTTGGAGATGGCAGGAGTTGATTTTGCCGGACATCGGCATAATGCGTTGGATGATGCGAGAAACACAGCAGAACTGTTTCGGATATTTAAAGATGAAGAATTATTTGAAAAGACGCTTCGCAAGATTAGGGATGCGATGGTGCCAACACCACTTGGAAATACAATCGGCAATATGGTGGATTTTTCAAAGTTTGTTAGTGCGTAGGGAGCATTAAGTATGTTAGCGCGTAGGACGGCATTATGTTTGTTAGCACGTAGGACGGCATTAAGTTTGTTAGCAAGTAGGACAGCATTAAGTTTGTTAGCACGCATGGAGCATTTTGACATGTTTCTTTCGGTGCATTATACTTGAACTGTTGCAAATATTTAGAAGAAGGGAAACGTGATGATGGATAGTATTTCTGTTGTAGGAGGCGCTGATGGGCCAACCTCCATTTTTTTCATCGGACAATTAGGTGTTAGCTGGTTTAATGTATTCGGGCTGATTTTTATCGTACTATTGTTGATTCCGAATATCATTTATGCTATTAAAAACAGGAATGAACATAATAGATGTACCAACAAATTTATGAATGCGATGGAGCAAGTTGGTCGTTATGGCTGCATGTTCCTTATGATATTCAGTATCGGTTTACCAGAGTTTGGTTTCAGATCTGTAGAAGCGTTTCTTGTATATTTGTTTGGGAACACCGTTCTGATGGTTGCATATTGGATCGTGTGGATACTTTATTTTGTAAAGCAGACGTATTGGAAACAGATGACACTGGCGGTGATTCCGCTATGCCTGTTTTTGTTGAGCGGAATAACGTTACTTCAATGGCCTTTGATTCTGTTCGCTGTTATTTTTGGAATCGGACATATCTACGTTACGAACAAGAACCGGGTTTAGAGCTGCCTGAAGCGTGGAAAAGAATAGCGTGTAGAGTTGCCTGAAGCGTAGAAAAGAATAGCGTGTAGAGCTGTCTGAAGCGTGGAAAAGAATAGCGTGTAGAGTTGTCTGAAGCGTAGAAAAGAATAGTTGTGCGACCGATGCAAGAGAAAAGTCGCGGCTGACAGGAAGGAAGAACAAAATGTGGACAATAGCAAGAATTGACGAAGCAGACTATGGTTGCGAGGAGAGACTTCCGGGAGAACCGTTGATGCTCTTAGTTAC
>JAILQS010000060.1 GCA_024698865.1 Lachnospiraceae bacterium | reverse complement strand
AAGATACGTCAATCGAAAAAACTTCTGAGGGACTTGCACCTGAGCAAACTTCAGACAACGAAATTACATTCGATTCATTTTCTTTTAAAAATGTAGCAGATGAAGTAACGGCCACATCTCCTGGAATTATGCCAAAGAATTCAGACATTGACTCTAATGAGTTTGAAGAAGATAACGAACCAATCGTTAAAGATCTGGATCCTGATTTTTCGGAAGAACTGGAAATGGATTTCTGGGAAGAAACTGCAGATAACTACGATGACGAACCGGATGTTACCGATGAAACGGAAGATAACTTTGTGGCTAATGTATACGAAGATGCGACGACATCTGAAGATGTAACGGAAGAAGACACTGCTTTAGACGAAGAAGTTGCAGAAGAAGATACAACCGAGGAAGATGCTGCTTTAGACGAAGAAGTTGCAGAAGAAGATACAACCGTGGAAGACACTGCTTCGGACGAAGAAGTTGCAGAAGAAGCTGCAACCGAAGAAGATACAACCGAAGAAGATGCTGCTTTAGAAGAAGAAGTTGCAGAAGAAGTTGCAACCGAAGAAGATACAACGATTGAAGATGCCGCTTCAGAAGAAGAAGTTGCAGAACCTGAGGACATCTATGTTGTAGAAACTTCTATCAACAGTCTTCTTCGAGATGATTTAAAAGTATTGGAGCAGTTAAAGGAAGTATCTCCGGCAACCTACAGACATTGTGAGCACATTGCCCGAATTTGTGAATCCGTCGCAAACGAAGTAGGTGCTGATGCCAAACTGTTATATGCCTGTGGAATGTACCACAGAATCGGACAGTTATTTGATAATAATTACGTTCCTGAGACAATTGAATTTGCCACAAGAATGGCTGTTCCGAAAGAATTCACTGCAATTATGGAGGAATACAGCTGTAGCGTTAGAAAGCCACAGACATTAGAAGCTGTAATTTTGATGCTGACAACTTCCATTATCTCTACAATGCGTGCCTTAGCAAAGAAAGCACCGGGCAAGAACTATGATATTGTATCCATCATTAACAAAGTATTTGATAATGCAATTGAAAAGGGACGATTAGAAGAAAGCCGTCTTGGTACACCGGAGTTGAATCGCTTAAGAGATATTTTCACAAAGTTGTTTACCGAATAGGAGACAAAACAAGCTATGACCATTTTATTTGATTATGAAACCGATGAACCGATGGATTTGGATTACAAAGCTATCATTGAAAAAGCAATCGAAACGACACTTTCCTGTGAAGAATGTAACTATGAGGTTGAAGTAAATGTCGTGCTTACGGATAATGCCGGTATTATGCAAGTCAACAAAGAATTTCGTAATATAGATCAACCAACCGATGTTTTATCGTTTCCGGCGCTGGAATACGAAACACCTTCCGATTTTTCGTTTTTGGAAGAAGATAATGTTGACTATTTATTTAATCCCGAAAGCGGAGAACTGATTCTTGGAGATATGATGATTTCTGTTCCAAAAATTAAAGAACAGGCGAAGGAATACGGACATTCTTTGGAGCGCGAACTTACCTTTTTGACGATACATAGCATATTACATTTGTGCGGGTACGATCACATGGAAGAGGATGAGCGTCTTGTGATGGAAGCACGCCAAAAAGTTGTTTTGGATAAACTAAACAGTAAAAGATGAGGAGAAAGAGTAATGAGAAAAAGACGAATTATGAAAATCTTACTTGTATTGGCACTCGGGGGAATTTTACTTGCCGGTTGTGGTAAAAAAGAGAAAAAACACGTACCACTTCCAACAGACCCACCATCTCCGTCACCAACCATAACACCATCTCCATCTCCGACACCGGATCCTCATGAAGGTATGGTACAAAGTACCATCAACGGAGAATGGATTACACCGGAGCAGGCAGAGAAACGCCCATTCTGTGCAACTATTGGAAATATTAAAGAGGCAACTCCACAGCAGTGCGGAACCTCTGATGCAGATATTATTTATGAATGTACCATGGAAGGTGGAATCACTCGTCTGATGGGCGTATTTAGCGATATCAGCGGGCTAAAGAAGCTTGGTTCCTCCAGAAGTGCAAGAAACTATTTTGTCAGCCTTTGCAGAGAGTACGATGGTATCTTTGTTCATTTTGGACAATCCAAATATGCAAAAACGCAAATGGCTAATATGGATGATTTCGACCACTTAAACGGTGTGGAAGGTATCGGTGAGACGGTGTTTTACAGAGATTCCGATTACCATGCACCTCATAATGCGTTCACGGATGAAGAGCATATTATGAAAGGGGTAGAAATCAAAGAATTTGATACAAAAGTAGACCCTAATATGCCAAAAGCCAAACATTTTGCTTTCTTTGAAGAAGATTCCGAGATCAACGGAAGCGACGCAGCTTCTGTAAGCTTGAAATTTTCAGGCTATGCAAAAGCATATTTTATTTACAACGAAGCTGACAAACAATACTATCGTTTCCAGTATGATGCTCCGCACAAAGATGCAAACACAGACAAACAGTTGGCATTTAAGAACTTAATTGTACAATTTGTCACGGAAAGCTCCATGGATGAAGAAGATCATCAGCAAATCGAACTTGACGATGTAACGGATTCCGGCTATTACATTACTAATGGTAAGGTGGAAGAAATCACATGGAGTCGCGATGAAGAAACTAACGACATGCAATACTTTGATTCTACCGGACAATTGCTTACCATCAACCCGGGCAAAACATATATTGCTTTATTCCCGAATGACAAAAAAGAGAACATTACGTTCAATGATCACGAAGGGGAAACCATTGCTTCCGGAGACGAATAAGGATATCGTATACGTTTACACCAAGTTGGAATTACAGCTTGGTGTAAATAATGTATAAAATTATGAAAAATGGAAATGCTTAGACCAAACTTTGAAAAGAGGATGGTTATGAAGCATATATATTTAAAAACATTTTTATTGATAAGCAGTTATCTGTTACTAATGACAGGAAGTTTTTACTTAAGTTATCGAAACGCCTACAAAGATTACTCAAAACGCATCGAAAAACAATATGTTAACAATAAACAGGATACAAAGAATAACGATTCTATTGCTGTAAACCGGATATCAGAAACGATTCTTAAACGCAAAACGGATTTGTATCTGGAAAGTTATAAGATGGATACCGGTGAGACAACTGTAGAAAAACTTCCTTTACCTTCCAGACTTGTGGGTATGCGTCGTATGGATGTGGAACACTATCTTAAAAACTACATGGAAGACATCCCATTAGATGAAAAAGAGAAGGGGCTGATTGCCTATGAACTCACCTATTTTTCGGAAGGACGCATCATTCTAAAGAAAACATATGAAAACAGTCTACAAAATCATGCGTATTATCTTACCTTTGATAAGCAGGAAGTAACCGTTTTTTATCCCGACCAAAAGACGATTTACTCACATACCGGTATTTTCAAAGACACGTTAACGAAGGACGAAATCAAGGAACTAAAACAGGGAATACACATTAGCAATGAAGAAACCCTTTACTCGGTTCTCGAAAGCTACTCAAGCTGAAAGTGAGATAGTAGATACAAAAGATTAATTTTCCTCGAAACAGAAAGGATATACAATGGCAAATGTAATAATTGTCGGCGGAGGTGCTGCCGGTCAAATGGCTGCAATTTGTGCCGCTAAAAAAGGAGCCAACGTCACAATACTTGAACATAACGACCGTCTTGGCAGAAAAATATTATCTACCGGAAACGGACATTGCAACTTTACAAATCTATATCAGGAAAACACCTATCGTTCAAAGGACAATGCTTTTGTTTCACAGGTATTGGACTGTTTTGGCGTAGAAGCGTTGCGGGAGTTTTTTGAACGACTTGGTGTTATGTCTATGGATAAAAACGGCTATGTTTATCCAATTACTGAGGAAGCAACTACCATCGCAGACAGTCTGCGTTTTGAATTAGAAAAATATAAAGTAAAGATTAAAACCAACGAGCATATTACAGCAATTACACCAACCGCTAACGGTACTTTTGACGTAAGTACTGACACCTACACCTACAAAGGTGACCGGGTAATTCTTGCAACCGGCGGGAAAGCAGCGCCGCAGCTTGGGGCAAATGAGAGTGGATATCAAATGGCACAAAAGCTTGGACATACAATCACGCCTTTACTACCTGCTTTGTGCGGACTCAAATCAAACGCCAATCTTTTTCAAAGCTGTGCCGGTGTACGACAAAAAGGAGCGATTACGCTTTACACTACTGACCAAAACACCGATACGATTTTGGATAGAGAAGAGGGAGAACTGCAGTTTACATCGTATGGAATTTCGGGAATTCCAACGTTTCAATGCAGTCGCTTTGCAGCAAATGCGTTATACGAAGGAAAAGAAGTGATTGCAAAACTAAACTTCCTTCCGCATTTATCCTTTGAAAATTTTCTTGTATTTTTTAGAAACCAGCAAACTGCATATCCGACTCGAACACTGCAAACATTCTTTTCCGGTCTGATCAACAAAAAACTTGCCAAAGCAATTATTTCACCAAAAGAAATGCGAAGCCAAGCATTACAGGAGTTTAACGACAAGCAAGCCGACCGTCTGTATAAGCTTTTAACGGAATATGAAGTTTTAATCACCAGGACCTGTGATTTTGACAGTGCACAGGTTACCTGTGGCGGTGTAACACTTTCCGAAGTATCGAGCACAACGATGGAGTCCCGTATTGTACCCGGATTGTATTTTTGTGGCGAGATACTCGATGTGGATGGAACCTGTGGCGGTTACAACTTACAGTTTGCATTTTCAACCGGATTTATTGCCGGTAATGCATGTGTATAAGACGATACCGCGAACAGTAAAAGGAGAGCTACATGATTCAATTATCATCTATCAAAATCCCTGTGGATTATATTTTTGAGAAAGCCGGGAAACAACCGGATACCGCTTTGGAAAAAAACGCTTTGCTTTTGTACCTTAATAAGCAGCAACCGCTTTTTGCAAACAATATTACCGGTTTACAAATATTAAAACGTTCCATAGACTCAAGAAGACGTGGTGAAATCAGCTACATATATACCCTTGCGTTGTCTATTTTGAACGAAGCAGATTTTATAAAGTCCAAAAAATTCAAGCAGCTTAAAAATGCTTCTGTTTACAAACCGGTCAACTATGACTTTAAGCCACGTTCTATGAAGAAACCGAGGCAACGAATTATTATTACGGGATTTGGGCCGGCAGGCATGTTTTGTGCTTTAATGCTGGCGCGACTCGGTCTTAATCCCCTTGTTTTAGAACGTGGGGAGGATATTGACCACAGAGTTAAGACGGTAGAGCAGTTTTGGAAGGGTGCCCCTTTATCTAAAGACTCAAACGTACAGTTTGGCGAAGGCGGTGCCGGAACTTTTTCCGATGGAAAACTAAATACCGGCGTCAAAGATCAAAGCGGTCGGAAACAACAGGTTTTAAAAGATTTTGTTGAGTTTGGTGCACCGGAAGATATCCTTTATGTAAACAAACCGCATATCGGTACGGATTGTTTGCGAAACGTTGTAAAAAACATTCGAAAAGAAATCATACGTCTTGGCGGTGAAATCCGCTTTTTATCCAAAGTAACGGATTTTTCAATTACCGATGGAAAAGTGACATCCGTCACCGTAAATGATACCGAAATTATCTCTTGTGACGCACTCGTGCTTGCAATCGGACATAGCGCACGTGATACATTTTCCAGATTGTACGAAAAGAAACTTGCTATGGAACAAAAGCCGTTTGCAGTCGGGGTTCGTATGGAGCATTTGCAAAGCACGTTAAATCAAGTACAATACCGCGACAAAGCAGACAAACTTCCATCTGCTGATTATAAAGTAACGTATCAGACCGAAAGCGGAAGAGGGGTCTACTCCTTTTGCATGTGCCCCGGTGGCTTTGTCGTAAATGCCTCTTCAGAGGAAAATGCCCTGGTGGTTAACGGGATGAGCAACCGTTTGCGGGATGAGAAAAATGCCAATAGTGCCATTGTAGTTACTGTTGATCCAAAAGATTTTGCGAATTCCCATCCGCTTGCGGGTATGTACTTTCAGCGCGAACTGGAACAGCGTGCATATTCTGTTGCAAACGGACAAATACCGGTGCAAAGATTCGGTGATTTCCAAAAGAATCAGGCGACAGTTGCATTTGGTAAGGTCACCCCTAACACGAAAGGAAACTATGTGCCATCGAACGTCCGAAAATACCTTCCGGACTTCATCACAGATGCACTTTTGGAAGCTATCCCTGCTTTTGAACATAAAATAGCAGGTTTTGCAGATGAAGATGCATTATTGGCAGGCATTGAAACGCGTACTTCATCTCCGATACGCATTCTTAGGAATGAGCAACTACAAACCGAATGGGAAGGCATTTTCCCTTGTGGCGAAGGTGCCGGATATGCCGGTGGAATTGTGTCCGCTGCAATGGATGGAATCAAAGTATCGGAAGCAGTCGCTATGCAGTTTATTGATACTGCTAATTAAGGCAAAACGCCTTACATACCTTTACGAAACATAAAATTTGTGGTATAACGTGATGGATACCACATACAGAAATATGGAGATAATTATGAATCGCGAATTATTAAAAGATAAGAAAAGAATTGTCATTAAACTTGGATCTACCACGATAACACATCCGGAAACAGAAGCTTTGAATCTGATCAAATTAGAAAAACTGGTTCGTATCATTACAGACCTTAGAAATCAGAATAAAGAAGTCGTTCTGGTTTCTTCCGGTGCAATCGCCGTTGGTCGCAAAGCACTTGGTTTAAAACAAAAACCAACCGAGCTTTCCCAGCGTCAGGCGTGTGCGGCAATCGGTCAGGCAAAGCTTATGATGGTCTATCAGAAGCTGTTTGCGGAATATAACCAGACGACTGCTCAGGTTTTAATGACCAAATATACCATGATTAATAAAGTAAATCGCGCCAACGCCCGCAACACCTTCCGTGAGTTATTGTCCTACGGCGTTGTTCCGATTGTAAATGAAAATGATACCGTATCTACGGACGAAATTGAATTTGGGGATAATGATACGTTATCTGCGATTGTAGCCGCAATCGTGGATGCTGATTTATTAATTCTTATGTCCGATATTGACGGATTATATTCCGACGATCCCAACGTCAACAAAGACGCGAAATTCATCGATTACGTTGAAAAAGTAGATGAACGCCTCGATAACATGGCGAAAGACAGCAACAGTTCTCTTGGAACCGGAGGTATGACAACAAAGATTTCCGCTGCCAAAATTGCCTGTGACTCCGGCGCTGATATGGTAATTGCCAACGGAGAAGACATCGGTAACATTTATCGCGTTATAAACGGAGAACCAATTGGAACTTTATTCAAAGCACATAAGATAGAACATTTCCACGTAATCAATTATCTGGAAAACAACAATGAATAGATATCGCAACAGAAAGGAACCTGTTATGGCAATGACAATGAACGAAAAAATTGCTCGTATTAACGAGTTATACCACAAATCAAAAGCTGAAGGTTTAACGCCTGCAGAAAAAGAAGAGCAGGCAAAGCTTCGAAGAGACTATATTGATTCCGTAAAAGGCAATCTCGTTAGTCAGATTGAAAACATTTCTATCGTTAATCCGGATGGAAGTATTAATAAAGTACATAAAAAATAATTTGGAGTAAATATGGACAAAACTTTATTTCGAAAAGAACTGCTTGCACGTAGAAATCAAATGTTTGCCGCGCTTGCAAACGACCGCACGACTGCGTGCAACATAGAGAAGATAGCACAGTGTTTTCAAAATTTCATCCCGGAACAGACGTGTTATAAAAATGCAGAAAACATATTAGTCTATGTCTCTTACAACAGTGAATTTCCAACGAGACAGTTGATCGAAGATTCCATCGCTTGCGGCAAGAGGGTTTACGTGCCAAAGGTAGAAGGCAAACGTCATATGGAATTTTATGAAATCAAACGTCTTAATGATTTGGTGGAAGGCTATCAGGGAATTTTAGAACCAACCGGTAACGAACCCGTATTTGACCCGGCAACGCAATCGGCTGTAATGTTTGTTCCCGGCCTTGCCTTTTGTAAAAATACTTCTTTGGGGATTTATCGTATCGGCTATGGTGGCGGTTATTATGACACCTATCTGAAAAAAACGGTACGGGATAGAGTATTTACCATCGGCATTGGCTACGACTTTCAAATCGTTGATAAACTTCCGTTAGAAGAGCACGATGAAACTATTGACACAATATATTATTACAACACAATGAAAAATGAAATGGAGGAGATCTTATGGCAACAGTAAAACCTTTTAGAGCAATTCGACCGGCTGCGGAATTTGTAAAGGATGTCGCAGCACTTCCTTATGACGTATATAACCGTCAGGAAGCAAAAGAGGCAGTAGCAAACAAACCATATTCTTTTTTGAATATTGACAGACCCGAAACACAGTTTCCGGATGATACGGATATGTACAGTGATAAAGTATACGAAAAGGCGAAAGAAATGCTCACGGATCAAATCCAAAAAGGCATTTACACCCAGGATTGGAACGAATGCTATTACATATACGAACTGGTTATGGACGGACGTTCCCAGGCAGGTATCGTTGCCTGTGTTTCCATCGATGATTATTTGAATGGAACTGTTATGAAACACGAAAATACGCGCGAAGAAAAAGAACTCGACCGTATCCGCCATGTAGATACCTGCGATGCACACACCGGTCCTATTTTCCTTGCCTATCGCGGTCAGGAAGAACTCAATAAAATAATGCGCCAGGTGATGGAAAACGACAAATTATACGAATTCACCAGCGAAGACCACATTTCCCATCACGTATGGAAAATTGAAGATAAAGATCTGGTTGCAAAGATTTCATCCATTTTTGCGAATATGGATAAAATCTACATTGCCGACGGACATCACAGAGCTGCTTCTGCTGTTAAAGTCGGCCTGAAAAGAAGAGAAGAGAACCCGGGATATACCGGCAAGGAAGAGTTTAATTATTTCCTGAGCGTTTTGTTTGCAGACGAAAGTCTGATGATTATGGATTATAACCGAAGCGTAAAAGATTTAAACGGATTATCCGAAGACGAATTCCTTATGGAAGTATCTAAGAATTTTGCCATTGAAAATATGGGAGAAACCCCTTACAGACCGGGAAAGAAAGGGGAAGTCGGAATGTATCTTTCCGGCAACTGGTATGCACTCACCTTTAACGGTGATACCAACTTTGTGAATCCGGTGGATGCATTAGATGTATCTATTCTGCAAAAATACTTACTGGATCCAATCCTTGCCATCAAAGACCCACGTACAGACCCACGTATCAGCTATATCGGCGGAATTCGTGGTCTGGAGGAATTAAAACGACGCGCTGACAGTGATATGAAAGTATCCTTTGCAATGTATCCGACTTCCATCGGTGAGTTGTTTGCGGTTGCAGATGCCGGTCTTTTAATGCCGCCAAAATCCACCTGGTTTGAGCCAAAACTTCGCAGTGGTATTTTCCTTCACAAATTAAGCGAATAAATACAATGGGGTTTGCAGAGTAATTGTGTTTTGCAAATCAAAAATTAGAAAGAGAAATTATATGGATAAAATTAAGATTAAAGAAAAATTAGAATTAATCGATATTACAAAAGAGGCACCGGATACCGAGCCGGAACGCCAATACTATTTTATGAAAAAAGCAAGCGCGTACGTGAAAAAGCTTTCCGACGAACTTGGTCGTCCACTGAAAGCTTGTACCGTTACCTTTGGTTGCCAGATGAATGCGCGTGACAGTGAGAAAATCATCGGTATCCTAGAAACAATCGGCTATGAAATCACCGAAGACGAAAAAGCGGATATCGTTATTTACAACACCTGCACCGTACGTGAAAACGCTAACCTGAAAGTTTACGGGCGACTGGGATATCTGAAGAAGTTAAAGAAACAAAACCCGAATATGAAGATTGCACTTTGCGGATGTATGATGCAGGAGCCGACGGTTGTAGAGAAACTCCGTACCAGCTATACCTTTGTAGATATCATATTTGGTACACATAATATTTATAAATTTGCGGAATTACTCTGGACTTCTTTCGAAAACCAGCGTCTTACCACTAAGAAAACAAAAGCTAAAGATCGTATGATTATTGATATCTGGAAGGATACCGACAAGATTGTCGAATCCCTTCCAAGCGAGCGTAAATATTCATTCAAAGCCGGCGTAAATATTATGTTTGGTTGCAATAACTTCTGTAGTTATTGTATTGTTCCGTATGTACGTGGAAGAGAACGCAGCCGTAATCCAATCGATATTATTCGCGAAATCGAATTACTGGTTGCTGATGGTGTCGTTGAAATTATGCTGTTAGGACAAAACGTAAACTCCTACGGTAAAAATCTGGACGACCCGATTACTTTTGCCCAGTTACTGAAAGAAGTAGAGAAGATTGAGGGACTTAAGCGCATTCGTTTTATGACTTCCCATCCAAAGGATTTATCTCCGGATTTGATTGAAGTTATGAAGAATTCCAAGAAGATTTGTAATCATCTGCATCTGCCGGTACAATCCGGAAGCAGTCGTTTACTTGAGAAAATGAATCGTCATTACACAAAAGAGAAGTATCTGCAAGAGGTGGCGGATATCAAAGCTGCCATTCCGGATATTTCCCTGACTACGGATATTATCGTTGGTTTCCCGGGTGAGACCGAGGAAGATTTTGAAGAGACTTTAGATGTTGTTCGTAAAGTGGAATACGACAGCGCCTATACCTTCATTTATTCCAAACGTACCGGAACACCGGCCGCAACCATGGATAATCAGGTTCCGGAAGATGTAGTAAAAGAGCGATTCCAGCGCCTGTTAGATGAAATTCAGACTATTTCCGCCAAACGTTCTAAGAGAATGGAAGGAATGGAAGTAGAAGTTCTTGTGGAAGAAGAAAATTCACAAGACGATACACTGGTTACCGGAAGAATGTCCAACAATATGCTGGTTCATTTTGAAGGAGACAAATCCCTCATCGGACAGTTGGTAACGGTAAGACTTGACGAGTGCAAGAATTTCTATTATCTTGGCTCACGCGTTTCGTAAGATGTAATCCTACGCACCTTATTTCATTACATTACATCTGTCAGACACCCCGAAAGGAGAGACACAAGTATGATATATCCTGACTTTTTAAAACCGGGCGATACGATTGGTATCTGTGCTCCATCGGATGGCAACAGCAAAGACGTTGATATTCACCGCCTGGAAAATGGCATCGCCACTTTAGAGCGCAAGGGATTTCACGTGTACGAAACAGCTTCCGTTCGAAAAAGTGAAAAAGGCAGAAGCGCCTCGAAAGAGCAAAGAGCAAAGGAATTCATGGAACTGATTGAAGCTCCTCACATCAAGACAATCGTTTCCGCAAAAGGTGGCGACTTTATGTGTGAAATGCTGAGTCTGATTGATTTTGATTCCATAAAACAAAATCCAAAGTGGTATCAGGGGTATTCCGATAATACCTGTTTAACGTTTACCATAACGACACTGTGTGATATTGCCACAATATACGGTAATAACTTTAATGATTTCGGAATGGAAGAGTGGCATTCGTCCGTACAAAACGATTTTAAGCTTCTTACCGGAAACTGCCCGGTACAAAATCATTTTGACTGGCATGAAGATGCATTTCACGACAAAATAACAGGGCTTGAGAGCTATGCAAAAGACAAAAAAGTCTGCTGGAAATCCGAAGGTAATCAGGACGTTACCATCGAAGGCCGACTTCTTGGCGGTTGCCTCGATGTCTTGTTGGATATTTGTGGTACACGCTTTGACGGTGTAAAAGAATTTCTTGACCGCTACTACGATGATAAGATTGTATGGTATCTGGAAAGCTTTGCGCTAAGTAGCGAAGCACTTACAAGAGGGTTATGGCGCTTAAAAGAAGCCGGCTGGTTCAAAAATGTTGCCGGATTCGTCTTTGGCAGACCTTGTTTTTTCTCTACCGAAACGGATACCACCTACGAGGAGGCCGTTACGTCCGTTTTAAGCGACTTTAACGTGCCTATCCTATATGATGTTGACATTGGACATAAAGGACCGCAATTTGCCGTTGTAAACGGTGCATACGGATGTTTTACATACAAGAAGAGTAATGAAGAGTTTGTCGGCTCCCTTGCAATGAAGTGGAAAGCGTAAAACATTATAAAACCCACAAAATATAAGAGAAATTGGTAGTTGGTGTACTATATGTAGGACTATACTACCAATTTTTTTATTTTGATTGCGTTCCAGAAAACTATCAATTATACTAGTACAGATGTTTAAGATACCGGATTGTTTTTTCGGTATTACATCAATAAAGGTATTATTAAAGAGAGGTTTTTTAACATGAAAAAGATTTTAAAATCAATGATTTCTGTCTTTGTATTCGCTTTACTCATTGCAGGCATCAGTACCTGTAACGTAAAAGAAGCAGAAGCAAAAGCAGCATCACTTTCCAAGAAGAGTCTCATTATTTCTGTAAAAGAGACTTCAAAACTCAAAGTAAAAAATGCAGGTGGTAAATCTGTAACCTGGAGCAGTAACAAAAAGAAAGTTGCCAAAGTAAGCAACGGAAAAGTTACCGGTGTTAAAAAAGGAAGCGCCGTAATTACTGCTAAAGTCGGCAGCAAAAAACTCAAATGTAAAGTAACCGTAGAGTCTCCAAAGTTGAATACTTCATTTATAACTTTGCAGGGTGGTAACACCTATACTTTAAAACTTTCTTCCAAAAGAAAAGTAAAATGGACAAGTAACAACAAAAAAATTGCTACCGTTTCCTCTAAAGGTGTGGTAAAAGCGATTGCAAAAGGTTATGCAACTATTACTGCAAAAGTTGGTAACATGCGCTACAACTGTTATGTAACCGTACCGGATATTGATGTAGCTGCAAAAATCACCGAATCGCACGCCGTTTTATCCGGAACAGATAGAGTATTGGTAGTACTTAACAACCCTACCAAATATCACGTTCATAGCTGTACAGCAACAGTTTCCTTCTACCAGTCCGGAAAGCTTGTTGCAATGAAAGATGTTAGTTCCTGTGATATTAACGGAAATTCAAGTTTTGCAACATATGCATCTATCCCATATGATGCAAACCACAAAAAAATCACTTTCGATAGTGTTTCTGTAAAAATCAACAGTGCACCGGTTAATGAGTATTACTCTGATTTGAAAAACAGCAGTAAATACAGCTTAACTACCCAGACACTTGCTGATGGTATCCACTATACTATAACTGACGTAGGAACAAAAAAAGCTTCGGCATATGTAGGATGTGTATTCTACAATGGTTCCACACCTGTTGCCTACAGCTGGGGATTCAATTATGCACAGCCTGGTAAAACGGTTACCAATAAAATCAGTTTCCCTTCTGTACCATATACAAGTGTAAAGATTTATACCAGCTTTTATTCATTTAATCTCTAATATAAGCGATTAATATTTATATATTTCATTTAACAAAAGCTTCGGGTGCTTCTCAAAATCATTTTTGAGAAGCACCCGATTTTTGAGTCAAGACTCGCTCGCGAGTCTTGCGCGCCGGATTCGGGTCTGCTTCAGCAGACAAATTCCTGTCCGAATCCGTGCGCATCCTCGCGGAGCGTTTAACTCAGTCGGAGCTTGTACCCCGACTGAGTATA
>JAILQS010000036.1 GCA_024698865.1 Lachnospiraceae bacterium | reverse complement strand
TTAAATGTCACCATCGTGGAGAAACAGAAACAGCTGATGACACCCCTCGATGAAGATATGGCAAGACTTGTGTATAACAATATTATGGACAACGGCACGAAAGTTTTACTTGAGGACGGAGTTACAGGATTTAAGAAAAATGCGGATGCTGCTCAGGGCAAAATACAGGTGCTCTTAGAAAGCAATAATAGCATTGCCTGTGATATGGTCATTATGTCTATTGGTATTCGTCCAAACAATCAGCTGGCAAAAGATGCCGGTCTTGAACTGAGTCCTCGCGGAGGTGTGCTTGTAAATGATTATATGCGTACCAAATACGATCATATCTACGCGGTAGGTGACGTAGCCTGCGTGAAAAGTCGTATGGAAGAAGAAAATACCATGGTGCCGCTTGCAGGACCTGCCAACCGTCAGGCTCGTATTTGCGCAGATGTTATCAACGGAGACATCAAGACTTACTGTGGTGTGTTAGGTACAAGTATTGCGAAAGTGTTCGATTTGAACGTTGCAAGTACCGGATTTAACGAAAAAGACCTAAAGGCCAGAGGAAAAGAAAAGAATAAAGATTATTATACGGCTACAATTTTACAAAAGTCTCATGCCGGTTACTATCCAAATGCAGTATTTTTGACTATGAAGCTT
Organism: Lachnospiraceae bacterium; assembly: GCA_024698865.1. Classification (GTDB taxonomy): domain Bacteria; phylum Bacillota; class Clostridia; order Lachnospirales; family Lachnospiraceae; genus JAILQS01. The sequence continues at coordinate 4,584 of JAILQS010000036.1, read as the reverse complement.
ATTTTTGATGCGGCAGGAAACGTGCTTGGAGCACAGATTATCGGTGAGGACGGCGTAGATAAACGTATTGATACGATTGCCACAATCATCGGAATGAAAGGAAATGTAACCGACCTTATGGAAATGGAAACGGCGTATGCACCACCATTTTCATCTGCCAAAGATCCGGTTAATATGCTTGGATTTACAGCAGAAAATATTTTGAAAGGACTTGTGGAATTCGTAGATCCATTGGAGTATGATGAACTTGCAAAAGCAAAAGATTTTGCAGATAACAGTGTATTGTTGGACGTTCGTGAAGTAATGGAAGCAAACTTATACACGATTCCGGGTTCTGTGAATATTCCTTTGGGACAGTTAAGACAGAGAATCGATGAACTTTCCAGAGAAAAGACCATTTACGTATACTGTGCGATTGGTGTGCGTGCTTATAACGCCGCAAGAATCCTTCGCCAGAACGGTTTCTTTGATGTAAAGGTGATTTCCGGCGGAAGTACGTTATACAGACAGCTTCACAAGAAATACGGTTTTAAAGACGCGGGCAATACAAAGGATTCGCAGACAAACGGTCAGGCAAATGCTCCTGTAGTTAAAGCGGCCGAAACTACGAATGATGCGATTGCAAATTCTGCAACCGTAGCGCTTAACTGCTGTGGAATGCAGTGCCCGGGACCAATCATGAAAGTAAATGAAACCATGAACGGTCTGAAAGACGGCGATGTTATACAGGTACGCGCAACAGATCCGGGATTTCCGGTTGACGTAAAAACCTGGTGCGAACGAACCGGCAATCGTTTTGTCGGAGAAGAAAAAGACGGAATGGCAAAAGTGGTTGTGCTGCAGAAAGGAAACGGTGAGACGAAAGCTGCTGCTGCAGAAAATACGGCGGTAGGTGCTCCGGAGGGAAAAACACTGATTGTATTTGACGGAGACCTGGATAAAGTACTCGCTTCCTTCATTATTGCCAATGGAGCAAGAGCGATGGGAAGACCTGTTACGATGTTCTTTACCTTCTGGGGACTGAATGCGCTTCGTAAGAATCAGAAGGTATCTGTGAAGAAGAGCTTTATTGAGAAAATGTTTGGTGCCATGATGCCAAGAGGAAGTAAGAAATTAAAACTTTCCAAGATGAATATGGGCGGAATGGGAACCGCAATGATGAAAAAAGTCATGAAAGATAAGAATGTAAGCACACTCGAAGACTTGATGAAAGCAGCAATGGATAGTGGAATCCGTCTGGTTGCCTGCACAATGTCTATGGATGTAATGGGAATTCGCAAGGAAGAGCTGATTGATGGAGTGGAGCTTGCAGGCGTGGCTTCATACCTTGGAGATGCAGAGCAGTCGAATGTAAATCTGTTTATCTAACAAAGCTTAGACCCGGTCTTAAAAAATAGAACTGCTTGTAGAAAGGAACTGCATGAAACGATTATTGATTTATTTACGGGATTATAAAAAAGAAAGTGTCCTTGGACCGCTATTTAAAATGATAGAAGCACTTTTGGAATTGTTTGTTCCGCTGGTAATGGCGGCAATTATCAATACCGGAGTGGCAAACGGTGATAAATCTTATATTGTCAAAATGGGTGCGTTACTGGTCTTTATCGCGCTGTTGGGTTTGACAGTATCTGTAATCGCGCAGTTCTTTGCTGCAAAGGCGGCGTGTGGATTTGCCGCCAAACTCAGGGAAGCACTGTATGAACATATACAGAGTCTTTCCTTTTCTGAAATAGATACCATCGGTACATCCACTATGATTACCAGAATGACAAGTGATGTGAACCAATTACAGAACGGAGTGAATATGACGCTCCGTCTGTTTTTGCGTTCACCTTTTGTTGTTTTTGGAGCAATGATTATGGCGTTTTATGTGAATAGTAAAGTTGCGCTCTGGTTTGTAGCGGCAATCCTTCTTTTAAGTGCCGTGGTATATGGCGTTATGGCATTTACGATTCCGGGCTATAAAAAGGTGCAAAAAAAACTCGATCATCTGCTTCTTTTGACAAGAGAAAATATACAGGGTGTCAGGGTGATTCGTGCCTTTGGAAGAGAAGAAAAAGAGCGGGAAACGTTTCGTACAGAAAATGAGGTGTACACAGAGCTTGAGTTATTTGTTGGTAAAATATCCGTAATTGCTTCTCCAATCACATTTATCATTGTCAATCTGATAACACTTGGAATCATTTACAGTGGAGCATTGCAGGTGGAGGAAGGCATTCTATTAAAGGGTGATGTAGTGGCATTGGTGAACTATATGGCACAGATACTTGTGGAGCTTGTGAAGTTTGCCAATCTGCTCGTTACAATCAATAAAGCGCTTGCCTGCGCGGACCGGGTTGCAGATGTTTTGGATACGACGGGTTCTATGGAAGAAGGAACCGCGACAATGAATGGTCAGGAAGACGCTACACAAAAAAGCGGCCAAGATGCCGGTGGCGACCGGAACGAGGTAGCAAAAGTAGAATTTCTGGGCGCCTGTCTTCGCTACAAAGAAAGCGCGGAGGATTCCCTGGAAGAAATCAGTTTTTCGGTATTACCCGGAGAGACAATCGGAATTATAGGTGGTACCGGTAGTGGTAAAACCTCTCTGGTACACATGATACCAAGATTCTATGATGCAAGAAAAGGAGAGGTGTTCGTAGACGGTAAAAATGTAAAAGACTACGAGCTTTCAACCCTTCGAAAGAAAATCGGTATCGTTCTGCAAAAAACGGTATTGTTTGAAGGAACGCTACGCGACAATCTTTTATTTGCCAATGAAAATGCAACAGATGATGATATGTACGAAGCGCTTACCTTAGCACAGGCGATGGAGATTGTCCGGGAAAAAGGAAAAGGTCTGGATATGCCGATTATTGCTGCCGGCAAAAACTTAAGCGGAGGTCAGAGACAACGTATTTCGATAGCAAGGGCTTTGGTTCGTAAGCCGGAGATACTGATTTTGGATGATAGCGCCTCGGCACTTGATATGTACACGGATAAGATGCTTCGAAATGCGTTAAGCACATTGACAGATACTACCGTATTTATCGTATCCCAGCGTGTGGCTTCTGTGAAGGGTGCAGACCGGATTGTTGTGATGCATGAGGGACAGATTGCCGGAATCGGAACACACACGGAATTATTGGAACACTGTGAAATATACAGAGAGATTTATGATTCCCAGTATCCGAAGGAGGTGGAAGCATGAAAAGAATGAAAAATACGGACACATATCGCAGGATATTATTGTATTTGAAACCGTATGGTATCTTCGTGCTGTTATCTCTTATCATGGCATTTTTATTTGTGGCAGGCTCGCTTTATATGCCTGTAATTTTCGGAGAAGGCATTGACAGAATAATAAAAGCCGGAAAGATTGACTTTGCGGGATTGTATCCGATTATCCGTATCGGAATTGTTACGGCACTTGCCACAGCGCTTGCACAGTGGATTATGAATCTGAGCAACAATTACATTACCTATCATGTAGTTAAGAAAATAAGAAATGACGCCATTGACAAATTAGAAATACTTCCGCTCAAAGAAATTGATGCTAGCAGTACCGGCGAGATTGTTAGTCGCATTATTGCAGATGTGGAACAGTTTTCGGATGGACTTTTGCTTGGATTTACGCAGCTTTTCACGGCTCTTATCACAATTGTTGGAACAGTTGGATTGTTGATTTCCATCCATCCGCTTCTTGCAGCCATAATCGTGCTTGTGACACCGCTTTCCTTGCTGTTTGCAGCATTTGTCGCCGGCAAAACCTTTCATCTGTTTCAGGACCAGTCCGATATTCGAGGACAACAGACGGCTTTGATTGATGAAATGATAGGAAATCAGAAAGTGGTGAAGGCGAACGGATATGAAGAAAAGTCATTTGCACGTTTTGTAGAAATAAATGAACAGTTACGGGAACGTTCCCTGAAAGCCACCTTTTTCTCTTCGCTTGTGAATCCGGGAACCAGATTTATTAATAGTGTAGTATATGCATTGGCGGGAGTGTCTGGTGGTATTTTATGCATTACACATGGAATCACGGTTGGCCAGCTTTCTTGCGTGTTAAGTTATGCAACCCAGTACACCAAGCCGTTTAATGAAATCTCCGGCGTAGTGACGGAGTTCCAGAATGCGCTTGTATGTGCACAGCGAATATTTGAGTTTATAGATAAAGAACCGCAGACCAAGGACAAAGAAACAGCGGTAGAACTTGTGCATGCAAATGGAGAGGTTATTCTGGAAAATGTGGCTTTTTCCTACGAGGAAGATAAGGCACTGATAGAAGATTTGAATCTTGACGTAAAACCGGGTGAGCGGATTGCAATTGTGGGACCGACCGGCTGCGGAAAGACGACGTTAATTAATCTTTTGATGCGATTCTATGAAATCAACCGGGGGCAGATTAGAATCAGTGGAAAAGACTATCGAGAGTATACGAGAAAGAGTTTGCGTAGTGCTTACGGAATGGTGTTACAGGATACCTGGCTGTTTGAAGGAACGGTGTTAGAAAATATCGCAGTCGGAAAACCGGACGCGACAAGAGAAGAAGTGATAGAAGCAGCAAAAGCTGCCCATGCCCACAGTTTTATCAAACGAATGGAA